>LJZT01000166.1 GCA_001314905.1 Phormidium sp. OSCR
CTCCTCAAGGTAAGTTGAGTCGTGGAAAGAGGAAACCCCGACAGAGTGATGGTGGGAATCCCACACTATATTCTTTGAATTAGTGTGGGAGGATGTCAAGCCCGTCGAAAGCAAAAAGTAGGTTTTTCCCCGTTCACTATTCCCTATTCACTATTCACTATTCACTATTCACTATTCCCTATTCACTGTTCCCTAATCTATGTCCCGTCTTCGTACCGCTATTCACACCGGAGAATTTCTCATCACCGCCGAAGTTGCCCCCCCAAAAGGCGGTGACCCCAGCCATATGCTGAAAATGGCGACCTGTCTGAAACGGCGGGTTCATGCTGTCAACATCACCGACGGGTCCCGAGCGGTGTTGCGGATGTCTTCCCTAGCCGCCTCGGCTCTACTGGTGCAATATGGCATTGAACCGGTGTTTCAGGTGGCCTGTCGCGATCGCAACCGCATCGCCCTACAAGCCGACCTCATGGGAGCCTACGCCCTCGGGATTCGCAACGTTCTCGCCCTCACCGGCGATCCCGTCAAAGCCGGCGACCACGAAAAAGCCAAAAGCGTCTTTGACCTCGAATCCGTGCGTCTCCTGCAAACCCTACAAAAAATGAATCAGGGTCTTGACTTCAACGATAAACCCCTCAGCGACGGCAAACTCGACCTCTTTGGCGGGGCAGCCGTCGATCCGCAATTAGCCAGTTGGTCCGGCTTGCAGCGTCGCTTCGAGCGCAAAATTGCCGCCGGGGCGCAATTCTTCCAAAGCCAACTCATCTCCGACTTTGACCGCCTCGACAAATTCATGACGCAAATCGCCGCCAGGTACGACAAACCGATTCTGGCCGGCATCTTCCTACTCAAATCCGCCAAAAACGCTAAATTCATCAACAAATACGTCCCCGGCGTGCATATCACCGACGAGACCATCGATCGCCTCGACGAAGCCGCCGATCCCCTACGAGAAGGCATGGCCATCGCCGCCGAACAAATCAAACAGGCTCGCTGTCTCTGTCAGGGCGTACATTTGATGGCCATTCGCACCGAACATCTAATCCCCGAGATTCTGGATATGGCAGGGATTCCCCCTATCTCCCGTCCCTCCTCCCTGCAACGCTGACACCAAACTGGATTGGGAATGTTAAGATACAAAGGTTCTCTTGCAAGCAAAAGCGGCAAATAGTGGGTAACAGTTTCGGACATCTGTTTCGGGTAACAACCTTTGGCGAGTCTCATGGTGGGGGCGTTGGCGTCATCATCGACGGCTGTCCACCTCAACTCGAAATTTCCCCCCAAGAGATCCAATTTGAACTCGATCGCCGTCGTCCGGGACAGAGCAAAATTACCACCCCTCGCCGCGAAAGTGACTGCTGTGAAATTCTCTCGGGTGTCTTTGAAGGCAAAACCCTCGGAACCCCCATCTCAATTCTGGTTCGCAACAAAGACGCGCGATCGCACGATTACAACGAAATGGCCGTCAAATACCGTCCCTCCCATGCCGATGCCACCTACGACGCGAAATATGGCATCCGCAACTGGCAAGGCGGTGGACGCTCCTCAGCCCGAGAAACCATTGGCCGCGTGGCCGCCGGGGCGATCGCCAAAAAGATTTTAAAACAAGTGGCAGGGGTCGAGATTGTCGGCTATGTTAAACGGGTACGAGACCTCGAAGCTCAGGTCAACCCAGACACCGTCACCCTAGAGGATGTCGAACAAAATATGGTGCGATCGCCCGATGCGGACTTCGTCGAACGAGCCATCGCGGCGATCGAAGCGGCCCGTAAAGAGGGAGACTCCCTCGGAGGCGTCGTCGAATGCATCGCCCGTTCCGTCCCCAAAGGCCTCGGAGACCCCGTCTTCGACAAACTCGAAGCCGATCTCGCCAAAGCCGTCATGTCCCTCCCCGCGACCAAAGGCTTTGAAATTGGCTCCGGCTTTGCCGGAACCTTACTCAGCGGCCGTGAACATAATGATGAGTTCTACGCCGACAGCGACGGCAACATCCGCACCCGTACCAATCGCTCCGGAGGCATCCAAGGTGGCATCAGTAACGGAGAACATATCTCCATTCGCATTGCCTTCAAACCCACTGCTACAATTCGGAAAGAACAACAGACCGTTACCCGTGATGGTCAAAACACCGTGCTTGCCGCCAAGGGACGCCATGATCCCTGTGTACTTCCCCGGGCCGTTCCCATGGTCGAAGCCATGGTCGCCCTCGTCCTTTGCGACCACCTGCTGCGCCAGCAAGCCCAATGCCGAACCCTGCCAGCAGCAAGACCACCGTCCACCCATCTCCCTAACGCTTAGTCGGGACGTTGTCCTCTCGGCCGAGTCACTCCCCTCCCCCTGTCCCCGAAACGTCTCCCGAAACGTCTATGGAACCAGCCACCTCTTCTGAATTTCTCGTGAAGTTCTGGGGCGTTCGCGGAAGTATTCCGACCCCCGGCCACACCACCGTTCGCTATGGTGGCAATACCTCCTGCATCGAAATGGAAGTTGGGGGCCGGCGCATTATCTTTGATGGAGGAACAGGCCTTCAGTCCTTAAGCAAAGACATCATGCGGCAGCTACCTGCGGAGACCTATATGTTCTTCACCCATTACCATTGGGACCATATCCAAGGGTTTCCTTTTTTTACTCCCGCCTTTGTCGAAGGTCATTGTTTACGCATCCACGGTGCTGTTCCCCAAAATGGTGAATCCCTAGAAAAACACTTCATGGAACGGGTCTTACACCCCAATTCTCCTGTTCCCCTCGGAGGCCTGCGAGCGGACATGAAGTTTTCTGACCTCATCTGCGGTGAACCCTTCACCCTCGATGATATTCATATTGAAACAACGCCTCTGAACCATCCCAATACTGCTATGGGGTATCGGGTTAACTGGCAGGGTCGCTCGGTGTTTTACTGTACAGACACCGAACATTTCCCAGACCGCCTCGATGAAAACGTCATGGCCTTAGCCGAAGGGGCTGATGTGATGATTTATGATGCCATGTACACTGATGAGGAGTACCATAATCCCAAATCTCCCAAGGTAGGTTGGGGACATTCTACTTGGCAAGAAGGCGTTAAGGTCGCTAAGGCCGCTGGTGTAAAAACCTTGGTCATTTTTCACCATGAACCGGGCCATACGGATGATTTTTTGGATAAATTGCAGTTTGAAATCCGTGACAACTTCCCCAATGCTGTGTTAGCACGAGAGGGTATGATTCTTAATGTCGGACCCTAAGTCCCGGCGCTATTTAACAGATTCTGGGCAAATCTAATGCAATTCAAGATAAATCACCTGGCTCTAGGAACTCTAGGGCTGGTTCTCCTGTCTGGTCTCCAAAACCCTCCTGTGGCCGAAGCCGCGACCATTCACCAGACGGTTAATACTCTACCCTCGGGGGATATGTTCGAGGCCTTCGATACCGGTTTAGGGTCTCTCGAACGAGTGGTCTTTAGCTATGAGATTCGCTTTGACTCGCTCTGGTCGCCGGTGAGCGGATGTCAGTCCCTGGGAGGTTGGCATGATTGTACTGTAAGCTGGGACTTTGACCTGAATGGGGTTCAGGGGTTTGAAAGCCTCAAGGATGACCTCGGTGGCGTTTTTACCGTTGACGAGTTCAATCAAGCCGAAACTCGAACGTTCAGTGGCCGCGTCAGTTTCGATAATCTCCATGATTTTCTCGGCAATCCCGGCGATCGCGTGGGGGGCCTGTTCGGCACAGTCAATCAGGATAAGATTGGCTATATCCGCTATCCGGTGATCAATAACAAATCGGTCTTAACGAGCTTGAATTGGTTTGTCGAAAATACCCTCACCTATGATTATCAGCCTCATGCTAGGGAGGCAAACCCAGACAGCACCCAGGTTCCGGAACCCTCCCTACTCTTGGGACTCATGACCTTAGTTGGGGTGGCTTGGCGATCGCGACCCCAGTCATTCTAATCCCGTCTAGGGCAATTCCACAAAGGCGATCGCCTCATCGGTCGCTTGCGGCTCTTCCCCAGGACTGATACAGTCAACCCACAACTTCATTTCCTCCATCATCACGGGTCCAAAAAGCGTGGCAAAGGAAACATCCGCCGCATCTCTGCCCGTTCCAATACGGATTAACCCCGTCCGGGGAACGAGACGGGTCGGATCAAACAAATACCAAGCATGACCCAAATAAGCCTCAAAATAGGCATGGAAATCGGGAGGCTGCAACCCGTAAGCATAGCCGGTCACAAAGCGGGCTGGGATATTTAGGGCGCGACAGAAGGCGATGCCTAAATGGGCAAAATCCCGACAGACTCCCACCCGTTCGGTGGCCGTCCCGAAGGCTGATGTTTGGGTGTCGGTACTACCCGAGAGATAGGTGACATTCTCATAAATCCAGTTACAGATAGCAGTTACCCGAGAGTAATCAGGAACTAACTCCCCAAATTCAGTTTGGGCAAATCGCAGCAGGCGATCGGACTCACAGTAACGACTCGGATAGAGGTAAGGTAAGACTTCTAAGGGAAGCTCAGCTGGGGGAACTTCGGTGATGCTTTGCGGCGGTTTTTCAATGGCATTTAACTCGACGCTGGCTTCGTAGGAGAGGGTCAGGGAACCCGCCGCTGCATTGATACGACTATATCGGTTCCCCATGCTGGAAGTATAGTGATCCACTGTAGCATCGCCCTGAATCCCGAGATCTTCGTGCAGGATATGTTGCACTCGGTTGTTACAAAGGGCAATGTTGAAAATTAAGGTACTCTCAGCCGACAGGCTATAGGTCAAATTGCAGCCCAGATTAAACTTCATAGGGATTTTCTATTCGATCGTTGATTCCGGCGTTGATTCCGGCGTTTGCGTTGTCTTTGCTTGCAACTGTGTGCGGGCCAGGCGTGCGGCTTCGGCCACTTGAGGATGACTATCTTTTTCCAGATAGGTTAGGGCCGCAAAACTTTGGGGATGGTTGAGATGTCCTAGGGCCTCAGCTAAGCGTTGTCGCACCAGCCAATCGGGTGAACTAGCAAAGTTGAGGAGATCTTCGATCGCCTCGATGGCTTGGATTTCTCCCAGGGCCGCGATCGCCGCCTGTTGCAACATCACCTCACCACTATGGAGGGCTTGTAGCAAAATATCGTAGGCCTCTGGGTTTTTCAGGTTCCCCAGGGACACTGCTGCACTAAAGCGAACTAACCAATCAGTTTCCTCCAGAAAGGCTCGTGACAGGGGTTCAAAGGCCCGAGGATCACCAAGATAGCCCAAGGCTCCAGCAGCATCAGCCCGAATGCCATAGTCGGGATCATGACGCAGTAGGTTCACCAGTAACTCATAACATTCGTCGGTTCTCTTGATTCCCAGGGAGAAGATGGCCATCGATCGCAGGGCCACATGATGATCGTTGAGGACTTTCTTGATTAGAGGAACTGCCTCGGAGGCGGGGATATTGCGCAGGGAGGCTAGGGCCAACATGCGATCGCGAGCATTGTCACTATCAAGGTTGCTGGAAATTTCTTGTAAATTCATCAAAAACTCCTTGTGGAACCCCCCACCTCGCACCGCAGGTGGGGGAGGAAACAAGCGTCAGCCAGCAGGGTTCAATACCCCACTGACGGACAATCTCTGCGGGCAACTAACCAAAATG
>LJZT01000004.1 GCA_001314905.1 Phormidium sp. OSCR
GGACGTTGGGCCGCAGGAGGTCGTTGCGCGGGGGGTGGGGGCGCAGTTGGGGGACGTTTACTGGTGGGAGGTGCGGGGGGACGAGGGGGACGACGGCCACCGCCGGGGGGTGGTGGGGGAACGGGGGGGCGTTGAGACTGTGTCATAGGTGTTAGAGTTTTTTAGGGATTCGGTGAATTGGTCTTGGGATTAATCTGAGGCTGGGTGCAAACGATGAGAGGATGGAGTGGGTTATGGAGTCGATTGCCGCACCATCACGCTGGGCCGGGTGTGATCGGTTCGGCTAAGACCCGATTCATCTATAGGTCTCCTGTATTGTCTCCTGTATTGTCTCCTGGAACCGGGGCCGGTTGTAAACCGTAAATTCCTCTAACATCTTCCCGGGTTTGGCCCCAACGTTACGGGGCTATGCTTGTACCATTGTTGTCGATGGTGTTGTTGGCTTATACCATACTCTGCGATCGCCGCTTATGTCGTCTATGTCTCCTCGTGTTTGTATTACCCTGGGAACTCGCCCTGAGGCCATTAAGCTGGCTCCCGTTATCCGTTGCTTCCAACGGTCTTCTGAGTTTGAGACTCAGGTCATTTTAACGGGACAGCATCGAGAAATGGTGCAACAGGTGATGGCGTTGTTTGAACTGACAGCCGAGCGAGATCTCGATATCATGAAACCCCAACAAACGCTGACCGACATTACCCGTCGCAGTTTGCAGGGACTTGAATCGGTCTTTCAAGAGCTACATCCGGACTTGGTGATTGTTCAGGGAGACACAACGACGGCTTTCGCTGCGACACTGGCTGCATTTTATCAAAAAATCCCTGTTGGTCATGTCGAGGCGGGGTTACGGACGGATCAGCTATTTGACCCCTATCCTGAGGAAGCCAATCGCCGTTTAATTTCCCAACTGACGAGTTTGCACTTTGCTCCGACGACTCGTGCGGTGGAGAATTTACGGAAGTCTGGAGTGATTGGGGCAATTCATCATACGGGAAATACGGTCATTGATGCCTTATTGTCGGTGGCGGCCCAAAGGCCAAGCTGTGAGGTGCCGGGCCTGGATTGGGGACAATATCGGGTCCTCCTGGCCACAGTCCATCGGCGGGAGAATTGGGGGACGCGCCTTAAGTCTATTGCAGAGGGCTTTTTACGGATTCTAGATCAGGTCCAAGATACGGCTCTATTGCTGCCGTTGCATCGCAATCCGACGGTGCGTGAGCCGTTGCAAGAGATGTTAGGGAACCATGAGCGAGTCTTTCTGACGGACCCTTTAGACTATACGGCCCTGGTGGGGGCGATCGCCCGCTGTACGTTGCTGTTAACGGACTCAGGCGGCTTACAAGAAGAGGCTCCTGCTCTGGGTAAACCGGTGTTGGTGCTGCGGGAGACGACAGAGCGGCCCGAGGCGGTTGAAGCGGGGACTGCGAGGCTGATTGGGACTGACGGCGATCGCATCGCCTCAGAAGCCGTCACACTCCTACAAGATCCCCAGGCCTATCAAACCATGGCCAATGCTGTGAACCCCTTTGGGGACGGTCAGGCCTGCCAACGGATTTTACAAATTGTGTCACAGTATCTTCAGGGCAACCCTGCCACTTGACTCATACATCTGGCCCTAACACGGAGTCTTAACGCGGCATTCCAATGCACAGTGCCTTTCGACAAATGCTCCTAGGCGCCGTTGTGTTCCTTGGCACCCTCGCCGCTGCCGTGGTGGGCTATGTCCTCCTCGGCTGGGAGTTAATTGACGCTTTTTATATGGTGGTCATCACCATCTTCGGAGTGGGTTATGGCGAAGTGAACCCACTCGATTCTACAGCGGAAAAAGTGTTTACGATTGTTGTCATCATTGCCGGAACATCATCGGCTGTGTATATCGTGGGAGGATTCATCCAAATGATCACCGAAGGAGAAATTCATCGAGCCCTCGATGCTCAACGTAAAACCAAGGGAATTGAACAATTAACGGGACATTCGATCATCTGTGGCTTTGGGCGCATGGGACAAATTCTTGCGAAACGGCTCTATGCGGCCCGTAAACCCTTTGTTATTATCGATCGCAATCCCGATTTACTCGAAACCGCTGAAGCTCTGGGTTATCTCGTCCAGGTGGGGGATGCCGCCGAAGAAGAGGTGTTGCTGTCGGTGGGGATTGAACGAGCTCAGGTCTTGGCGGCGGTGTTGCCCGAGGATGCGGTGAATGTCTTTGTCACCCTGACGGCTCGGGGATTGAAGCAGGATATCACAATTCTGGCTCGGGGAGAGAAGCCAACGACTGAGAATAAACTGCGTTTAGCTGGGGCAGATCTGGTGGTGCTGCCGGCGGAAATTGGTGCCCTACAGATGAGTAACTACATCACGCAACCGACGGCTTTTGAGTTTTTTGAGCAAGATGAGGGGGGCCATACTCTCAATGAGATGCTGGCCCAGATTCAACTGCAACTGATAGAGGTCGATGTGACCCGAGACTCCCGCCTTAATGGCCGTTCTATTGGTGAGGTTGAAGTTTGGGGCAAGGGCCTATTTCTGCTGGTGGCCCTGCGTCGCGCTAATGGTCAAACCCTCTCTCATCCCTCGACTTCAGAACGACTCCAGCGTGGGGACACGATTATGGTCATTGGCCATATGGAGGACTTGCTGAAATTCAATTCCCGCTAGGCGAAGACGCGATGTTGAAGGGAGGGCATTTGGCCGCGAACTTGGTCTAATCGTTGGGGGTTAATTTCGGCGATGGCAATCCCAACTTTTGTGCCAGCATCGGCGATGACGGTCCCCCAGGGGTCGATAATGGCGGCATGGCCGTGGGAGTGACGGATGCCATAATGGCGGCCGGTCTGGGCTGGGGCGATGACGTAGGCGGTATTTTCGATGGCCCGGGCCTGTAAGAGCACTTGCCAATGGTCTTTGCCGGTGTAGGCGGTGAAGGCGGCGGGAATAAAGAGGACATCGGCCCCTTGGCGGGAGAGATGACGATACAGTTCGGGGAAACGCACGTCGTAACAGACGGATAGGCCAAGTTGGCCTAACTCGGGGGAGGAATAAACGGGAGGTAGGTCGGTTCCGGCGCGGACGGTGCTGGATTCTTGGTAGGTGTTGCCGTCGGGCAGGTTAACATCGAATAAGTGAACTTTGTGGTAGCGGGCCAGTTCCGTGCCGCTGGGGTCGATGAGTAATGCCGCGTTGTAGGCCTGGGTCTCGCTGACGGGGATGGGAAAGCCACCGCCGAGAAGGCTAACTTGATACCGTTGGGCCATGGTTTTGAGGAACAGTTCGCTCTCTTGGGCGATTTGGGATGCTTGGGCGATTTTGTCAGCTTCTTCTCCGAGGAAGGAAAAGTTTTCCGGCAATCCGATAAGTTCGGCTCCTCGGCGCACGGCAAGGTCGATTAACTCTTCAGCTTGTGCCAAATTTCGCTGGAGATCTGGCACGCTTGTCATTTGAATTGCCGCAGCAAGGTAGGACTTCATGGATTTTTCTCGAAAGGACGGTCGATATGGCGCTTCAATGGGACTGGCGATCGCGACCTTAACGATTTTAGCGGCGATCGCCCCTTCGGCAAATGCCCAGGAGCGCTGCCAACGCACGGAGGGCTACACGCTCTGTTTTGACCGAGATTGGCTACGGTATTATACCCAGCCTCAGACGACTTTGGACTGGCAAACCTATCTACGCACTCGGATTCCGCCGGATGCGTCGGACTATTATCCTGAGATTGACCGGATTTATCGTGAACTCCTCGAACGGGCGGCGACGGAACGGGAACTCGAACGCTGGGCTCATGCGATTTTGGCGGGACTGTCTCTGACGGAATTACGTCGCACCTTGGTGCAAGGGGAGGAGGTTGAGGCTCGGATTAATGGGATTTATCAGGCTATCCTAGGACGAGATGTGGATGAGGGAGGGTTACAGACTTGGCGGCGCAAGTTGGCGGAAGGCTCTAGTATTGCTGATATTTATGAGGAGGTCTCGAGTAGTGAGGAGGCCTTGCAGCGCCGTCAAGATTCTCCTTAATTTTGATTTGTGTGGGTCAAATAACAAGCGATCGCAGAGAATTAAGGGCTATTTTGTTGATAGATTTGCTTGAAATTTGGCTGGTTTTGATGGATGTTTTAATCTCAGAGTGACCCGTCAAATGATAGGCTAACTAGAAGTTGTTTCATTCGTTTTAGGTATGACAAAACAGACGTTTTCTATTGCTAGAACCTATCATGAGCGAACTAAATATGATCCAGATACGATCAATCAACGGGTTCCAAACATTGATTGGGATCGTCCTCCGGTTCCTTTTAAAGACTATCCTATCGGGACAACGATTGACTTAAAACCCCATATCGGCGATCGCCAAACGGTCCTCTCACGTCTATCTCATCTTCTCTACTGCACCTATGGGGTGACGGCACGGATTCCTCAGATTGCCCGCCAGGACTTGTTTCTACGGGCGGCGCCTTCGGCGGGGGGTCTCTATCCGGCGGAAGTTTATCTGCTGTCGCAGCTGGATGGGGAGTTACCTCAAGGACTCTACAATTACCAAGTTCGGGATCATTCTTTGGTCCGGTTTTGGGACAGTGATCCGACGGCGGCCCTCAAGTCCGCCTGTTTTAGCCATCCGGCTTTGGAAAATGCTCCGTTTGTGATTGTGACGACGGCGGTCTTTTTCCGCTCCTCTTGGCGCTATCAGGATCGGGCGTATCGTCGCATTCATTTGGATACGGGGCATTTGTTGGGCAATTTGGAACTGGCGGCGGCGTTGACGGATTATCGGCCTTACTTGATTGGGGGGTTCCGAGATCAGGCGCTGAATGATTTGCTATATCTTAATGGTGAGGAGGAAGGGGCGATCGCCGTGGTGGCCCTGCAAGAACGACACCAGGTGACTGGAGATCGCTCCTTCGCGACGGCCTTGGCTTCAGAGACGGATCACGATTATCCTGAGTTACCGGATGGTTCTCTGTTGGGCTATCTGCATCAGGCCAGCGCTATTGACTCTGCCCCGAGTCAGTCAGAATCGGCTCAGGAACCGGCAACGGATGAGGGGGATAACTGTGAAGATAAGTATAATTTCCCCTTCTGTACGAAGGTTAGCACGGTTAGTGATCCTCTCGATTGGGGTGAAGGGGGGACAGGGTTGGAGGCGACGTTACTGCAACGGCGATCGACACGGGCTTATCAGGGCGGTGCAGAGATTGAGTTGGAACAGGTGAAGGCCCTGTTAAATTTCGCCTATCAACCGCAACCGGTGAGCCAGTTAAGTACAAATAACGCCGAGGAATCCTCCCCGGATCGCTGGGAGTTGCCCAATTTTTGCGATCGCGATTTAATTCAAACATTTGTGGCCACAACGGCTGTCAATGGTTTGGATGATGGCTGCTATTATTACGCACCCCAGGCTCAGGAATTACGGCAAATTCGCTTTAAAAACTTCCGCCGTGAACTCCATTTTCTCTGTTTAGGCCAGGATTTAGGGCGAGATGCGGCCATGGTGGTGTTCCATACGGCGGATTTAGATGGGGCCATTGCTCGCTGGGGCGATCGCGCCTATCGTTATTTACACTTAGATGCGGGCCATTTGGGGCAACGTCTGAATTTAGCGGCCACTCATCTACGCTTAGGGGTTAGCGGTATTGCTGGCTTTTTCGATGATCGCGTCAATGATGTGCTGGGGATTCCCCCTGATGAAGCGGTGTTGTACATTACAACTCTAGGACAACCGCGCAGTTCCCGCCGTCCCTGATTCCTGTTTTTGTTCCCTTCTCGTTCCCTTTAACTGACGGTATGCCAATTCACTACCCGACTCATCCCCCCATTCCACCCCATACTTGGCAATGTCCTCTTGGCCAAGTGTGGGAGAATCCCTATCGAGTCCGTTATGCCAGTAATCTCGATGATGGCCCGGATCATGGAATGCCCTTGGGAGGGTTTGGGGCGGGGGCTATTGGGCGATCGCCCCAGGGAACGTTTAATCTTTGGCATCTTGATGGGGGGGAACATCTCTTTAAACCCCTCCCCGGTTGTCAGTTCTCGGTGTATGAGGAAACGGAGGGGGGACAACGGCAAGCCTATGCCCTCTCGACGGTTCCGCCGGAGGATGGAACCTTAGAGAGTTGGGATTGGTATCCGGCTGAAACTGAGGCGGGAGAGTCCACGGGAACCTATCATGCTCTCTATCCCCGCAGTTGGTCGGTGTATGAGCAGGTGTTTAACTGTTATCTCACCTGTGAGCAGTTCTCGCCGATTATTCCTGATAATTATCAAGAAACCAGTTATCCCCTGGCAATTTTTGAATGGACGGCTCATAATCCCACCGATGAGCCAATTACATTGAGCATTTTATTAACTTGGGAAAATATCGCTGGTTGGTTTACGAATACCCTGAAATCCCCGGAGGTACGAGTTCGCGATGATGGCAGTCCGGTTTATGATTATGAGTCTCGCTGGGGAAACTCTCAGGGGAATGTGAACCGTTGGTTAGAGGATTTTTCTCGTTTAGGCTGTTTGCTCAATTCTGGGACTATGGGCCAGGAGGCGATCGCCGAGGGAGAGGGGCAATTTGCCCTGGCAACGGTGACGAATCCGGCGGTGAAGGTGTTTTATCATTCTCGCTGGAATCCGGCGGGAGATGGCTCGGAAATTTGGCGCTCTTTTGCCGAAGATGGCAGTTTGGAGAATTGGGAGGATGAGACTCCGGCGGCGGCTGGGGAACGGATTGGGGCGGCGATCGCGGTGCGCTTTACGGTGCGTCCGGGCAAAACCCGCAAGATTCCCTTTATTTTGGCCTGGGATTTCCCGATTACGGAGTTTGCGGCGGGGATTACGGCCTATCGTCGCTATACGGACTTTTTTGGTCGCAATGGGCAAAATAGTTGGTCGATGATTCGCACCGCCCTGAAGCATTCGGATATGTGGAAGGAGGCGATTGTGGATTGGCAAACCCCAATTTTAGAGGATGAGTCGCTGCCGGGTTGGTTCAAGATGGCGTTGTTTAATGAACTGTATGACCTCAGTAGTGGGGGCAGTTTATGGACGACGGCAAATCAGGATGAACCGAAGGGACATTTTGGGGTTTTAGAGAGTTTTGATTATCGTTGGTATGAAAGTTTAGATGTCCGTTTGTATGGGTCTTTTGCCCTGTTAAAACTTTGGCCACTGTTGGAAAAATCGGTGATTCGCTCTTTTGCGCGGGCCATTCCCACGGGAGATGAAACGCCCCGTGTAATTGGCTATAATGGGGCGGCGGCGATTCGCAAGGCGGTAGGCGCAACGCCCCATGATTTGGGGGCAGCCAATGAACATCCTTGGGTTCAAACCAATTACACGAGCTATCAGGATTGTAATCTTTGGAAGGATTTACCGTGCGATTTTGTGTTGCAAGTTTATCGGGATTTCCTGTTTACTGGAGCCCAAGATATTGAGTTTTTACAAGACTGTTGGCAGGGGGTAGTTCAGGCGATCGCCTATCTGAAAACCTTTGACAAGGATGGGGATTCTATTCCCGAAAATGGGGGCGCACCGGATCAGACCTTTGATGATTGGCGGTTGCAGGGGATTAGTGCCTATTGTGGCGGCTTATGGCTGGCGGCCCTGGAGGCGGCGATCGCCATTGGGGAATGCTTAGAAACTGCTGTAAAACCCTGGAATACCAGTAATTCCCACCAGAATATCCCCGAACCAGCGCAGGTGTTACCTGAGTATCGGGCCTGGCTTCAGGAGGCGAAACCCCGCTATCACAATACCCTCTGGACTGGTCGCTATTATCGCCTTGATAGTGAGAGTGGTTCGGAGGTGGTGATGGCGGACCAACTTTGTGGCCAGTTTTATGCGCAACTGTTGGGGTTAGAGGATATTGTGCCGCGCAATTGTGCGGACTTGGCTCTGAAAACGGTGTATGAGAGTTGTTTTGTCCAGTTTAATCAAGGCTTAGAGACGCCGATTGGGGCCGCCAATGGGGTGATGTTGGATGGTTCCCCGGAAGATCCCCAGGCGACGCACCCGCTGGAAGTTTGGACGGGGATTAACTTCGGGATTGGGGCGTTTTTGGTTCTGATGGGGTTGAAGACGGAGGCGCTGATGATGACGGAGGCGGTGGTGCGACAAATTTATGAGGGGGGTCTTCAGTTTCGCACGCCTGAGGCGATTACGGCGGCCCGAACCTTCCGTGCGGGACATTATCTACGGGCGATGGCGATTTGGGCGATGTATGAGGTTTGGTGTCGAGATGATTCGTTGAGGGGAAGATAGAGGCTATGGTGGCTGTACAAACTCAACCGCTGGAGTTTGAGGCGTTTCTGGCGCAGTATCCTGACGATGGCCGGCGCTATGAATTGATTGAAGGGGAAGTGATTGCGGTGTTACCGACGGGGCCTCATGAGGAGATTGCGGGGTTTTTGCTGGCGGAGTTTAATGTGGCGATTCGTCGGGGGGGATTTCCGTATACGATTCCCCGGGCCTGTTTGTTGAAACCTCAGGCGCCGCGATCGGGGTATCAGCCGGATGTGGCGGTATGCGATCGCCGTCAATTGCGCCAGGAACCTCTCTGGAAGACGGCTTCTGTGATTGAGTCGGGGGCGACGGTTCCCTTAGTGGTTGAGGTGGTTAGCACGAATTGGCGGGATGATTATGGCCATAAATTGATTGAGTATGAGGCCATGGGGATTCAGGAGTATTGGCTGGTGGATTATCGGGCCTTGGGTGGGGTGCGATATATCGGAACGCCGAAGCAACCGACGATTACGATCGCGAGTTTGCTGGAGGGGGAGTATCAGTTACAACAGTTTAGGCGGGGGGATAGGTTGGTGTCAGGGGTTTTTCCGGAGTTACGGTTAACGGTGGATGAGGTGTTGGGAGTGATTGAAGAATCCCCTCAGTAGGGGCGAAAAATTTTTCGCCCCTACACTGGTAAATTTTCGCCGTGGCTGAGCGATCGCAAGGGATGGATCGCCCATCGGGATTTACTCGTCGCCAGTGAGTTGTTGTTTGAGGCGGGCGATCGCCGCTGCATCGAGTTTGACTTTCACTTCCAACAATTGAGGTTTATCCCGGAAAACGAGCAAGCCCTTCTCATTATTCACCACACATTGAACCTCGGGCTGAGTCAGTTCCACCGTCTCATACTTCACTTGGGGTAAACTGACCCGAATGGCAACGTTGGGGCGAGATTTGGGATAAACAAACAGTTGCTGCTGTCGAGTTTCGAGTTCTAGGGTTCCGGCGGTAATGTTACGGGGCGCTTCTTCGTCGGGTTTGCGCCAGTATACCGTGATGCCTTTCAGTTCCGGTTCGGCCATGGCAAAGCGTTCGTCAAACCGCTGGGGTTCCCAGTCGAGTTGGCCCACCTCCTGGCCGTCGGGAACGATGCGTTGTTGCCAGAGAATGCTTTTACCACTGAGTTTTGACCACCATTGACGAATGGCATCAAGATTGGCGCTATTTTCGGGATGTTCGCTGCCGTATTGCCAGGTCAGTTTGGAGTCCATAGGGATATCTCGCTTGTGAAAGTTTGGGATAATTATCTATCTGTATCTTACAAATTTTCCCGGAATACCCGTTAAGGCTCGTTTATGGCGTTACCGATTGTGCATCATCCTGATTATGTGGCCCCTCTGCCGCCAGGCCATCGTTTCCCGATGCAGAAGTTCTCGCAACTCTACAGTTATCTGTTGCGTCAGGGAATCGCCACGCCGGATCAGGTTCACGTTCCCAGTTTACCGCCTCGGGAGGTGCTGGAATGGCTCCATGAGGGGGAGTATGTGGAGGGCTATTTGACGGGAACGCTCCCGGAGAAGGCGCAACGACGGATTGGCCTCCCTTGGACACCAGAGTTGGCGCGACGCACCTGTTTGGCGGTGGGGGGAACGCTGTTGACGGCTCAGTTGGCTCTGGAGACGGGGTTAGCTTGTAATACGGTGGGGGGAACTCATCATGCGTTTCCGGGGTTTGGTTCGGGGTTTTGTATTTTTAATGATTTGGCGATCGCGGCCCGGTTCGTGCAAAAGCGGGGATTGGCGCGGCGAGTGTTGATTGTGGATTTGGATGTGCATCAGGGGGATGGAACGGCGGTGATGTTTCAAGGGGATGAGACGGTGTTTACGTTCTCGATGCACTGTGGGGTGAATTTCCCGAGTCGTAAGCAAGTGAGTGATTTGGATGTGTCGCTGCGGGAGGGGATGGAGGATGATGAGTATTTACAAACGTTGGCTGAGTATTTGCCGGATCTGTTGTCTCAGGTGAAGCCGGATTTGGTGCTGTATGATGCTGGGGTGGACCCGCATTTGGGCGATCGCCTGGGGAAGTTGGCGTTGACGGATACGGGGATTTTTCGCCGGGAGATGCAGGTGTTGGGAACGTGTTTGGGGGCGGGATATCCGGTGGCTTGTGTGATTGGTGGGGGCTATAGTACGGATTTTGCGGCGCTGACGTATCGCCATAGTTTGTTGCATCGGGTGGCCGCTGATCTGTTCCGTCAGTATCGTTTGGGTTGAGGGGGCGATCGCACCTGTCTCGGCTACGCCAGTATACTGAAGGGATAACGATACTAAGGATGACTTTATGCAATTGATGAGTAGACAAGGACTGATCGGGGCGATCGCCGCCTGTTGGGGGCTACTGATGCTCCTGGTTCCGGGATTGGCCTGGGCTGATGATGCGCCGACTTCGACAACGATGCCCGATTTGGGAATCTCGGAGATTACTGACTCGGGGGCAATTTCCTCGGAAAAGGTCAGTCAGTTTGCCAATGCTTATATTGGAATTGTTGATCTCATTAGTGGCCGCAGTGAGGAATTGCAACAAGCCGAAACCGCTGAAGAGTACAACCAACTCGAACAGGAATTGGAAGCGGCGGCGATCGAGATTATCCAACAGACGGGATTGACTCCTCCGGAATACTTGCAATTGTTAACGCTGGCTGACACAGATACTGAGTTTAGTGAGCGAGTTGCGACGCAAATTCAAGATATTGAGCAATAGGAGTCAACGGTAACGGTTGAGTTAGGGTGGGGGGAGATGGCTCCCCCCAACTTGTGTCTTAGGGCCTTCGTTAACGGGCTGAGGAGGATTGGGCTAAGTCATCAATGAGCCGTTGCAAGTCGTTGGCATCGGCGTTGTAGACTTCTTTACAAAATTCACAGGTGGCCTCGGCCCCACCATCTTTGTCAATCATATCCTCCAACTCACTGACCCCCAGAAGTTTGAGAGCGCCCAACAGTCGATCCCAGGAACAGCCACAGTGGAAGCGCAACATCTGCACTCCGGGGAGAATTTTCAGGTCTAAATCCCCTAAGAGGGTCTCGAAAATGGCATTGAGGGTTTTTTTCTGTTTCAGCAGGGGCGTAAAGCCCGAGAGTCCCGCTAATCTCGATTCTAGGGTGGCGATGAGGGCATCGTCGCGGGCGGCTTTGGGTAGCACTTGTAGCAGCAATCCCCCGGAAGCGGTGACTCCTTCTGACCCCACGAAGACCCCGAGAACTAGGGCTGAGGGGGTTTGTTCGGAGGTTCCCAGGTAATGGGTGACATCGTCGCCAATTTCTCCAGAGATGAGTTCGACGGTACTGGAGTAGGGGTAGCCGTAGCCAATATCCCGGATTACATAGAGGAAGCCATTGGACCCAACGGCTTGGCCCACGTCGAGTTTACCGTTGGGGTTGGGAGGAAGTTCGACCTCGGGATTGTTGACGTAGCCGCGCACGGTTCCATCCATCCCCGCATCGACGAGAATCCCGCCGAGGGGACCGTCCCCTTTGACTCGCAGGTTAACGCGGGAGTCGGGGTTTTTCATGTTGGAGGCGAGGAGTAGGCCGGCACTCATGGTTCGACCGAGTGCAGCGGTGGCGACGTAGGAAAGTTGATGGCGTTGTCGGGCCTCTTCTGTGAGTCGGGTGGTGATAACCCCGACGCAGCGAATGCCACCATTGGCTGCGGTTGCGCGAATAAGCTGGTCTGCCATGAAAGTTTGGATTGATGAATTCTTTACTTATTGTAGGGAATTGGGAACAGGGAACTTCGGAGCTGGGAACTTCGGAGCTGGGAACGGGTCACACCGGAGTTGGGAATCGGTCCCCCAGACGCTTCTCGATCGGCGATAATAGGGGGGATATGGTTTGATGCCGCTCGCAAGACATAGGGTTAGTATGTTTGGAAGCTTCCAACAGAGTCAGTTACGAATTGAGGTCGATGCGTCAGCTGAGGCGATCGGCCAGAGTTTATTAGAACCGGGTCAGATTCAGAAGTGGTTGGCCCCCCAGCAACTCTCGACTGGACTGCCGCCAAAACTTCATTCGGATTTAACCTTCACCAGTTCCCTCGGCCCGATTACGATTCAACATCGGGTTGAGGTGGCCAATGATCATTGTTTACGGATGATTCTCAGTCAGGGAATTGATGGGTTTCATGAATGGTATTGGGGTGATGGTTGGGTGCAATCGCGCTTAGAAGGGGTATCGGTGTTGCCATTAAATCTTGGGCAAACTCTGAGTTTATGGCGGTTGCGGGAGTTTTTAACGAGGACTAAAGTGGAGGCGGGTTCTTAGGTTTTGTTAACGCCGGGTTAATGTTGCGTTAAACCTAGTTTTACCCTCGTAAAGATTTGGCGATCGCCCGGAAGATTGGCAGTGAAATCAGTTAGGATGCAACTAAGTCTGTATTCAAACTAACATTAGCCAATCTTTTAACCTGAAACCGCCATGTCTGTCCTTCTACAATCCATCTCCCAACCACAACTCCCGGAAGAAACTCCGGTTGCACATCTTAGCTTAGACTCAACCTTAGATGAGCTGAAGTTACACCAATGCAATGTTTCCATCTCTTGTCGAGGAGAAGATGTGATGGAACTATTTAACCAGAATCCCTTACTTCCGGGGGTAATTCTGACTCAGAACCAGGAATTTGTGGGGGTGTTATCACGGCGCAGACTCTTGGAACACATGAGTCAGATTTATAGTATAGAGTTGTTTTCCCGTCGTCCCATCGCCTCTCTCTATCACTTTGCTGGACAGGAAGTCTTTTGTTACCCGAGTCATACTCTCATTGTCATGGCGGCGCGGCGTTCTCTGCAACGTCCCCCGGATTTACTCTACGAACCCATTTTGGTCGAAGTTGAGTCAGGAGAGTATCATTTACTCGATGTTCATCAGCTTTTAGTGGCTCAATCTCACATTCATCAACTGACGACCCAGTTATTACATGAACAAACTCGTCAGCAGATGATGCAGACGGAAAAAATGTCCAGTTTAGGACGTATGGTGGCGGGAGTGGCCCATGAGTTTCGTAATCCGGTAAACTGCATCAATGGGAATATGAGCTTTCTCCAGAACTATTTTCAGGATTTACTGGAGTTGGTGGAGGCCTATGAGGCTGAAGACTCCGTAACTGAGGAGGTTCAGGAACTTAAGGAAAACCTAGAATTTGAGTTTTTGAAGGACGATTTACCGAAGATTTTGCAAACGGTTCGCGAAAGTGCGGAACGCTTGACGAAGATTGTGGGGAGTTTACATGGCTTTTCTCATATGGGAGAAGACCGCTATGAGAACACAAATCTAGAAACCCACCTGGATAATACACTTCTGATTTTAAATAACCGCTTAAAGACTGGGATTACGGTACAAAAGAACTATCATTCGATTCCTGATATTTATTGTGCTTCAGGACAATTGAATCAGGTATTTATGAATTTACTCAGCAATGCAATTGATGCTGTCGATGAGGTGAAGCAACTTGGCAAGGAGCCAATTATCACCTTAACGACCCAGCAAATTGATGAAAAGTGGGTTTCCATTATCATTGAAGACAATGGTCCGGGAATACCAGAAAAAATTCAGAACCGAATTTTTGAGAATTTCTTTACCACCAAGCCAGCGGGGAAAGGAACTGGCTTAGGGTTAGCCATTAGCCATCAAATTGTGGTCGATAACCACCACGGACAGTTAAGTTTTTCGTCAACTCCTGGGGAGGGAACTGCCTTTGAGATGCGTTTACCCATCAAGCCGGTTCAAGCTTAACTGGCTCTTAACTGGCGGGTCAGTGTTTGCTAGAATGCCCCAGGGTCTTGTCGTGACTAGCGGCCATGGCGGCTGAGTTTTGTGAAATTGTTTTGTGAAATTATGGTGGGTATTGATGAGTCTCGTCAGTTTTGTCCGGTTAACATTGCCATTTTGACTATCTCCGATAGTCGCACCTTGGAGACGGACAAGTCGGGCCAACTGTTGGTGGGCCGTCTCGAAGCGGCTGGACATCGGCTGATGCAGCGGCGAGTGGTGAGAGATGACTGTGAGGAGATTGTGGCGGTGTTGCGGGAGTGGGTAGCGAATCCGGAGGTGGATGTGGTCATCACGACGGGGGGAACGGGAGTGACGGGACGCGATGTGACCCCGGAAGCGTTGGCCCAGGTGTGGGAGAAGGAGATTCCCGGATTTGGGGAACTGTTCCGCCGCATCAGTTATGAGAAAATTGGCCTGTCGGCGTTGCAATCCCGGGCCACGGCGGGGGTGGCGCAGGGAACCTATTTGTTTGCGTTACCGGGGTCCTCGGGGGCCTGTGGTGATGGCTGGGATGAGATTCTCCGTTGGCAATTGGACAGCCGCTATCGTCCTTGTAATTTGGTCTCGTTGATGCCTCGCTTGTCGGAAGGGTGAGAGTGGGTTTTATTGCGCTTTACTTGTAGGGCAATTCCCCATTTTAAAATTTTATAAAAAAGGCGCTGCGCGCCAAAAGGAAAAGAGTACAAAAAACAAAGAGCAAAGAGCAAGAGGACAAGAGCGCCAAGGGCTACAGAGTCCGCGCCACGGAACAACACACCCGAAAACCGATGTAGTTGTAGTGATAGACCGGGGTAAACCTGAGGAGGTAGGCACAACGGCAGTTCCAAGGGTAGTCGTACCAAGAACCGCCGCGCAGGAGCCGTTTATTGTCTGTAGCCTCTTCATCCAACCAGGGACGACCATCGCTGGGCGCACCCTGATAATTCTCATGCCAAACATCTAAACACCATTCCCGGACATTGCCGTGCATATCGTACAGCCCAAAGCCATTGGCGGGAAAACTCCCCACAGGGGTTGTCTGTTTACGATATTCTCCTTTGGGACTTTGACCATAGGTGTAATTGCCATCATAGTTAGCTACGTCAGTGGTGATGATATTCCCAAAGGAGAAGGCCGTTGTGGTTCCGGCACGGCAGGCATATTCCCATTGCGCTTCACTAGGCAGTCGATAGTCCCGTCCCGTTGCTTGGGAGAGGCGTCGGCAAAATTCCCTTGCCTCATCCCAACGGACTTGTTCAACAGGACGAGTTTCCCCCTTAAACCGTGAGGGGTCGGGGTCTAGGTCATGCTCAATCTTGGGCAGCCCCGTGGCAACAGCGCGCCATTGCGCCTGAGTCACGGGATATTTGCCCAGGAAAAATTCGGCAACTGTCACCGGATGCTGGGGATACTCATCATCATCGGCCTGTTCTTCACCCTCCGCTGCTCCCATTAAAAATGTCCCCCTGGGAATCTGAACCATTTCTAGGGTCAACGCCATCTCAGCACTAAACAGAGACTCCAGAAACTGCCACCCTTGACCCTGAGAAGACTGAGTCACCACTTCTGACTCAACCTTTTTGAGTTGTACGGTTTCAAAGGCAAAGGGTTCGAGGTCAACCTCATTAGATGCCGTCACTGGCTCAAAATACCCTTGCCTAAACTCAAAGGGTTCCAGGGGTGGAAAGCCGTCATAGGGGGAAAACGGTTCAACAGTAGCTGATATTCCCAGCATTCCATCCATACCACTATCAGCCATGGAAGTCTGAAGTTCCAATAAGGCGGGTTCCAATCCCAATTCCCGCAAGACATCCTCCTGGTCTTGAGCTAATTCAATCCAACGCTGTCGCTCCTCATCCCGTCCCTGAGCCACCACATAGCGCAGGCGTTGACGAAGTCGTGCCGAGGCTTCATCAGGACGTAGACAAGCCAAGGCAAGCCAGTCAAAATCTCGCCCTAAATCCCGAGTTGCCCTGGGATTGTTCGGTAACTTCGCCGTCACATAAGCGGTCATAAACCCGGCCAATTCCTGAAGTCGGACTTCTCCAAAGCGGCTGTCCTGCCCTAACTCTCGTAATAAGACGGCCCGCACCTCCGGGTCCATTTCATAGAGGTCATCACCCACACTGTCAAACCAGGGAAACAGCAACACCTCGGGAACGGCAATCCAGAGACAGTTGGGGAGAAAGTTTTCCCGCAAGCAATAGAGCAGTTCCGAGGTCACGGCAAAAGGAAACGCGGCATGATAGGCCAGGTCAAGATGGCGAAACCCATAGGTTTGCCGAAAGCTGCGGATAATACGGGGGAACGAGGCAATAGGCAAGAGTTTTTTTAGTGTGGATTGTTCGTTGTCAGGGTCATCAGGCGGTGGTTGCGGAGTTGGGCCAAAGCTTGGCTGACTCCGGCTTGGCTGAGTTCAAACATGGCACTGCCGAGGTCTTGGAGGTCTCTGGCGATGGCTTCGGCTGTCGTGCCTTGCCAACGGTCTTCGGGCATAGGGTTAACCCAGACTAGGGCGTGCAGATGGGGGTGAATCTGGTGCAGAACGTCATGGGTTAGGGTCACTCTATCACTGTTGTATCCTCCCCGTGCGGCTCCCCCATCACTGAAAATTAGGGCAACGCTGCGGCTGGGGGAGAGACTGGCAAAGAGATTATCGAAGGGTCGGATATCGGCCCCTTTGGGAGAGCGATAGACAAATCTCTCGGGGACGTTACGAAAATAATACTGCTCGACGCGCTCAAAGTGTTTCGGTTCAATGGTGGCCAGAAGACAATCGCGGGGAAAGCGAAAGGGAACCATCGACCCCTCTACATCAATGAGAAGGAGTAATTCCAAGATATTGACTCGTTTGGCTTCTAGGGGAGGGCTTAAACAGCGTCCCTGAGTGGCCAGTTGGCTTAGGGTGGCGGCGATATCCACCTGACCTGTGGTGCCTCGTCGCAGCAGTCGTCGCACTTTCCGCCAGCTTCGGCGAGTTAGGCGAGGCTGAACGGGACTGTCTCTTGGTTGCAGGCGATAGCCTTCATCGGAGGTCTCTGGGGGTGGCAAATCCCCGCCTCGAAACGCACTGAGGGTTCTGGGACCCCGACGGGGTGTGGGGGGTTGCGGAGGCCGAGGAACGGTGGGGGGAGGAGGGGGAGGGGATGCCGAGGTTGAGTCGTCTGGAGTGGTGGAACCCGTGGCCGTCGGGGCGGCGGTTGAGTCGTTTGGAGTGGTGGAACCTGTGGCCGTTGGGGCGGCGGTTGAGTCGTTTGGAGTGGTGGAACCTGCGGTGGTTGTGGCGGCCGTGCAGTGTTGTTGAAAGACGCCCTCAAAATAACGAACTGTTGCCTCATCCTGAGTTTTGAGCCAGAGGAGACGACAAAGCTGTTTTAAGGAATCCTGACTATTGGCAGTTTGAGGTTGCCCGAATCCCAACTCTAGGGCAGAGAGTAGGAGATGATAGTCTTCGGGAGATAATCTCAGAGGTTCACGGAGTTCTAAGAATAATTCAAATAGAGGAAAAGACATATGGAGAAAAAATATAAGGTTTTGATGTCTGAGTCGGACGCATTCCAGCATAATTTATATTAACCCCGTATTAGGGCTGCCACAAAGACTCGACAATGTTATTGGCAAATTGTGGGTTTTATATATTATTTTAGCTAGGTTAAGAAAGGCGATTATACTCCTCTTTTGATTTCAGTAAAATTCCTGCATAGGCGGGATTTTGGGCAATCTCATCGATTTTAGCCAAAGCATCTTCCTGCCCGATTAAAACAGTGAGCCAGTCGAGAAGTTCGCTGGTGCTAGGTTTCTTGCCATAGGGAGGAACCTGGTCGCGAATCTCTAAAAACTTATCAGTTGCTTTGTCAATGATTTTCTCCTGTTCTGACTCCGGGAAATGACATTTGACAATATTCTTAAGATGAGGTTTATCAGGGAAAGGCAAATAAAAGAACAAGCAACGTCGTAAAAAGGCTTCGGGGAGGTCTTGCTCTTGGTTACTGGTAATAATCACAATGGGTTTTTGGGCTTCATCGTCCTCAGCCGGAACCCGCTTCTGTGTTTCATCAATGGTAAAATAATTTTCTTCGAGAACTGAGAGCAAGTCATTGGGAAAGTCAATATCTGCCTTGTCAATTTCATCAATCAGGAGAATGGGACGGTGTTCCTGATGTTGTAAGGCTCGACCCATTGCCCCTGGAATAAGATAGCCTTCGGGGTCAGAAAGACGCTTAACCAGTTGTTCTCGTTCTGTTTCATTCAGGAAGCGGTCTAAGGCAGGAGTTCCGATAAGTTGAGCGTCCCGTAATTTACCCAAGGCATCGTAAATATAGCAGCCTTCTTTGGCGGTAGAGGTTGATTTAATGTCCCAACGGAAGTAGGGCCAAGTTTGCCCCTCATCAAGATAGCGTTGTCCAAATTCGTAGGCAATGGCAGGAGCGAGGAGAGTCTTGCCACAACCAGGTTCTCCTTGAAGAAAGAGAGGACGTTCTAGAGCAATAGCTAGGTTGACGGCTTCAACTAAATTATTGTTAGGTAGATAGGGAAAGATCCGTTTTTGGCGATTGGGTTTAGGTTGGTACTGGGGTTCTCCCAGATATTCGAGAGGTAGAGTAGTCATTTTTTTAAGTGAGGGTATTAACCAGCAAGAAATTGACGTGTAATATCTGAATGCCAATCCAGACCAAAGTAATCACAGAGTTCAGTGAAAACTTCTTCCGGCTTGGTATTAGGTAAGTGATTATCGTCAATCATATCTTTTTTGATAGCCTCAAGTGAGACATTTTTTAAGAAAGGATGCAATTCAGTTTGGTTGTCAGTTAACCAGCGAAAATCTCGGTCTTGAAATCTCTGGGTCACTAACTCCACAAACTGCTCAGGATGTTCAGCATTATAGTCTGAGGAATGATTGATAGGACAGGGGTGATCGCCTTTTTTACCTAAGTCCACCATAAACAAAAGTAAGGGATTATCTAGTGAATGACGGAGATAGGTCTTTTGAGCAGCCTTCACCAGGGGATTCCAAAATGTATTAATTAGTTCCTCTAAGGTTCCCTTGTCCAGATATTCCACCTGATAAAAGACAAGGGCAACGGTTTCTCCAGTTTTGCAATTTTCTAGAATCCTCTTAATTAAAGCTTCTGGAGTTGCTTCAACCTGTAGCCATGTTGCCAATTTTTCTAAAATTCGTTCCGTATTTTGCCGTGTCGTCATCGTCAGCGTCTTTTTTATTGCTTTCGTAGAGTTGGGAACGTTTTGCAACCAAAGTTGTGAAAGCAACCATTTTTGTGCGCTATCCCGTTCTCCTCTAAGCCAAAATGCGCCAATCCTGGGGTTGGCATCCTCTAAAAAAACTTGAAACCTTCGTTTTTGTTGTACATAATTAAACCGACCTAGAATTTTGATGAAATTATTTTTATTGCTTGAATTGACAGGAAAACTATTAACAATATCGATGGACGAACCTTGAAAGGATGAGTCTGCTGCCTCTTGACCTGTTCCTCTTAGGTTAAGCCCTACTTCGTGAACTAATGCCGCAAAGGTTAGAACTTTCTTTTTTGCATAATACTCATCCATGGCCCTCAAGACTGCTTCAGTAAATAAGCCATGACGACTCACATCAGATTCATAGGATAATTGGCTTTGGCGACAGGACGCTAAAATTCCAAAATTTGGGTACTGAGAAGGGAGACTCATGATTGGCTGAAGACTTTGTTTCTCTAATGTTCCTTCAATGATAGATCCCGCATAACAACAGTCCAATAGAACGACTAATTTTGTTGTTGATCTTCTCAAACGCTCGGCTAGAAGTTCATTAAATTCATTGAGGGGTATAGCATTGTTTCCTTGCTTATCACTATTTGATGCAGCCAGGTACCCGACTGTTTGACCACTGACAACTCTAGATACTAAAAATCCATGGCCCCCAAAATAAATCAAGAGTTCATAACTTGGATCTGTGTTTGTCAAAAAATCACGAATTTCCTGTACCAAATCCTCAAATTGACATTTATGATCAACAACCTGAGAAAATCCTGGCTCACCACTATCTGGACGAATATATCGACTAGGAACCCTAGTTACCTCGTACCCCCCATATGTTTCCAGGTATTGGGCAATCTTCTCAGCATCATGACACGCATTTGCTAAATTTCGCCAACAGGTCTGTCGATACTGTGAAATTCCGATAACGAGAGCATGGCGTTGGGGCATATCACGTCGCAGTCAGTCCGTTGCAAGCAAATCCAGTTGATAGGATGATGGGGGAATAACGCTATAAATTTATCGAAACTCAGCCATGGCGAATGAACTTCCCCTACAGATGCTGATCTACGAGGATGACCAGGGGGAACCCTACACCATCTATGTCCAGTCTCAAGATGCGGATCTCGTTGACCCCGATGACCTACAAGAGAAACAGCCCTCCGGCGATCGCCCCAGTCGAGGAATTGGCAATATCCCCATCGATGAAGAGTCCAAAAAACTGGCGAAAAAACGCGCCGAACAAGCCATTCAAACCCTGCGAGGATCAGCCGGATTAGCCCTTCGAGCCTTCCGAAATTTAGGGGGAGCAGAAGTGGCAGAAATCAACCTAGAGTTTGCCCTCAAATTTGCGGGAAAATCTGGAGTTCCCATGGTCACAGAAGGGTCAGCGGAAACGAATATGAAAATTCAGGTAAAGTTAAAGTTTCCTGCATCGGATAAGGCTAATCCCTCCTAACGCATCGAGGTCTCAGTTCTACCCACAAGCCTAGGGGGTTGGCAATTGGACAGCCGCTATCGTCCTTGTAATTTAGTCTCGCTGATGCCTCGCTTGTCGGAAGGGTGAGCGATGGCCATGGCGTGATGGAACTGGGGAAATTAGGTCTAGGTTGAAATTACCAAATGATAGATGAATAGAACTGTGCAATTTTTGTGTCTGCTGTTATTATTGATGAGTCAGTCATTTGGGCGATCGCCACAACAACACGATCTGCTGGGTCTCGATGGTCCCATTCCAACTGCACCGTTTTTAGCCAAATGTCTTCGTTGATGGGTAATATTTTCACAACATCGGACTGTTTCAGTGCAGCAACATAGTCCTGAATGTCAACGCCTAAATCCAGTTTCTTGCGCTTGACCTTAAGAGCAATTTCCCAAATAGAAATTGAGGGGACATATCCATTTTTCTCTTGTTCCATTACGTCACAAGCCTGCTTCACTGCTTGGGACAGCCTTTCTGGGTCTAAACTCCACCAAATCAAGGCACAAGTATCTAGGACAATGCTTAACTGTCTGGCCATTCGTCTAGTGTGGGTTGAGTTAAATCTTCAAAATACTGAACCTTTCCCCTCATTTTACCAAATAATTCTGCTGTTGTTGGAGATTTTTGGTAAGGGGAGATTTTGAGGATTGGTTGATTATCTTCAGTCACCAAAACGTCCTCCCCTTTTAATTTGATTTGTTCTAGGATTTCTAGGAAGTTACCTGCAATCTGGTTCTTGTCAATGGTTTTCATGGTTATTTACTTTGTTTTAAAAGATACGCTGACAGGGTACAACAAAGCTTAAAGTACAATTTTAACACAACCCGTCTAGCATAAACTTGCTGTACTGAAGAGCCAAAGTGTATCTGAATCACAATCAAGGAGGAACCGATAAGATTCTTTTGTCTCAACCTCAATTCCAGATTAGTGTCTTATTCCCTCTTTTCCTTCGACATGGTTATGAGTTCCATAATATCGCAGCACCAGTTTGTCATCCTGTTGCTCACAACTAACTCGCTGACTCAGATTTACACGAAAATGGTCAATTTTTTGATTTTTGCTAGTTCCTTTATAACGGGTGTAGTTGAAAGGAAGATTCAAAACGCTCGTGTCCCCCTGAGACTCAATTAAAAGTTTGGATACTTTCGCTAAATCTTCTTGAAGCTTTAGCCGTTCAGTGGCGCTCGTGATGGCTTTATAATCTGCCTTAAAAGAATTGCGATAGTCAAGATAGGGGAAGTCCAGTAATTCGGAAGATAGGAGTTGCTTCTTGCACTGATTCCAGACTAACTGCCCCCAAAGGGAAAGCATTACTTCTGGTTCTCCAGTTGGGTAAATCATGGATTCGGGAATCCCCTGTAACTCTTCCATGGCAATAGTTGCTCCCGCCGCCATCAATGCCAGTTGTCGTTTATAGCGACTCAGTCCCTCGTAGTCAACGGTAATTGGGAGCCGTGGAATTGTGATGAGTTCTGAGTTTTCTCCTTCAAAAATATAGATGATTTCGTCAGCATAAAACATCCCAATGGTGTTTAAGTATCCCTGAAGGCTCTTGAAGCCGCCGACGAGATTAAAACAAATTTTGGCATGGGGATTCTCTTGCAGAGGCTTGATGTTTTCTTCTAGCCAGCCGATGAGATCATCAACGCCGTCAGAAAAACTTTGGCTGCTTGCTGTCGAAAGTTGTCCTGGTGCATAAATATCAACTAAAAGTCCTTGAGACAGAAGAAAGTCTTTGACAATCTGTGCGGTGGTGATTCCCTGATAGGTATCTGTTGCAATCAACCAATGAAAATCGCCTTGCACGGATTCCGCCGATAGGTCATCATGATAGAACCCATAAATTCCGTTGAGTTCAGCACTGGCACGGCGAATGGCTTGGATATTGCTGTTTTGAAGTTTTTGGACGGATCGCTCTTTCAAGATTGAGATGATTTGTCGGACTTCACTATCATTGGGAAGTTCGGTTTCTTTGAGGTTTGCACTGTCTCGCAGTTTGGGATACCAAGTTTTTTCGTCACTGTCGTTGCGATTGATTTGATTGGTGAGGAGGCTGGTTCCGATGGTGGAGAGGATTGTGGTTTGCATGGTTTTTAGTTCTATAGATTGGTTGAATTGTCTAGTGACTGTTCGGGGACTTGATAGTCGGTCAATCCCATTCCTAGACGAGTTTTGACCCCAGTTCCGCAAAAGTTAGCGTAGTGAACGAGTAAGTTCGCGACTTGACTAATGAGGGGGTCAGTCCGTCGGGGAATTTGTAGGGTAATGTCGCCGAGAAAGCCAGTGGCAAAGGAGCGATAGATGGGAAAGCGACAGCTTTTGATGTTATGGTATTTGAGGGCGATCGCCTCTTCTAAGTAGTCTAACAGGTCATAACTGCCGAGATAGACGGGGGCAAATTCATTCCAGCGATCGAGCCAACTTTGAAAGAGTAAACGGGGAAGGGGGAGGGGGAGATAGATGCGTTTTTGGGAGAAGCTGGTGGGGGTGAGAAAGCTTAGGTCAAATTGTAGGTTGGGTTCGGGTTCGTTGGCGATGAGTTCGGTATAGAGTTGGTCGTAACTGGTGATATTTTGGTGGCGATCGCCTACCTGAAATTGAGACCCCAAAAACTCAAGTTTGTCTCCTAAGTCTAGGTTGAAAATAGCTTTGGAGGTGGGTTCAGTTAAGCCGGAGAGGGAGAGACGATAGATGTGTTCAGGATGGAAGGTGACAAATTCGGAGGTACGAGTGGCGGAACCCACTAATCCGGAAAAGGTCAAACTGGGGGTTTGTTGTCCTGCCATTTCTAACCCCAGTTTTTCATGGAGGTGTTTCACCAGTTCTAGGTGGTGGTTACGGGGGAGAACGGCGGTATCGGATGGGGTTAGGTTCCAGTGCGATCGGATGAGCATTATGATGATATTGATTGAGGTTTCACCGAACCTAGAAGCAATTTAATGATTTTCCTTTACTGTCCACGTCCTGGCTTACAATCAGCAAAGCCGAGTGCTTCGCTATCGAGAAAGCTGGCGATCGCCATTTCAACAACTGCTTCAACTGGGTAGTCTATTTCAGCGGCACGAGCAATTAAAGCCACCCGAATCCGCTCAGGCAATTGCCTTAAAATGACATCAGCATCAGCGGCAGAAAGTGTTTCTTGAAGTTTCGCTTCCATGACATTACCTTTCACTTGGAATCTGGGCATTATAAGGGGGTTGTGTAGCTCTTAGAATAATGGCTTCTAACTCTAATAGTAACGCAGGATTGCCCCAGTAAGCAACGGTCTGCACTGCAATCCGAACGTCTTCATCGTTGTATTTGTCCAGCCATGCCCATAAAAATGCTTTATGTCCCCCCGTAAAACGTCCCCGTAAACTCTTAGTTTTGCCGATATACAGTAAACCATCTGTTCTATGCCGAATTGCATAGATGCCGGGGCGACTAGGGATATGGTTGAAATCACGATTTAGGGGTTGGCATTGCTCAAAAGGAGTAAAAGCAATTGAATCTAGTATTTTTCGAGCTTGAATCTGCAATTCGGAATCATCGGTTGACATGGATAAGGGTTTGGTGAAATAAAGCTTTATTGTCTCACAAGTTATGAACAGGGTTCATATACGATTAGACTGCAATTAAATCATCTTTAATTTAACCCAACCTGGAAGATATTTTATTTCTCCCTTGGGATCATAAACCGTCCGTCGAGACTTGGGTGCTTCAAATCCAGGTGCTTTAAGTCCACAAGTATCACGCACTTTTTGAACCAACTCGTCAGCAAGCCTCAAGTTGACTGTGGTTCCACGCATTCCCGTTCCCCAGCCTAGCCGCAGGCTATAGGGACAAACTTCTGGCTCATAAAACTGCCGAACTTCACCAAAATCTAAGTTTCGTCCCTTAGCATTCGGGTTATTTTTAATGACATTCCAATAGTCATGCTCAAAATCCCACTGTTCCTGTGCAAACTCTTGACAAATCACTAATAACTCATCTAGGGTCTTAAACGGAAGTTCCATTCCCTGGCTATGGCGAAACCAAGAGAGCATTTCATAGTCCAGTGTTATTGTAAACGTCGTTCTGACATTGCGAACCATTTCGGCATAAATCGAGGCACGATACTTGGCATCTTGCTGATTAAAACGACTAGACACTAGTACTTCTGCAACAACTGGGATATTGTAAGGAATCTCTCTTCCTGTGTTATTTTTAACTTTATCTTCCAGTAAAGGAGCGGAATCACTGACCTTAATAGCACGCATAAAGTCCGTATTCGGTCCCATCCTAGAGCGAATAGGTTGGTCTTGATAGCGTAAATCAAAGTCAGTGAAAAGACTATTCATAAACAAGTCATCGTCTAAAAATTTTTGGTGATACTTGTTTAAACCTCGACCTCCTAGACGACAGTTAAGTGTTTGCTCGATCGCACTGACTCGGCTTTGTCTGGGGACATTATATTGTTCAGAATGTTTCAGTAAATAGTAGGCGATCGCCGTCCGAATCGCTCCTTTAATCGATGACCCTGGAATATAAAAAGCCCCCATCCCATTGCGAATCATGGGACGTAAATCAGTGATTTGACCATTGGGCCATTTCCGATTCACGCAATGTTTGGGAAAAATAGGCTCTCCCTGTTCATCCTTCGCCAATTGCCAATCGTCACCGAAAGCATCCTCAAGTAGCTCGGCAATACTTTGACGACCCTGGATACAGCGAATATAGTCATTTAAATAACCACGTTCTAACAAAGCTTTGGCTAACGCTTCTAGGTTTGGCAAATAGACTCGCCTCGGGGTTTGTATATACTCAAATGGATTGAGTCGTTGCACCTCAGAACCAATGTGAATGATGGGACTACTCAGGCGAATAGTTTTTGACTCAAACACATCGGGTTTGGGTAACGCAGCCGGATTGGACTGAGTCATGATTGAACCTCTGATACGTCTTTCACTCGAACCGGACAACTTAAGGCAACACCACTTCGATACACGGGATGTTTGGCTCGATAGCGGTTAAACTCACTAGGGGTTACTTCTGCGAGTTTTCCTTGAGGTTTGTGTTTAAATAACGACCCCTCCAAGAACATGGTGACAGATTTACGACGGAGGTTCATCCCTGAAGGAGAACCCGACAGCCAACCTCGACGTTCTCGCAGTTCGTAGTAACTCTCATTCAAAGAGGAGTCAAGAGACGAAATATCGTCCCAATATAAACTGAGTAAACAGTGATGACTAGGAGGGTGAGGAGGGTTGAACAATTGTTCTAATGCTGGGGGTAATGGAGTCCAGTCAAACTTGAATCGTCCTGCACCCCGAGAACGCCGTCCGCCGAGTCCCTCTTCGCTAAGAAGTTGTAAGGTAGCTTGCAAGGATTGTTCGAGTTCTGGGTTAGCTTGGGGAAATTCCAGTAAAAAGTATAATCCTGCTTTTTGTTTTTCTTGATTGTCTTGTTGTTTATCTTTGTTTTCTTGTTGCTTTTCCTGGTTGATGAACTGAACGAATCCAGTTTGGTATAAGTTCGTGGCAGCGGTTCGGCGATCGATTGCCACTTGAGGAAGTGTTTTTTGTTCAAAGGCAAGGGTCTTGTAGTCAAAGAGTCCAGACTGTCGCAAGGACGTTTTTCCGGCGTTCGACATTTGAGTTTCGGCAATGAGATCAGCCTTATCTTGTTCACTAAAGCCATCGCCTTGATACCAGCGACTCCAAATCTTCGCGGGAAGATAATGAAGTTTTTTGTATTTCTTAAAAAAGGCTAAGTCGTCGGATGGGTATTGGCGGGGATGATGTCGAGGTTTAGGAAGGTAAAAGATATCTGAATCATTCCGCTGTTGATAGACAAAGGTGGAACTGAGGCGAAAAGGGGGTGAGCTACTCTTGTGAAACTCCCCCAGCAGACGCTCAACCGCATCAGCTCCCCATAGACGAGCATAAAGGCTAATCCACGCACTAAATAGACTATCGGAACATAACCGTTCGCTGGTTTCCTCAAGGCCGATTCCTACTTCCCCAAAGTGAACGGGATTGTTGCCAAATTTGAGTTTTACCAATCGGCGATCGCTCATTACGAGTTCCCTCCGTCGGGTAGAAGTTTACGAAGTTCCTCATTCAAGCTTCCAAAGGTTTCCAACAACTTAGGAGTATTTTCAGCCTGTTGGATGGCATCGAAAGAAGCCTTGCCTTGGGCAATCTCTCGATATTGCGCCATACTACGATAGTAGAAGTTAAAGTTATGGAAGCTAATTTGTCCATAGCCGCGAGAACCATGACCCCCGAGTGCATCATCTTCTAAAATCGCTAGTGCGATCGCAATGTTCTGCAAATCCTCTTCCATTTGTTGGGAATCTTCGACGGTGTAGATGAGTTCAAATGCAAATTCTGACCCCGCCGGAACTCGCTCAATTTGGCGAGGGTTAGCGGCGGAGGTGATGCGATCAATGCCATTTTCAAACTTCCACTCCGTCATATACAACCCCGTATCAATTTTCCGGAGTTGTTTAATGGAATCACCCGTTAAGTGAGCATCACGAACAATTAAGCGAGCCGGCGAATTTCGCCCTTTAATCCACGCATAGCGACGGTTATTAATGGTTTCAAATTTAGTCTTGTTATCCACTAACCCCTGTTGTTCGGCAACTTCTGCATCAATCCAGCAGTTTGACCCTGTAGAACCAAACAGGCGAGAAACGGGACAATGTTTGGCTCCCTGAAAGGGGATAAACTGGGGAGAGTTTCTTCTACCAATTTGGGTATAACCATCTTCAGCATCGTCACTCTCATAACGATAGGTTCCACTTCCTCCGGCGCGATTGAGAGGCTTGTTGAGCAATCGCTCTAAAATGGCGCGCATTTTCCCCTTGATGGAAGAACCCGGAAGATAGGGATAGTTGTTCAAGGGATTACGAATGACGGGTTTGTCTAATCCTCCGATATCTAAGTTGTCTCCACCTCCACCAATATGGAGTCCGGTTTCAACCTGTAAGGTACTGGTGAGACGAAATTTACCCAGTAGGGGTTTTTGTTCCATTGCGTAGGTCATAGTTATTTTCCTCCAGCGGCTTTATGATAGGCGATAATTGATTCAATGAATTGAACCAAACGCTCAAAATCTTGAGTTGTTTTTACTTTATCAATGGCTTTAGACATCACCTGACTCAATGGTTTAGCGGCTTTCTGTCGAGCGGCCGCATAGGCAAGTTTTGGCTTCAGCAACACCACTCCCGTTTCAATTTGCTTGAAATCATTATCTTTGGTAAGTTCGGTTTTGAGTTGATTGATGGCATCTAAAAACTTGCGGACTTGATTCGTTTCGAGCCGTTCACTTCTTAGAAAGTTACCAAATTCTTCGGCGTGATTGACTAAATCTCGGATGTAATAGTCTTTAAGGCTTCCTAGTCCATCTATATGTTTGATGATAGTTTTTTGGATATCCATGGCAGATTTAGGTCTGGAAGAGTGAGGGGGATTGGGTCTTGTGTTTCTTTGTTCTAGGGGCTTTGGCTTGTACTTTGGCATCAGTCTAGGAGGTTCGGTTTAACAATTCTAGCCAGGTGGCGATCGCCTTAAAGTAAGGTGAATTGTGAGGATTTTTCAGAGAAGTTCGCACTGGCTTAAAGGAGTCCGCTGTTCGGATATCAGCGGGAAGTCGGCTTAGGGTATAGGCAATACGGGGGAGATGGAGATAATAGCGGATGTCTTGGCGTTCATTATCATATTGAGGTTCTCGGCGATGATCTTCAAACTCTTGGAGAATTTGGGACTGTAGGTTGGCGGTATTGAGCAGATTGCGGACAAAACTGCGAGCATAGTTGGGATCTAGTTGTTGCTGCTTGAGTTGTTCAACCAGCGGAAAAACCCCAAATAACTCAGGTTTGCCTTCATCCTGAAGATAGACTTGCAAGTCTGAATCAATCGACTGACGCTGAGAAATTCCCAGCCATTCTTCCCACTTAAAGACTTCGCCAAACAGTCCCAAACTATCTCGTCCATTCCCCTTGGCGGACTCTTCCGCCTCTCCGGACTGCTTAGCCGCCAGGTAAAGTGGAAATTTGGGTTCATGGAGGCTGATGCCGCCGGACAGAGTAACATCTTGATTATAGCCGGTATAGGCACGGAACGCTTGATAAATATCAAAGGAAAACTCAACAATCTCATTCCAAGACCCTGTGACAAATAGGTCATCTCCTCCGGCATAGATAAAGAGAAGATTTTGACGAGAATCCGGACTTAACAACTTGGCATTCTGAGGTAAGTTCTCGTTACGAACAGCGGCGAGGGAGTTGAGATAGACTTTAAAAAAGTAACTCATTTGACGAGATAGTCCCGCCAAGCGAGGTAGAGTTTGTTTGTCCCCTAATCCCTTGGCAAAAATCTGTCCAAGCCGATCCACATCCATCCGCAAACAGGCGAAGCGTTGGAGTCCTTTAGCGCGTTTTGCCATTTCTCGGGAATGAATAAAGCTTTCTCGACCTCCCTCGTCTTCATCCTGAATCCGACAGCCGTAATTCCCCAGTAACATTAGGCTGGTATTTGCAGTTTTATAGTCGGCTAATGTCCAGTTATTGATGAGGAAGTAGTCGGCATTTTCTACCGCTTGTGCTTGTTTGGGGGTTTCAAAGAGATGGTAATAAGAGTCACCACACTTAAGCCAATATAATGCACCGGAAATTTCGGAGGTATCGGTGCGTGCGATCGCCTCCACCTTAAATAATACACTCCCTAACTTAAACATATTGCGACAGGTGGGACAAGCCAAAGACGAATCCGGTTCATTTGGGTTCAGCGGTTTCAAGTGGTGGGTATCATCGCGATGACACACTTTACAAGGGTCATAGGCTTCCCGGACTTGCAAAACATCTTCAAGCTGATGTTTGAATTTTCGCAACTTTTGGGGTGCTAATTTTTTAGTTGTGGCTTCCCAAGCTTGAGAGAAATCTGAGGAGGCGATCGCACTCAGAGGAAAGCAGTTGGAGTCCAACGCTAAAAAGACTTTTCCCTGAAATTCCTCTTTCAACCAAAGATTCAGTTTTTTCTGAACGGCCTTGATTTTGGAATCCAGTTCAGACGCATTATCTCCAGACACCAACAGATATAAGTTTCCACCCCCCGCATAAATCACATTCGTGCGAGGAACACCTAATGTTTCAAGTAATTGTTCAACCACTTCATGAGTGACTAACTCCAAATAAAAGCTTCTAGCTCTTAGGGATTTTAACGCGCCATCAGAGGCAATTGTATAGATAAAGTTTTGAATTCCTGACAAATCGCCGCTCACCAAAGCTAGCCTTTCAACGTCAGGTTGGTTAGCTAAAGCAGCCGCCACCGCCGCTGTAGTTCGAGTCCAATCTAGTAGTGAGATATCAGCTTGTTTCCCAACACTTAAGTAGGCAGCAAATTTTTCAATTAGTAGTAGAAGCAGGGAAAAGTTTTGCCAATCAGCCTCACTTAAGGGAGCGATCGCCTCTCGAATCGGAGGTTTTAAGTCATCAAGATTGACCGTATCCTGGGTTGGATAAGGAATTATGGGGAATTTAATGTTATCTTCAAAAAAATAAGCCGACCAAGTGTTTTGAACTCTCTTAGATTGACTGTTTTCAAGTGCAACGGAATTAAAAATGACCTGTAACGGCTGAACCTCCACGTGAGAGTTCCATGCGTCAGCCTGGCTGGGCCATCCCAAAAGTTCCTCAACCACACTTGATGCCTCTAACGGTTGAGAAAAGGGGTCAATGGGAGGGGACACCCCCACCCAAGAAGCCAAGCAATAAACAGCCTGTTGCAACACACGTAACCCATCACGATGTGCCAAAGAAGACGTCATAGAAGCCATCACCACTAACAATTTAACTGGGACGCACTCGGGAGCAATTTCTGAATTTCCGCCAACACCAGGTCAGGAACAGAACAGGAATTGCCGCGAATCCAGGGGCCGCAGGTCACCTCAAGGACTGGATGCTCCTGATTGATAACCTCAGATTCCTCCAGGGTACTATGAATCACTGCCACTGGAGTCAAATTACCCCGATCGCGGCAAAATTCATGCCAACGCTCCACCTCCTCCGGCTTAGAACTAATAATCAAATAATGGGTACAAGCCTCTAAAATCGGTTGTTTCTCCGGTTGCACCATCCCCCCCACATCCACAATTGTTAAGTCTTTTTGCCGACGTAATGCCAAAATTGCTCCAGAATGGTAAGGAAAAAAATTATCCGTTAACCGCCCCTTATTCGCCGCCTTAAATCGTTCCGGGTCTTCTCCCGGCGGAAGTTCCAAGGTATAATTTCCCTCCCCGTCCCAATTAGCCCGTTGTAGATAAACATTGGGATTGACTGTTAGTAACGCTTGAAACAAACGATGGGAAAATACACTTTTACCACTATCCGGGGGACCCACCACCATTAACGCTGGATGAAGCCGATCGCCCCCCTGGCCTAACTCAATAACCTGGCCCACCGCCACTCCCTTGCGATGAGTCGCCACCACCACCGCACCCAGACGGGGATCATTGCAGGCCACCCAAGCCGTCGGATGCAGTTCATGAATCAGGTAGCCATAAAGCCAAATCGGTCCTCGTCCATCGAGAATGACCCCAATCCGAGTATCAATCCCCTGGGGAAGTTCAACAGTCCCCAAATCCTCGGGACTGACAATCTGTTCCGTCAGCTTAATCCCTAAAACTTGATACTCCACTCCATCGGGGGATTGACCTCGACGGAGGCTGAATTGAATACCACTGGCGGCGGTTGTCACGGGACTCATCCTCCCTAGGTGTTTATCTGTGCTACTCTAACACCCAGGTTGAATTGGGGTCTTCTAAACTATGGCACAATCGGTCGTCCAAGCGCCCACTCCAGAGGTATTACAAGGCTTTGCTGCCGGCCAACTGGCCAATCGCCTGCAACGGTCGATCCGACTCTGGCTGTGGGTCGATCGCCTCTACGGAACCGCCCCCAACTGGTCGATGGACTTACCCAACCCCTTTCGCTATCCCGATGTCCGCGATCGCCTCTTCAGTCCCCGTCACCCCAAAGACGACCACACCGCCGCCGATGCCGTCAGTCAACAGTGTGGCGATCGCCAGTGTCTCTGTCAGCAAACGGCCCACCGCCTCCTATTTGCTCCTCAATGGGGTCTCTCAGAACCCCGCTGGCGGGACGAGATCCAATTTCACACCGGACTCAGCCAGAGAGATCTCGACCATATCCTCAACAGTTGTCCCTTCGCCACCGTTCATCGCTCCCTACGAGATGACCTCAAACAACTGGCCGAGTTAGGATGGCTCAAGACCCTAGGTTGGGGAAAATTTAAATGTCTATCGCCGGCCAAGTTGCCGCAACGTTCAGCCAACACTTCCGTCGAGTCCAACCTATTAACATCGCAGCAAATCCGGCAACTGTTGCCTATCCTCGAATCCGTTGCCTTTGTACAACCGAACCTAGAACTGGTCATTCAAACCCTTTGGGAACATCTCGCCTCCGAGGGGTCACAACAGAGTTCAGATGACCCTCATGTGTTCATCCATCTCGACTATATTCTCCCTCCTGACAGCCAAGATCGCGTCGATACCTATCAAGAACAACTCGAACAACTCTGGCGACTTCCCTCATCGGGAGTGATTCAGTTTAACTATAGTCTTAGCCAAAGTAAAACCGTCTCCATTGTCACCTATCCCGTCTGTCTTCACTATGTCCGGCGGGCTAAATATCTCAGTGCTTATGGTTGTGACCCTCATGGCATCATCAATTGGCACAATTACCGACTTGATCGCATCGAAAGCGATCGCCTCACTATCCTCCCTTGGGGCGATCCGCAAATCCCCTCTTTCCTCAAACAACTACGACGCAACGGCGAACTCCCCCAAGCCGATGTGGTGCGTCGAGAACTCGATCGTGCCTGGGGGTTCAACTTTTATCTTCCCCGTTCCTTGCTGTTGATGCGATTTCCCCGTTCCTTTGCCCAACGCTACGTCGATAACACCCTCCGCCATCCTACCTTCGAGGCGATCGCCTATTCGGATCTAATCCCCTTCATCAGCGAGGCGATCGCCGATTCCAAACAGCAGCAAGAGATTCTACAACTGCTGCGCGATCGCTCCCCCGACGATGCCTATTATCGCGGTTGGATTCGTGAAGGAGACATCAATGTTTTGATGCGACTGCGGGATTGGCGACCCAATGGAGAAGTGATTTTACCCCTCGACCTACGCCGCAAAATGACTCAAGAAGCTCAACAAGAACTCCGACACTATCAACGAACTTAAGAATTGGTCAACCCACTGATGGCAATTTGAGGAGTCGGCAAAGGTTTATCAATCTCATTATAGGCAAAAACTAAATCCTCCAAAACATCTTTTGCATTCTTAAGAGCTGCTTCATAGGTATCTCCATGAGTCCTGGCAAACTCACCCCATTCTGGCAAACTTGCAAGATAACAATTGTCTTCCTCAGACCATTGGATTAAGATGCTATATTTCATCAGGGTTCTCCTTGTTCTAACTCATGGATTTGTTTTATGACCGCCGTAATATCCTTCTCTTGATAAGGTTTAGCATCCTGACCATCTCTACCGGAAAGAATAACTGGATTCCGAAGAAGATGATGAATCCAGTAAGAATGACTTCCTTTACCTCGCTTTGGTAATAGGCAGAATCCTGCTTTCTGTAATTGCCTTTTTAATTCTCTAATCTTCTTAGGCATAATCTAGCACTTGACGGTTCACAACCATAGCAGGCATCAAGTGGAGTAGGACAAAAGAAAGCAAGCAAAACCATAAGCGAGTTTTGACACTTAAACCGACGTCGGCGTATTACTCGCTTCCGCCAAGCGTTCCAAACTCTCCTGCTGATCCTGAGTAATACAAGCCTGAACCACTGGCTCAATATCTCCCTCCAACACCGAATCAAGATTGAAGTTTTGACCCAAGCGGTGATCCGTGACCCGAGTATCCTTATAGTTATAAGTGCGAATCTTCTCCGATCGCGCCCCAGTCCCTACCTGAGAACGACGCATCGAGGTCACAGCCTCTTTCTGTTCCCGTAACTTCATCTCATACAACTTCGCCCGCAGAATCTGTAAGGCCCGTTCTCGGTTCTGTAACTGCGATCGCTCTTCCGTACAAAAAATGCGAATCCCCGTCGGCTTGTGGAACAAATCCACCGCCGTCTCGACCTTGTTCACATTCTGTCCCCCAGCACCGCCAGAACGGGCCGTGGACATCTCAATGTCCTTGGGATCAATCTTAATCTCCACATCATCCACTTCCGGCATCACCGCCACCGTCGCCGTGGAGGTATGCACCCGTCCCCCAGCTTCCGTCGCCGGAACCCGTTGCACCCGGTGAACCCCAGCCTCAAACTTGAGCTTACTGTAAACGGAGTCCCCTTTAATCTCTAAAATCGCCTCCTTAAAGCCTCCCATATCCGCCGGAGACTCACTCAATAACGCCACTTTCCAGCGTTGGCCTTCCGCATAGCGCGAATAAATCCGCACCAAATCCCCCGCCCAAATCCCGGCTTCATCGCCGCCGGTTCCGGCCCGAATCTCCAACATGATGTTCTTATCATCATTGGGATCTCTCGGCAGTAACAACACCTTGAGGCGCTCTTCAAGGCGCTGGAGTTCGGCTTGCAACTCCTCAACTTCCATGACCGCCATCTCTCGCATTTCGGGATCGCCCCCGGAATCCTTCACCACCTGTTCGGCTCCCTTGAGTTCCTGCGTCAACTGCTGCCATTTCTCGTAGGTTAGCACCGTCTCTTCTAGGGAGGCGCGGGCTTTGGCGACTTTCTGAAACTCATCGGGGTCTCTGGCCACATCAGGATCGGCCATCCGTTTCGTTAATTCCTGAAACGTTTGTTGAACGGATTTGAGTTTGTCTAATAAATACTGTTCAGCCATAATGCCCTTGGATGCTCTCTCGAAATGTGACGCGCAACAGATGACGGAGTTGGGGGTGCGCCATTGGATAAAAAAAGAGGGCGGCGATCGCGGCGATCGCGAACTGTGTACCGAACCGCAATCGCGCCCAACAATAGGAGCTGGCTAAGACTGAGAATCGCTCTCGTCACGAGTATCGGTCATACCATACTTGCGCAAGAAGCGCTCAACCCGTCCTTCTGTGTCAATAATCTTCTGATTTCCGGTGTAAAACGGGTGATTCCCAGACCAAACATCGACATGGATTTCCGGTTGAGTTGCACCAACGGTCATGACTAACTCACCGTTACAATACACCTTGGCATCAGGATACCAATCGGGGTGAATTCCTTCTTTGGGCATGATGTAAACTCTCTCTTGAATGCTGTGATTGAACAAAAACGACGGCGGTATCGCGATTATCGGCTAGGGAGTCCCTGCCATTTTAACGCGAATTCCCCTCCGTCCGTCAGCGACGTGACCTTGACGAAGGAGAACCCAAACCCGCTCTTAACGTTTGGAGTATTGAGGCGCTTTACGAGCTTTGCGCAAGCCGTATTTCTTCCGCTCTTTGGCGCGGGGGTCACGGGTGAGATAGCCCTCAATCTTGAGGGGTTGACGGTTATCGGGGTCAAGTTTGCACAAGGCCCGAGCCACCCCGAGACGAATGGCATCGGCTTGTCCAGTTAAGCCACCGCCCTGAACCGTCACCAGGATATCGTATTCATTTTCCAAGCCCAAGGTTTCTAAAGGAGCCTTCGCACTGGAAATATAGGTGGGGTTGAACTGTAAATAGAGATCGCCGGGTTTCTTATTGACAACGAGTTGGCCATCTCCAGGGACGAGACGAACTCGGGCAACGGCTTCTTTGCGTCGTCCGGTTCCCCAATATACAACGCGGTTTTGGTCAGTTTCCATTAGTTCTCTCCAGTATTGGTGTCAATGACGAGGGTTTGAGGCTGTTGAGCTTCATGGGGATGGTTGGGTCCCCGATAGACTTTGAGTTTGGTAAACAGTTGCCGACCGAGGGCTTGTTTGGGCAACATCCCTTTAACGGCTTTCTCAATAATTCGCTCAGGAAGGCGAGCCTGTAGTTTGGCGAAGGTTTCGACCTTCATCCCACCGGGGCGACCGGAATGGCGGCGATAGAGCTTCTGGGAGCTTTTTTTACCGGTGACGGCGACTTTTTCGGCATTAATAATAATGACGAAATCGCCGACATCCATGTGGGGGGTGTAATTGGCTTTGTTTTTGCCCCGTAGGATTTGAGCCACTTCACTGGCGAGTCGACCGAGGCGTTGGTTGGTCGCGTCAATGACATACCATTGGCGATCGAGCGAGTCAACAGGTGGGATATGGGTTTTTGCAGTCATAATCTAATGATCTGGATCTAATGATCCGGCGTGATGGATAAGGGGTCAAATAGGAAGTGAGGCATGGCCTGCGATCGCGCCTCCGGGGGGAACGGACTCTGGGGATAGCCCACATCTAAGAGGCAGAGTCCCTTGGCGGGGGCGGCATACTTCACGGCTTCCCGTCGTTCGTGTTTCCAGATATTCTGGAATTCGTCGAGCGATCGCCGTCCCGTTGCCACTTGCACCAACATCCCCACCAGTAAGCGCATCATGCCATAGAGAAAGCCACTGGCTTGGACTTCTAGGCAGACCACGGGTCCTCGTCGCTGGCACAAAACCTCTTGCACATCCACCCAAGAGTGGGGACGAGACGACCCAGCGCGACGAAAGGCCGAGAGATGGTGACGACCCAGGAGGGGAGTTAAGGCGGCCCGAATCCGCTGTTCATCAATGGGTTCGTGATAGTAATGCCAGACAAACGGCTCGATAAACAGGTTAGGACGGGCTGCCGTGTATAACAGATACCGATAACGTCGCCAAGTGGCTGAAAAGCGGGCGTGCCAGTCAAAACTGACCGGGGCAGAGGCGCGAATAAGAATCCCTTCTGGGAGGCTGTTATTGAGCACCACGGCCCATTTATGGGCGGGAATGGGACTGTTTAAGTCCACATGGACAACTTGGGCGGCGGCGTGAACCCCAGTATCCGTGCGGCCGGCGGCGTGGATGGTAACCGGATAGCCTAAGACCTTGGCGATCGCCGTTTCCACTTCTTCCTGAACCGTCCGATGATGGGGTTGTCGTTGCCAACCGTAGAAGGGATGACCGAGGTATTGCACCACTAAGGCTACCCGCTGGGTTGGCATTGGCACGCGATCGCCCATGAATTAGACCAGTTCGATAATTGCCATATCTGCATTATCACCGCGCCGACTCACAGTGCGCAGAATGCGGGTATAGCCGCCATTGCGATTCCCATAGCGTTCATTGACCCCAGCAAAGAGGGCATGAACCAATTGGGGATCGTAGAGATACCCGAGGGCTCGACGGCGAGCGGCCAGAGTTCCTTCTTTGGCCAAAGTAATCATCTGTTCGGTTTGGGAACGAACGGCTTTGGCCCGGGTTTTGGTGGTGGTAATCCGCCCATGGCGGATCAACTCAGTAGTCAGCGATCGCAATAGGGCTTTACGCTGATCGGCAGGTTTGCCGAGTTGAGGGACACGACAAGAGTGACGCATAATACTTTGAGCTAACTTTGAGCTAAACGACGGCGAAACTTAGGCTTTGGCCTTTTCTTGAGGCAGGGTAATCCCCAAGCGTTGTTGAAGTGCATCGATGACTTCTTCAGCCGATTTTTGACCAAAGTTCTTAATTTCTAAGAGATCTTCTTGGGAGTAATCCAACAAATCGGCCACGGAGTTGATCTGAGCCCGTTTGAGACAGTTATACGCCCGAACTGACAGTTGCAATTCCTCAATGGGAATTTGGCTGGTGGGGTCTTCGTCGGGGGTGTAATCGTCTTTGAGAGATTCGAGGGTAATATCTTGCAGAGGCGTAAACAACTCTACCAAGATCCCGGCCGCTTGACTGAGGGCTTCCTGGGGGGAAATACTCCCATTGGTCCAAATTTCCAAGATCAGCCGATCTTTATCGAGGGAGCCACCAATACGCGCATCTTCTACAGTGTAGTTAACTTTGCGCACCGGCATGAACACGGCGTCGATTTGCAGAAAATCGAGGGAACCGCCTTCATCTCGGCTGCGATCGACAGAGCGGTAGCCGGTTCCGGTTTCAATTTTGAACTCCATCTCCAGGGTCGCCCCTTCAGCCAGGGTGGCGATGTACTGGCTGGCTGAGGTGGGTTCGACCTCAGAGGGGAGATCAAAATGCTCCGCACGGACCATCGCTGGCCCTTGAACCATCAAACGGCCAATGTGGGGCTGACCCCCGTGGTTTTTTAGGACCACCTCTTTCATGTTGAGTAAGATTTCCAGGACATCCTCACGAACCCCTGGAATCGTTGCGAACTCATGGTTAACCCCAGCAATGCGGACCGCCGTAATGGCGGTTCCTTCAATGTTGGCTAACAGGACTCGCCGTAGGGCATTCCCCACGGTGGTTCCTTGTCCCCGTTCTAGGGCTTCGACCGTGAACTTCCCATATTGTCCTTGGTCTTTTTCAGTGTTACTTTCAACACATTCAATTTGAAACTGCGCCACGGCGTGACCTCCCGAATACTGATTCCCCATTTGAAGCTTGGTGCATGTTGAGACAGGGTCTGCTCGATGCTCACGGTTAGACCCGTCGCCGTTTGGGGGGACGACAGCCGTTATGTGGAATGGGGGTGATATCGCGAATCAGGGTAATTTCTAAACCCGCCCCTTGTAAAGCACGGATGGCCGTTTCACGACCGGCACCGGGGCCGTTAACCATGACTTCAATTTGACGCATTCCTTGGTCACCGGCGCGACGAGCGGCACTTTCGGCAGCGGTTTGGGCGGCGTAAGGGGTGCCTTTTTTGGCCCCTTTGAAGCCACTGGAGCCAGCCGAGGCCCAAGAAATGACTTCACCGCGAGCGTCGGTGATGGTGACAATGGTGTTGTTAAAGGTTGATTGAATGTAGGCAACGCCGTTGGGGACGTTACGTTTTTGCTTCCGTGGACCGGATTTTTTGGGTTGTCTGGCCATAGTTAGGTTGTGGTTAGGAGTTAGGTTCGCGGTGGGTTGGCGACAAGAGCCGAAGCAGAGTCAGGACTCTCCTAGGGAGAGGGGACTCCAACGAGGGGTATTGGGACTTGCATCGGACTTATTTTTTCAGACCGGGTTTTTTCTTACCGGCAACGGTGCGACGGGTGCCGCGACGGGTTCGGCCGTTGGTGCGAGTGCGTTGTCCCCGCACGGGGAGTCCCATCCGGTGACGACGACCGCGATAACAGCCGATATCGACGAGTCGTTTGACGTTCATCGTTTCCCAACGACGTAAATCCCCTTCGATTTGGTAGGTGGCTTCGATATGTTGCCGTAGGCTGGCAACATCACTATCGCTGAGGTCTTTAACGCGGGTGTCGGGATTGACACCGGTTGCCTCTAGGATCGCTTGCGATCGCTTTAGGCCAATGCCGTAAATATAGGTCAGTCCAATTTCAATGCGTTTGTCGCGGGGGAGGTCAACTCCAGCAATCCGTGCCATGTTTCTTCCTTATGATGAAATTCAGTGGTGTTACCTGGGTGGGGGCCATTCTCACCCATGCCGCCCTCTTGATGATTCTTGCTTTGGTATGATGGGGGGAGACTTGGTGGAGCCAGCTCAGGACCATTAGCCCTGACGTTGTTTGTGTTTAGGATTTGTGCAAATAACCATAACGCGTCCGCGTCGTCGGATCACGCGACACTTTTCGCACATTTTGCGGACTGATGCTCGAACTTTCATGACTTCGGTTGCAATACTTACAAACTTGATATTATAACTGATTTTCAGTTTTCGCGACAGGGAAACCCACTCCTGACGGAGTCGTTTGTGAGGCGAAGCTGAGTTAGGGATGAGTCCCCAAGGACGGCGAAACGGTTATTTCTTCCGCAATCGGTAGGTAATGCGACCTTTTTCGAGGTCGTAGGGGGTCAGCTCGACTTTGACGCGATCGCCGGGCAGAATTTTAATGTAATTGCGGCGAATCTTCCCAGAAATATGGGCCAGAACGTTAAAGCCGTTATCGAGATCGACTCGAAACATTGCGTTGGGAAGGGACTCAGTTACGGTTCCTTCCATCTCGATGAGGTCTTGTTTAGCCACGTAGGTCTCCTTTCAATTCAACAACTTGGGGCGCTCGTGAAACGTGCGGGAACCGCAATCGCTCCCCAGGATTTCCCTGGGTATTTTATCAAATTTTTATCAAAAAATCAGGTAAAATACCTTGACAAATCTCCGCAGTTAGTATCACGCCGCCAAATTTTGGCTGAGATGTTCGGTAACAGCATTCATCTCCTGGCTACCATCGATCGATAGCAGGCGCGACTGTTGCTCATAGAACTCAATCAAGGGAGCCGTGGCTTGGCGATACACCGTCAGACGATGACGAATCGTCTCCTCTTGGTCATCTTGACGGCCTCGGGCCAACAGTCGCTGCACAATATCCTCATCAGGAACCGTGAAATTCACGGCGCGATCGCAGGCCTGATCAATCTCAGCCAACAACTCATCCAAGAACTTCGCTTGAGACAAATTGCGAGGGAACCCATCGAGAATCCAGCCCTGTTGAGCATCCTCCTGTTCGAGTCGTTCCCGAACCAAACCCAAAATCAACTCATCAGGAACCAAATCCCCCCGGTCCATATAGGCCTTTGCCTTCTGTCCCAAGGGCGTTTGATCCGCAACCGCCTGGCGGAGAATATCTCCCGTGGAAATATGAGGGATTCCCAAACGTTCAGAAACCCGTTGTGCTTGTGTCCCTTTCCCCGCCCCTGGCGGTCCCAAAAAAATCAAACGCATAGTTCTTTATTTCACCATTCCTTCGTATCGTTGCGAGATGACATAAGTTTGAATTTGCTTAGCGGTTTCAATGGCAACCCCTACCAAAATCAACAAGGACGTTGCCCCAAATCCTTGAAACGTCGTCACCCGAGTCGCACTCTCAACGGCCGTTGGCACCGTCGCCACCAAACCCAGGAACACAGCCCCTAAGAAGGTTAACCGATTGAGAATCCGCTCAATATACTCACTTGTTGCTCGTCCAGGACGAATCCCAGGAATACTCGATCCCATTTTTTTCAGATTCTGCGCCAAATCCACAGGATTGAGGATTAAGGAAGCATAGAAATAACTGAAAAACAGAATCAGTACCAGATAAAACGCCGCATACAACCAGGGAGTCGGACCACCGGGGCTAAGATACTCAGAAATCCGAATCAAGGTCGGATTGTTCGTCGCACCGGCAATAATTCCCGGCAAAATCAGGAAACTCGAAGCAAAAATGATCGGCATCACGCCCCCCTGATTGAGACGCAGCGGCAGATAGTTCGTACGCTCACGGTAGAGACGACGACCCACCTGACGACGAGCAGAAATAATGGGAATGCGCCGAGCCCCTTCTTGCACAAAGACAATGCCAACAATGGTGATGAGGAACACCAGTAAGAGCAAAATGACGCGCCCAACCACCGATTGGTCTTGTTGAGCCAATTGAATCGTGTTGCCCAACGAACTTGGCAACACCGCCACAATGTTGACAAAAATCAACAGGGATGCACCATTACCAATACCACGCTCGGTAATTAACTCCGAGACCCACATCACGAACATCGCACCGGTGACGAGAGCAATCATGGTCTGAGCCACAAACAGCGGACCAGGATTATCGGCATAGGCACTCGTCCAGAGGGCGATCCCGATACTTTGCAGAATCGCGACCCCAAGGGCGATATAACGAGTAATTTGGGAAATCTTGCGTCGTCCCGCTTCCCCCTCGTTTTTCTGTAAATCTTCCAACGTCGGCAACGCCGCCGTCAGGAGCTGAATGGCGATCGAGGCGTTAATAAAGGGCAAAATCCCCAGGGCAAAAATCCCCAAAGTTTGTAACCCTCCCCCCGAAAACGCATCCAGGAGTCCCAAAAAGGGACTACCCTGCAAATCAGCGGCGAAGCGCACTCGATCGATGCCGGGAACTGGAAGATAAATTCCCAGGCGGACCACAAAAATTAACCCGATGGTCACCAGGATGCGGCCGCGAAGACCGGCCGCCTGGGCCATCTGCATAAATGTTTCTTGAGCCGTCGGTGCTTTATCTCGATTGACTACCATAACGGGAACCTCTAGCTGATACCTGTGAGCGTCGCTGCCATCGTCCTTGTCCTATCTCTACTCAGCGCTGTCAGCTTGAGTGCTGTTGTCAGAGGTGTTCCCAGTCATGAGTTCACAGCGACCGCCAGCGGCTTCAATTTTCTGACGGGCACTTTGAGTAAAGGCCGCCGCTTTCACGGTCAAAGCAACTGTTAACTCACCATCACCTAAAATTTTTAGGGGACCTTGGGGAGCGTTAACAATCTTTGCATCCAGCACCGAGGCCAAGGTGACGTCGCTGTTAGCGTCGAGTGAGGCCAGTTGACCCACATTAACAACAGTGTACTGTTTTGGATTAATAACCGTAAAGTGCTTGAGCTTAGGGACGCGGCGGTATAGAGGCATTTGACCCCCTTCAAATCCCGGTCGGGTGCCGCCACCGGAGCGAGACTTTTGGCCGCGCATTCCTTTGCCGCAGCTTGCCCCTTGTCCGGCAGCAATCCCACGACCGAGACGACGGCGGCGTTTTTTAGAGCCGGGTTGCGGCTGAACGTCTTGTAATCTCATGATGTATAACAGTGAACAGTGAACAGTTTGCTTGGGGCGTGCCGATAGGGTCGCCCGTTAGGAAACAGCGAACCCTAAGGTCAACTGTTAACCGGATTTGGGGATTGAGTTCGGACTGAAGCGGTCTTTAGGAAAAGACTTGCTCAAGTGGAATATCCCGCTCTTTGGCCACATCGCCAAAGGTGCGTAGGGCAGAGAGTCCATCGACAGCGGCCCGAGCATTGTTTAGGGGGTTACTCGACCCGAGTTGTTTAGCCAGGATGTTACGAACACCGGCTAATTCGAGGACGGTCCGAACGGCCCCCCCGGCGATTACCCCAGTACCGGCGGATGCGGGACGCATCATGACGCGAGCGCCTCCAGCTTCTCCGTTAATTCGGTGGGGGATGGAACTGGCTTTGTTAAGGGGGACGGTAACGGTATGTTTTTTGGCATCGGCCACGCCTTTTTTGACGGCACCGATGACATCACCGGCCTTACCCACACCCACACCAACTTGTCCTCGTTCGTTACCGACGACAACAATGGCGCGGAAGCTGAGTTTTTTACCGCCTTTGACCACTTTGGTGACGCGGCGAATCTGGACGACGCGCTCTTGCCATTCGGAGTCTTTTTCGCGGTTACGGTTGCCTTTTTTGCGACGATCGCGTTGTTCTGCCATGTTGGGCTCCTGTCGTGCGTAGTACGTTTGTAAAGACGTTTTAGAACTGAAGGCCAGCTTCACGAGCGGCTTCAGCTAAGGCTTGCACTCGACCATGGTAGAGGTTGCCCCCGCGATCGAATACAACTTTATCAATGCCTTTGTCCTGAAGGCGTTTAGCGAGAAGTTCACCAACTTTTGCCGAAGCCTCACAGGTGGCGCTGCCCGAGAGGTTGGCCCGTAAATCGGGATCTAGGGTAGACGCGGTGGCTAGGGTGTGATGTTGGGTATCATCAATCGCCTGGACGTAAATGTGCTGGTTAGAACGGAAGACAGCCACTCTTGGGCGTTCCGTGGTTCCCTGCACTTTACGGCGAATCCGACGATGTCGGCGATGGGTGGACTGCTTTCGGGTCAGTTTCATAGTGACAATAGGGAATCGGCGTTTAAAAAGCCTGGAGGTAAAGGGAAATTAAAAGCCTGAGGGCTCAGCCAGAGGAAATTATTTTTTCCCGGCTTTCCCGGCTTTACGACGGATTTGTTCGCCAGCGTAGCGAATCCCTTTGCCTTTATAGACTTCAGGAGGACGCACGCCGCGAATTTGAGCAGCGACGTTACCAACGATTTCTTTGTTAATCCCTTTAACAATGACGTTGGTGTTATTTTCGACGCTAATATCAATGCCCTCGGGCGGATTGAGTTCAAAGGGTTGACTGTAGCCAACATTGAGAATCAGTTTCCGGCCTTGGACTTGGGCACGATAACCCACGCCCTGGATTTCGAGTCGCCGTTCAAAGCCTTTGGAGACCCCATCGACCATGTTGGCCAACAGGGTGCGACTGAGTCCATGACGGGCGCGGGATGGACGGGACTCATCGCGACGGGTCACCAGGAGCGTTCCGTCGTCTTCCTGGGTGAAGCTGACTTCGCGGGGGAAGTCTCGTGAGAGTTCCCCTAGAGGACCTTTAACGGATACAGCTTGTCCGTCAATGTTGACGGTGACGTTCTTGGGAACGGGTATAGGACGTTTGCCAATTCGAGACATTGCGGTTTCTCTGCGGTTGTCTTACGGGTGGAACGGGATGATAGACGGAGTCAACTCGCCTTGGGGTTTAGTAGACGTAGCAGAGAACTTCTCCGCCAACGCCTTGGCGACGGGCCTCGCGATCGGTCATGATCCCGTGGGAGGTGGAAATAATAGCAACACCGATTCCACCTAAGATGCGAGGGAGTTCTTTCCGGTTGGAATAGACTCGTAAGCCCGGCTTGCTGACGCGCTTAAGCTTCTTGATGGTGGGTTGGCGATGTTTGCCTTTGTACTTGAGTGAGATGACGATATGGCGGTTGATGCCTTCGCCTTCTTCTGTGAAATTTGAAATGAAGCCTTCGTCTTGTAAGACTTGGGCAATGCTGCGCGTCATCTTGGTGGACGGCACTTGCGTCGTGTCGTGTCGCGCCAAGGTGGAATTGCGAATGCGCGTCAGCATATCTGCAATGGTGTCGTTAGCCGCCATAGTTTCCTCTTATCTAACCTGCCTCAATTACTGCGGAAGGGCATTCCCATTTCTTTGAGCAACGCACGACCTTCTTCGTCGGTGTTCGCTGTCGTAACAATGGAAATATCCATCCCCCGCAACTGGTCAATACTGTCGTAATCCACTTCGGGGAAGATCAATTGTTCACGAACCCCGAGGGTGTAGTTGCCTCGACCATCAAAACTTTTGGGGCTAATGCCACGAAAGTCACGAATCCGGGGTAACGAAATGCTAATCAAGCGGTCGAGAAAGGCATACATCCGTTCTCGACGGAGCGTTACCATGACCCCAACGGGCATTCCTTCGCGGACTTTGAAGCCAGCAATGGATTTTTTAGCGCGAGTGACCACAGGTTTTTGGCCGGTGATGACGGCGAGTTCCCGTAAGGACGATTCAAGGGCTTTGGCGTTTTGAGACGCTTCCCCTAAGCCTCGGTTCACGGTGATTTTGGAGAGTCGGGGGACTTCGTGGATGTTCTCGTAGTTAAACTCGGATTTGAGTTTCGGAACAATGGTCTCTAAGTAGAGGGTTTTGAGTCGCTGTGTCATGATCGTGATAGTTCGATGATGTCCTGGTCTGGGTCAGGACGGGGGTCGGGGTGCGATCGCCCCAGTTGATGGTTAGTCAATGATTTCGCCGGTTTTTTTCAGTTTTCTGACTTTACGGCCGTCTTCGGTAAAGGTATAGCAAGCCCGACTGGCCACTTTTTCTTTGTTGGAGTAGAGCATGACGTTGGAGCTGTGAACCGGGGCTTCATAGGTATTGATGCTGCCCGATTCTCCCTCTTGGGTGGGTTTGACATGCTTGGTGCGAATGTTGACGCCTTTGACAATCACCTGACTGGTTTCAGGGATGGCTCGCAGGACTTCGCCGACTTTACCTTTGTCTTTGCCGGCAATCAGTTGGACGGTATCGCCGGTTTTGACGTGCATTTTGTGGCGGACGGGGGTGGTTTGGCGTTGTTTTTTAGCCATTTATAGGACCTCCGGCGCGAGGGATACAATTTTGGTGAAGTTTCTCTCCCGAAGTTCACGGGCCACGGGTCCAAAAACCCGAGTCCCTCTGGGATTTCCTTCGGGGTTGACAATTACGGCGGCGTTGTCATCAAAGCGAATGCTCATACCGCTTTCCCGTAAGAGATTTTTACGGGTGCGGACGATAACAGCGCGCACGATGTCGGATTTTTTGATGGGCATATTGGGGAGTGCGTCTTTGACGACGGCGATTACGGTATCGCCAACGTGGGCATAACGACGATTCCCCCCGAGGACACGGATGCACATGAGCTTCCGCGCCCCGCTGTTGTCAGCGACATTGAGGTAGGTTTCTTTTTGAATCACGGTCGGTCTCCCTTATGGGGGGTTCGGTGAACAAGGGAATGGCTCAGGGGAGGGTTATACTCCGCTAGCGTGGCTGAGGGTTTCGACGATTACCCAGCGTTTTTGTTTGCTCAGAGGGCGGGATTCACGAATACGGACGCGATCGCCCTCGTTGCAGTCGTTGTTTTCGTCGTGGGCTTTGTAGCGACGAGTCTGAACCATCGTTTTCCCATATTTGGGGTGAGGAACCCGAGTTTCTACAGCAACAACAGCGGTTTTATCCATTTTGTTGCTGACGACGGTACCAATTCTTTCTTTAACTGCCATAACAAATGGGGATAAGAGATGTGTCAAAGGGTCAAGGGTTACAGTGAACTCACTGCTCCTACTCCTCTTCAGCGGTGGCTTCCTCGGCGGCAGGCTCGGAGGGAGCTGGGGCCGCTTCGGTGGTTTCGACCACTGGCGCGGACTGAGGAGATACCTCAGCATCTGCTTCAGGAGCCGCTTGAGACGCGGACTCGGCTGCCGCTTGCCGCTTGAGTTCCCCTTCGACGGTCAGCAGTTGAGCTAAACGATGACGCAGGTGTTTGAACTGGTGGGTTTTTTCCAACTGTCCGGTGGCCTGCTGTAAGCGCAGGTCGAACAGTTGTTTTTTCACCTCAAGAACCTGCTCATTGAGTTCTTCGGGGGAGAGGTTGCGGACTTCTTCGATTTGGGGTAGAGCCATAGTGAATTTACTCTCCTTCGCGCTTGATAAACTTGGTCTTAATGGGCAACTTAAAGGATGCCAAGCGCATCGCTTCCCGAGCGGTTTCTTCGGGAACCCCGGCGATTTCAAACATCATGCGACCGGGTTTCACCACAGCAACCCAAAATTCAGGGTTCCCTTTACCAGAACCCATCCGGGTTTCAGCAGGGCGCATAGTCACAGGTTTGTCGGGGAATAGGCGAATCCAGATTTTTCCCCCGCGTCGGATGTAGCGGGTCATCGCACGACGGCTGGCTTCGATTTGGCGGGAGGTAATCCAGGACGGTTCTAGGGCCTGGAGTCCGAAATCACCGAAATCAACGGTGTTCCCACGGGTTGCTAAGCCGCGCATCCGCCCGCGATGTTGTTTGCGGAATTTAGTACGTTTGGGACTAAGCATGATCAACGGATCAAACGGTGGACAGGGGTAGGATAGGTTTCACGAGTGCCGAGGCAATGGGTGAGGTTTATCCTTCGTTGGAACGGTCTTCAAACTGGCGACGACGCTGTTGGCGACGACGGGGTTGAGGGGCGCTCGGCGCGGGTTTATCGGTTTGTCCGGGCAGGATTTCGCCTTTGAAAATCCAGACTTTTACGCCCAAAATTCCATAAACGGTGCGAGCGGTGCGGTAGCTATAGTCGATGTCAGCCCGCAGGGTATGCAGGGGGACTCGACCTTCGCGTGTCCATTCGGTCCGGGCAATTTCTGCGCCGTTGAGCCGTCCGGATACTTGCACTTTGATGCCTTCGACGCCGGCCCGTTGCGCCCGTTGAATGGCTTGGCGGACAACTCGGCGGAAGGAGACCCGACGTTCGAGTTGTTGGGCGATGTATTCGGCGATTAAGCCGGAGTCGGCGTCAACTCGGGCCACTTCAACAACGTTGATGCGGATTTGACGGTTGGTTCCGCCGAGTTGAGCTTGCAGGTTGGTTCGTAGGCTCTCAATGCCACTCCCACCACGACCGACAACTACACCGGGGCGTGCGGTGCGAATTTCGAGGTCCACTTGGTCGGCTTTGCGCTCGATGTGGACTTCGGAAATGCCGGCGTTATTGAGATTTTTACTGATGTAGTCCCGAATTAAACGGTCTTCGCGTAGTAGTTCGGGATAGCGTTTGCTATCGGCAAACCACCGTGAGCGGTGCTCTTGGGTGATCCCAAGGCGAAAACCTGTTGGGTGAATCTTTTGTCCCACGAGTGTCGAGTCCTCTTTTAGTCTTCTTCGTAGTCAGGCGCCACTGCCACAGTGATATGGCAGGTGGGTCGGCGAATGGCATAGGCGCGACCCTGGGCGCGGGGGCGGTAGCGTTTTAGACCCGGGCCTTCGTCGGCGAAGGCTTCGCTCACCACTAGGGTTTGGGGGTCAAGTCCTAGGTTATTCTCGGCGTTAGCCACGGCGGAGCGTAGGACTTTCAGTACAGGCTCACAGGCGCGATAGGGCATGAACTCCAGGATGATCAGTGCTTCCCGATAGGAGCGTCCTCGGATTTGGTCGAGGACACGACGCACTTTTTTGGGGGACATGCGGACGTAACGCGCGATCGCCTTCACTTGTTCGCTGGTATCGACAGCCATCAGGCTTCTCCTTCCTCGTGTTCAGGTTATCGGCGGATTTTTTTATCGCTTTTGGCGTGACCTCGGAAGGTGCGCGTCGGGGCGAATTCTCCGAGTTTGTGTCCAACCATCTGCTCGTTGACGTAAACGGGGACATGAGCGCGTCCGTTATGGACGGCGATGGTATGTCCAATCATTTGTGGCACGATGGTTGAGGCACGAGACCAGGTCTTGATGACCTGCTTTTCGTTTTTGGCGTTGAGGGCCTCAAGTTTCTTCATCAAGCTATCGGCGATGAAGGGGCCTTTTTTTAGCGATCGACTCATAGGTATTCCAAACGGGGGTATTCCAAACGAAGGCTATAAACGGGGGGTAGCCAGCGGACCCAATAAAGCTTGCTCTCAGGGGCTTGACAAAAGTAAGAGACTGTGTTAGCTCTCGCGTCCGCCCCGGCTCCGCTTGGAGGTTTTCCGGCGACGCCGCACCACGTATTTGCTGCTTTGTTTGTTTTTCTTGCGGGTTTTCATCCCCAAGGTGGGTTTCCCCCAAGGGGTGACCGGACCGCTGCGACCAATGGGGGCGCGGCCTTCACCACCACCGTGAGGGTGGTCTACCGGGTTCATGACACTGCCTCGAACTTGAGGACGGCGACCCTTCCAGCGGGTGCGGCCGGCTTTACCGAGGGTTAGGTTTCTGGCATCAGCGTTACCCACTTGACCGATGGTGGCGTAGCATTCACGACGCACCATGCGGACTTCGGTGGAGGGCAGTTTCAGGGTGACGAAGTTCCCTTCTTTGGCAACCACCTGAGCGCTGGTTCCGGCGGCGCGAACAATTTGTCCGCCACGTCCAGGATTGAGTTCTACGTTGTGAACTGTGGTCCCTAAAGGAATGTTCGCCAGGGGCAGAGCATTGCCCACTTCGATGGGAGCCTCGGGACCGGAAATAATCCGAGTGCCAACGGCGAGTCCCGTCGGGTGCAGGATGTACCGCTTTTCGCCGTCGAGGTAGTGCAGTAGGGCAATGCGGGCGTTACGGTTGGGGTCGTATTCGATTTGAGCGACTTTGGCGGGAATATTATGCTTATCCCGTCGGAAGTCAATCACACGATAGCGACGTTTGTGTCCACCACCACGGTGGCGGCAGGTAATCACGCCTCGGTTATTACGACCTTTGGCGCGGTGTTTGGATTTTGTTAAGCTCTTTTCGGGCTTATCGCGGGTAATGGTCTCGAAGTCCGAAACGGTCGCCTGTCGAGTTCCCGGTGTATAAGGGCGGTATGAGCGAATACCCATAGTATTGACCTTGGCTGGGGTTTGCTAAGTAAAGACCGATTGGGTTACAGGTCTCGGTTACGGGTGTCGTTTACACGTCTGGGAACAGTGGGATGGTGTCACCCTCGGCCAGACGCACAATGGCCCGTTTGTATTGGCTCTTGTAACCGATGAAGCGCCCGACCCGTTTTTTCTTGCGGGGAGGGGTGCTGGTGTTGACGGAAATGACCTTGACATCAAAGACTTGTTCGACGGCAGCCTTGATTTCCGGCTTGGTCGCTTTGGGCGATACGTCGAAGACATATTGATTGGTCTCCATCAACAACGTAGCTTTCTCGGTGATGATGGGACGTTTGATGAGGTCGGACAGGGTACGGGGGTCAAGGGGTTTAGTCATTGTAAACCTCGTGAATCTTGGCTAACCCAGCCGCCGTGGTAATGATGGTGTCGGCGTGCAAGAGGTCGTAAACGTTGAGATTAGTCGCGGTAATCACTTTCAAGCGCTCTAGGTTCCGGGCCGACAGATAGATGTTGTCGGGTAGTTCGGGCAAAATCAGCAGGGCTTTTTGCTCGGACTCGACTCCCCAACGCTTGAGAGCGGCGGCTAAGTCTTGGGTTTTGGGACGGGGAAATTCTTCGGCGAACTCTTCGACCACAATGAGGTCTTCACAGCGACTTTGGAAGGCTGTTCTGAGGGCCAGCCGCCGTTCCTTGCGGTTCATTTTGAGGTTGTAATCCCGAGGTTTGGGGCCAAAAATGACACCACCACCTCTCCAGAGGGGAGAACGGATAGAACCGGCGCGAGCGCGACCTGTTCCTTTTTGCCGCCAGGGTTTGCGACCGCCACCGCGCACTTCAGCGCGGGTTTTACTCGATGCGGTTCCTTGGCGGGCATTCGTCATCTGACGCACGAGGGCGCGATGGACGATGTGGGCTGCGGTTTCTTCTTTGGCAACGTTGAGGTCAAGGGAAGCTTGTCCCACTTCTTCACCTTGCCAGTTGCGAACGACACAATTAACCATGTTGATTGTCTGTGTTTTGTTCCAGGATGGGACGTTTACGATTCGCCAACGATGTTGGCTGGACTAATGCTCAATACTGTGCCAGGTTTGCCGGGGACGGCGCCTTTGACGAGGATTAAGTTGTTGTCGAGGTCGGTTTTGACGACGGTGAGTTTACGCACGGTGACGCGATTGCCGCCTTTACGGCCGGCCATCCGTTTACCGGGATAGACCCGACCAGGGGTGGTTCCGGCGCCGGTTGAACCGGGCAGGCGGTGGTTTTTGGAGCCGTGAGACATTGGCCCACGTTTGAAGTTGTGGCGCTTTTGATATCCGGCAAATCCTCGACCGATGCTGTTGCCGCTCACGTCGATGAGTTGACCATCGCTGAACAGCTCTACGGTGAGGGTTTGCCCTAGTTCATATTCACTCACACTCTGCGGTTTGTATTCACGGAGGTGACGCAGAGGGGGGGCATCGGATTTTTTCAGATGACCCAGTAAAGGTTGGTTAAGGTTTTTAGGTTTAACTTCCTCGTAACCAATTTGGACGGCTTCGTAGCCGTCGGTCTCTTTGGTCTTGATTTGCGTGATTTTACACGGACCGGCTTCGACGACTGTAACGGGGATGGCTTTGCCATCTTCGCTAAAGATTTGGGTCATGCCGACCTTTTTGCCGAGAATCCCAACAGACACGGTACTGCTTTCTCCTTGTTTCGCCACTACACAGACTGAAGATAGGTGGGCTGCGATCGCACCCAAGAGTTCAACGTCGCGCCAGGCCAACACCAAGTCACGCTAGAACGGCACTCCGGGTTGGGAGTGCGTCTGAGGGTGATCTTGGCGATCGCAGATTTGTTGGCTGGGGTTTCGCGAAAGCTGATTCCGAGGCGACCGAGTTTAACTCGGTTGAGACTTAGGAAAATTCAGCACTATGCTAGGAATTGACCCAGTATCCCCGGATTGACCTGCTTAAGTCTCGCTGAGGAGAACTCAAACAACCCATCTCCGTCTTCCCGTATTGTCTCAAATTTAGGGTTTGAGACGCTGGGAAAAGCCTCTACGCTTGCGACCGGTATGCCTTGCTGGGAAACTAGCCAGTCCCAACTTAGGCGGCGCGATGCAATGAACGACTCAGGTGGAGTCGTATGTGCGCTTCTTACGAGTTTCAGTCGCAACTTCCTAATATATAGTATTTTGTGGCGAGTGTCTAGGTAAAGAGGGAATCTTTTTTTGAGGACGATGCTTCGGGAGGGGCGATCGCCCCTCGGGATTCGAGGCTAGGGCTAGGCTTGGGTCTATACTAGGGTCTGAGCGGTGGTCTGAGCGGTGATTGCCGTTTCCGCACGCTTCGCGATCGCCCACAAATTGCACTCAATAGAATCTTACAGATTAAATTATGGGACTCTTGATCAACGGTAAAAAATTTCTACGAGACTTGGAGAATGCCGGGTCTTTAGCAGTGTATGCTCCCCTCGAAGGCGGGTTCGCGGGTCGCTATCAACGACGTGTCCGAGCCGCTGGCTATAGCAACGTCACCCTCAACGCTCGCGGCTTAGGAGATTTATCAGCGTATCTGATGGGCGTTCATGGGGTGCGTCCGCCCCACTTAGGGAAAAAAGACTATGGCGATGGTGCAGTGGGTCCCATTGCCTATCTCCCCCCAGTGGTGACGACGGAATTGGAGAATCTCCCCAAAGACTGCAAAGGGCTATTGCTTTGGATTATCGACGGTCGAGTTCTCTCTCGTCAAGAACTCGAATATCTAACGGCATTGCCGAAACTTGAACCCCGCGTCAAAGTGGTGGTTGAAGTCGGCGGCGAGCGATTTGTCCGCTGGATGCACTTGGAAGAAGCCCTAGTTCCGGCTTAATTTCCCCAGTATTGCGATCGCATCCAACCCCAGCCCCCCAGTTTGTCCTCAGACTGGGGGTTCCTCTCGTCAAAGCTGACTGGTTAAGAGTTATTCATCTACGTCTTGTCCCAGTTGTCGTAGGCGAGCCTCCAGTTCACGCACTCGTTGCTCAGCATTATCGGCCCGCTGACGTTCAGCTTCAGCTTGTTTAGCCAGTTCCGTGGGGGTGAGAAACCGCTGTCCATCGGGGCGGTAGATGGTGAATTGGTCGTCTTGTAGGTCAAAACGAATCCCTAAGCGGGGACTGGTCCAAGTTTCGGGGCTGTCGATGACGCTGAGGCCACCCGTCTCATCCCGTAGCCACCCGTGAAAGTCGAGGCGATCTGGATCGAAGATGTAGTATTCCTCCACGCCATACTGGTCATAAAACTTGAGCTTTTTCGCCATTTCTTTAAGGCGATTACCGGGGGAGAGGATCTCAAAAACCACTTGCGGGGCAATGTTCTCTTCCTCCCATTGTTTATAACTGCCGCGATCGCCCTTCGGTCGTCCAATCGCAACCATGACATCAGGGGCTTGACGCAGTTTATTATCACCTTCCTGGGGATACCAGAGTAAATCTCCAGCTACGAAGATATCGTCGCGGTCAGCAAAGAGAATTTCTAGGTTCTCCTTAATCGTGACAATCCAACGGAATTGCTTGGTGTTGTCGGACATGGGGTTTCCGTCGCAATCGGGGTAGATGATGGGGGCTTGGGTTTTCTCAGAGGCGATCGTCATAGCAGTCATCCCACTGTTTAGGTACAGCCATTCATGCTTCAAATTATAGGAAATCCTCTAATTTCTAGGGTCTGAACCCGGCGACCGATGATGAAGTTCAACATTAAAATGGAATCTACTGTTGATTCACTCCAACCTGGACTCATGGTTCAACCCCCTGTTCCCTCTCATCTTCTTTACCCTGACTCCGACGGTAAGCCAATGGCAGAAAACACGCTCCAGTATCGCTGGATTGTTCGTTTGGTGACCAACCTCAAGCAACTGCTTAAGGATGAGATGGCGTTTGTTGCAGGGGATTTGCTCTGGTATCCGGTTCAGGTTGAGCATCCCCCGGCTCCCTGTCAAGCTCCTGATGCCATGGTGGTGTTGGGTCGTCCCGATGGCGATCGCGGCAGTTACAAACAATGGGAGGAAGATAACATGGCGCCCCAAGTAGTGTTTGAAATCCTCTCTCCGAGTAACACTATGAGCGAGATGGCGGCGAAACAGCAGTTTTATGAGCAATATGGGGTGCTGGAGATGTTTTTTTATAATCCCCAATCTCATGATTTTTGGGGCTATCAACGGGCGGCGGCAACGGATCGCTTTGTGTTAGTCACGCCGCTACACTTGCCCTGGACTTCCCCACTGTTGAACATTCGCTTTGAACGGTCTGGGGATGGGTTAGTTCTCTATCATCCTGACGGGGAGCCGTTTAAGGAGCCGGGGGAGTTGTTTGCAGAACGGGATTTGGCTCGACAGGAACGCGATCGCGCCTTGGCGAAACTGCGAGAACTCGGGATTGACCCGGAAACCCTTTGACTTAGCGAATTAGAGCGGTTGGCAGAGACCCCTGAGATGATGCCATAGCTGCATTTTGAGGCGTTCACCCAGGGAAGTCTCCGGTTCAGTCCCTGACTCCCTAACGGGGGTCGCCAATCAACACCAACGGCGACCAAAAATAAGGATGACGGTCAGACTGACTTAACTTCGCCTGACGCAACGCCTCAGCTTTAGTCAACCCCTCCTCTATCACCAGACGATAAAACTCCGTCGTCACCGCCTCCGTGGCCTGGTCATCCACATTCCACAAGGTCGCCATCAACGCCCGGGCTCCGGCACGTTCCCAAATATAAGCCATCCCCATAATCGCATCCCCATCGAGATTGGTCTGTAACGCCGTCTGACAGGCCGTTAAAGCCACCAATTGCGTATCCTGCAACCCCAGTAACGCCGCATCCGCTAGAGGATAGTCCTCATCGGCAAATAACAGGGTATTGGGTTGCATATCAGTTTCTCGTCGTTCCTCATCCTCACAAATTTCTTGCCCCCGCAAACAACAGCCCAATTGCTGAAAACAGCCGTGGGTGGCTAGATGTAGGTAGCGATGACGGGACGATTGACGTTTGAACTGTTCCAGAGTGGCGGCGTCTTGGCGGTAAATCTCGCTGTCTGGGGCCAACTCCAGGAGGGCATCGACTTCGGCTTCGGTTCCAGGGAGATTAAAGGGGTCTTCCGGTCGGGGATTGGCGAAAGCGAGAACTCGGTAGCTGGGAGTCAGTCGCGGGGAGACGAAGGCAGAAACCAAGGCGGCGGCGATTAGGGTTCCTCCCAGTTTGCGATGCTGTTTGATGGTCGCGCCAATGCCCAGGACTCCCAGGAGGAGGGGAATTGTCCAGAGGGGAAAGGTGTCCGACAGTCTCCCCTGCACCAACACCGTCTCTGCCCCCACCCTCGGAGCGAGAGACCCCATGCCCAACAGCAGCGAAACCGTCAACAGCGAACCCACCCAGCGTCGAGTCATCGCTCAACTCTCCCTGTAACTGCCTCTCCTCTATTATTCCTTAACTTCCCCCACTTGGCAGCTTCCTTGGCTTCGCAGAGAGTGATAGCGGTTGCTATCATAGACACAACTTGCCTCTGTTTCTCTAGGCGTTTTTCACCGCCCTAGGTTTCACCCCAAAGGAGTCCTCTGGTCATGCCCCACCCCTTAAAACCAGCCGATCACAACAGAACCTTTATCCCGAAAACAGATTGCCATTCTAGCAAGTTGCTTGTGAGTATCTGGCAGCGAGTCGTAAACTAGAGCTGTTGGGATAGGCACAAAGACCCGATTGCATAAAGGAATTTAGCAAAATGACCACCGAACAACTATTAGAAAAGTGGAAAACCTTAGACCCTGAGCAACAGCAACAAGTTCTTGCTTTTATTGAGGTCATTCATCCAACCCCAAAACCGACTCAATCTAGTTCCCGCTTAGGACAACAACTCAGAAAAATCCGCCAAGAAATTATAGAGTCGGGACCCCCATTATTAACATCGGAAGAAATCGAACAGGAGAAAGCCGAACGTCGTGGAGGATATCTAAATCCATCATGATCCGAACTTTTATCGATGCGGGAGTGCTAATTTATGCGGCTCGGGGGCAAAATGAAATCGCTGAACTTGCTTTACAAGTTTTAGAACAGGAAATTGCGATCGGTGTCCCTCAAAGGGACGAGGGACAAGTGATAGACGGAGAACAGGTCTTCAATTTCTAGTTTTGTTGGACCCCCATTTATGATGATGCTAGAATCCGCGCTTGAGCAATTTCTCTGTCTCCAATTCCCCGCACTTGAGAACTCAAGAGAGAAACAATGGCAACGGTTTCTCCTGCGATCGTTATAAATTCTACTTCATAGCCCAAACCTTCTTGATGGATTAGGACAACGGTGCCCATATCGCCGGATTTTAAATCATATTCCGGTAAATCTACAGTTAAAACAACTCGGTCTAATTCACTAATCATGGGTTCCAAAATTTGTCCTCGTGACGTGGCATTCCTCGTGACGTGGCTCTGCCGCGTCACGCACTCTTTGCGGCTCTGCCGCCTGTACCTTTTGTGACCAGTTGAAGCCTTTACAGGTACAGTAGGCGGCTTAAGCCCTTGTTCCCAGACTGGAGGCAGAGCCTCCTTCAGGGCGTGACGCGGCAGAGCCACGTCACGAGGAACGAACCAAGAAACCCCATCACATCAAACAGCGAAATGGGGGTTATTTCTGACTTAATCCTCCCGGTGACGACTCACTTTACTCACCACGATGTCCATTTCATCCTCGGATAAGGGGATGATTTCATCTAACACAAACTCATAGTCAATCTGGAGTTCCAGTTTCCCCAGTAAATCATCCTCCTCCCAAGCCTCGGGACCCCGAATCGTGATCTGGGTTTCCTGCCCCGACTGTATGGCAGAGAAGGGAACTCGCCACGTTTCTGGCTGGCCGAGATCCTCGCCGCGAATGTTGGGCCGCCCTCGCAGAACTACCCCCTGATTTGGCTGGCGATCGCGCTCTATTTTAGCAACTTCCGTCAGGGATAATCCCTGAGATAGTCAATCAATAACCCCAGTCAGAATCGCGTCTGGCGGCTGCTGATTGATGTGGATGGAGATTATTACATCTTCCCAGCATTGCCCGAACGGGATGAAACGCGCCGTCCGCCGGTGGTAGTGGTTCCTCGCAGTCAGGAGGGCGATCGCCTAATTCTGGTTCGGCCCACTCTCAGGCGAGATGTTCCTGGCTTAACCCCCTAAGGGGCGATCGCCCAATCCCCCAACCCCGTTTTCCAGAGGATGTCCTTTGTTATGAATCTTAATCTACGGTTTATCGGTCAAGATACGAGAGTTTGCTATAATCTCGGAACGACAGTCCGAACCTTAACCCCAAAATAGCGGGGAGACTTGTGGGAGACTGTAGCTGATGCAACGATTGCGAGAAACAAGCCAAAAACGACCATGAGCGATCGCCCCCAAGGACAACTCACCCGAGCCAGTCGCCAACCCTGTGTGACTCCTCGTTCCCTCCCTCCGAGTCCCGAACCGACGTTTTACTACTTCGCCTATGGGAGTTGTATGTGTCCCGTGGATTTGCAACGCACCTTAGGGGAAAATACCCGCGATTATGTCTTGGGAACCGCCACCCTACAAGGCTATCGTCTCGCCTTTAACCGTCGCTCTCAACGTCGTAACTGTGGGGTTCTCGATGTAGTTCCCGATGAAACCAGTACCGTTGAGGGGGTGCTATATCGGCTTCCCTGGCGACTGAGCGATCGCCTCGATGAGCGTGAAGAAATCCCCACTGGGGGCTATCGTCGCGAAACTATCAGCGTTCAATGTGGCGATCGCCACTATAGCCAAGTGCGAACCTATGTGGTGGTGAACAAACTCCCCGCTGAACTGGCTCCCAACGATTGGTATTTCAGTGTTGTCTTACGGGGTGCGATTACCTGTGGACTCTCGGAACCCTATTGCTGGCAATTATTTGAGCATATGTATCGCTTACAGCAAGGACAGGGAATCCCCCGACCCCTGCAACCCAATTGTTTTTTACCGCGATCGGCTTAAAAGGGATAGGTTTACCCCTCGTGTCATGGCTGAAGCCGTGACAGGTTTTCTGGGAGGCTCTGCCGCCTGTCCTCGGGAGGCAGAGCCTCCCCAAGAGCATGACTTGGCTCGAGCCAAGTCACGAGGAACAAGGGGATGAATTCCCCCTGAGACAACAGGTGTCTCAGGGAGATTTTCTATGTCAATTATCCATTCCCATCGCCCTAAGCCCCCAAACTCACCAAACTCAGTAACGTCTCAACCCGTTGGGCAACCGTATAACTCACCTGTTGCGCCCAGGGAAGACTATCCAGGGCCATGCTGCCACAGAGCAACATCATATAGAGAATCGAATACTTAAACAGCGATCGCGCCACCTCTGTATTCTCACAATCCCCCAACAACTGCCACGCCTTCTTAACAAAGGGAATACTCAGGGCGATCGCCAACAGACCATACACCAGACCACAATTCCCCAACGGATAAATCAATAACACCGTCGAAGCCAACATCAACCAGGTATAAATCCAAATCTGTTTCGCCGTCACCTCATTTCCCGCAATCACCGGCAACATCGGCACATCCACCTCCGCATACTCATCGCGGATATAAATCGCCAAGGCCCAGAAATGGGGCGGAGTCCAGAGGAAAATAATCAGGAACAACACCCAAGCCGACCAACTCACCTCACCCGTGACCGCGGCCCAACCCACCAGAGGCGGAATCGCCCCGGCTGCACCGCCAATGACGATATTTTGAGTCGAATGACGTTTCAGCCAATGGGTATAAATCAGCACATAGAAGACAATCCCCGCCTGGGCCAACAACGCCGCCAACAGATTCGTGACCGTATTGAGGAGGATAAACGACAACCCCGCCAAAACCCCAGCAAAAACCATCGCATCGCGAACCCGAACCCGTCCCGAGGGTAACGGACGTAGGCTGGTGCGCTCCATGATTTTATCAATATCCCGGTCATAGAGACAATTGATAGTGTTGGCCGCCGCCGCTGCCAACCATCCCCCCAACAGAGTCGCCAAGAGAACAACCGGGTCAACCTGTCCCTCGGAGGCTAAGAATACCGCCGCCCCCGTCGTCACCAGTAACAAGACAATAATCCGAGGTTTGGTTAATTGGACATAACTTTGAATAACGTCGTAAACATTGCGATTGAGGGGAGTCGAAGTCGGGGGAGAAACGGAATTTTGCATGAATTTGCCTATCCTTCTGAAATCTATCAGATGTCTTAGGGAACGAAAGCCGTCAAAACGGCTGAAATGAAGCGTGAGTTAAGCGAAGTGGCTGTCCCGATTTGCCAATACTGTAAAAGCCACCAGAGTACCAAGAAGCAATGCACCAATCGTCTGATGTGCAACTGAGAGGGGTTCAACCTGTAGCCGTAGATAAAACGTTGCTATCCCTAAGCCAATTTGTAGGGCCAGCAAGACCAAAGCGGCCTTCCCTAAGCGACGCAGGGGCCAACTCAACGCTGGAGTCCGCCAGGCCCAAACCCCTAAAGCTAAGACCGCCAGGGTTGGGGGAACCACCCCGAGTATATGGCTATTCATCACCGTACAGAGACTTTGGTAACTCAAACATTGGTGCAAGGCCCATTGAGATGCCACTAAAGCCCCTAGGAGACTTTGGCCATAGACGAGGATGGCTGCCCCTAAACTCAGCCAACGTAGGCGGTTCGCGGTTCCATTGCCCTGGTAGGGGAGTAAGGCCACGCCAATGGTGAGAACCGTCACGAAAAATAGAAGTGCTGTTCCTAAGTGAGCCGTAACGATGTCGAAGCGTAACATCTCCGTCACCGTTAAGCCTCCTAATAGTCCTTGTACCAGGACTAAGGCTAACGCAGCTACGGCGGCCCAGGGCAGCCAATTGGGGAGTAGGGAACGTCGCCACCAGGTTTGTCCCACCAGGGCGATGGTTAATAAGCCAATGATGGACGCATCTAAGCGGTGGAACCATTCTAGGAACACCTGTAGATTCATTTGGGCTGTTGGCACAAGCTGACCATAACAGAGGGGCCAGTCAGGGCAAGCTAAGCCGGCATTGGCAACACGGGTGGCACTGCCGATCGCCATGAGAATCACTGTTGCTATGGCGATTTTCCAGACGAGACGGCGCACCGAGGCGATCGCCTCTGGGGGCGAGAGAGTATCTGAGGACGTCGGAGTTAAAACAGAGTGAGCCATGATGTTTGCCGAATCGGTCAACTTGTCAAGTTTTGTTTGTAAAACGTTACATCAAGTGAGTTCTTGACGTTCGGGGTCTCTGGCGACAATACAAAACCCATGAAAGGTCTGGTTTAAGCTTAGAACTCTTATCTTCTACACCAAAGCAAGTTTTAGAAATGTTTTAGATTAGGCAAAATCCCTAAAAATCCACCCTTGCATCGTAACATTGCCTTACAAAGTCAGGGGGCGATCGCAAATCTGGGAAAAAACCTAAAGATTTAGCAAATCTGCCACAGCTTTTCAGAACCTGTTCTACGGTATAAAGAGATGACACGCCCTGACCCAAGCAGATTTACCCCACATTAGCCCGATCTATCGACTCGTGAAACTACCCACTTCCATTACGACTCTCATCGCCGGCATCCTGGTGACCTTAATCAGCCTCTGGTATGGACAACACCATGGCTGGATGCCTGAAGCCGCATCGCGAGAAGCCCCCCTCGTCGATGATCTTTTCAATATGATGATGACCATCGCCACAGCCCTATTTTTGCTCATCCAAGGGGCGCTCATCATTGCCATTTTCCGATTTCGTCAAAAACCCGGAGATAACACCGACGGGCCGCCCCTAGAAGGGGATATCGGCTTAGAAATCGTCTGGACAGCGATTCCCGTCGTCATCGTCATGGTGCTATCCATCTATAGCTTTGAGGTTTACAACGAAATGGGGGGACTTGATCCCGCCGCCTCCAGAGATCCCGGTCCCCAAAAAACCGCAGTTGTCCCCGGAACCGCCATGGCTGCAACCCTCCCGGGGCAGGATAAGATTGCCCTCGGTGTAGGCGCATCCCCGAGTCAACCGGCGAGTGATGCCATCGTCAACGTGGATGTCCTCGGACTACAATACGCCTGGATTTTTACCTATCCTGATAGCGGTGTGGTCTCGGGTGAACTCCATGTTCCCGCCGGCCAAGATGTCAAACTGAAAATCTCGGCCCAAGATGTAATCCACGCCGTTTGGATTCCCCAATTCCGACTCAAACAAGATGCTATCCCCGGACGAGATACCCAACTTCGCTTCAAACCCGAAGTTCCCGGAACCTATCCCCTCGTCTGTGCCGAACTCTGTGGGTCTTATCACGGCGCCATGCGAACTCAAGTGATTGTGCATACCCCTGACGAGTATGACGAGTGGTTACAATCGCAAATTGCCGCCAAAGAACAAGGCGACGGCCTCACCGTGGCCGAGATTATGGCAGACAATGACAACCGGTTGGCCCGTCATACCCAAGACTGGGACATCTCCCCCGAGGCGATCGCCGCTCTGCAACAGATGCAACCAGAGATGCACCATCATCTGTAACCCTCTTGTATAGGGACTTGTGCTGTGCAAGAACTTGTAAAACCATCCCAAACGCCTGAAACGCGAAATCTGGGCGAAACTGCATCGTGAATAGGATTTGACCTCTGCCATTTAATATGACAACCACTTCCGTCGAACCCAAAACCTCCCCCCCCAATCCCGAACCTGAACGGCATTGGAAAGACTTTTTCGGGTTTAGTACCGACCATAAAGTCATTGGTATCCAATACTTCGTCACCAGTTTCTTCTTCTATCTCGTAGCCGGACTCATGGCCACGAGTATCCGCATCGAACTGGCCACCCCCAATCCAGACTTCCTCGGGGCTGAGAACTATAACGGCGTTCTCACCCTCCATGGAACCATGATGATTTTTCTGTGGATTGTGCCAACCGGGGCCGCCTTTGCCAACTACCTCATCCCCTTGATGATTGGGGCCAGAGATATGGCCTTCCCGGTTCTCAATGGTTTGGCTTTTTGGCTGGTTCCCCCCGGTGGTGTTCTCCTGCTAACCAGTTTGATTATCCATCAGCCTCCCGTTGCCGGTTGGACCTCTTACCCCCCGCTGAGTCTCATCAGTGGTCAAGTGGGTGAGATGATGTGGATTCTCAGCATCCTCCTGTTGGGAACCTCCTCAATTCTGGGTGGGATTAACTTCGTCACCACCATCTTCAAAATGCGGATTAAGGACATGTCCCTCTACGATATGCCCTTATTCTGCTGGTCGATGTTGGCCACCTCCCTGCTGATTCTCGTCTCCACCCCCGTCCTGGCTGGGGCCTTGATTCTACTGAGTTTCGACCTCATCGCCGGAACCGCCTTCTTCAATCCCACCGGAGGCGGCGATCCGATTGTTTACCAGCATATGTTCTGGTTTTACTCCCACCCGGCGGTTTACATCATGATTCTGCCGGTGTTTGGCCTCATCTCCGATATCTTGCCGGTTCATTCTCGTAAGCCGATTTTTGGCTATAAGGCGATCGCCTACTCCAGTATCGCCATCGCCTTCCTCGGTAATATCGTTTGGGCGCACCATATGTTTACCAGTGGGACCCCCGGCTGGTTGCGGGTGTTCTTTATGGCCGCCACCATGATTATCGCGGTTCCTACGGGAATTAAAGTCTTTAGTTGGGTGGCCACAGTTTGGGGAGGCAAACTTCGCCTCAACTCCGCCATGCTATTTGCGATCGGCTTTGTCTCCATGTTCCTGATTGGCGGCTTAAGCGGCGTTATGGTCGCCTCGGTTCCCTTTGACATTCATGTTCACGACACCTATTTCATCGTCGCTCACTTCCACTATGTCCTCTTCGGCGGCAGTGTTTTCGGCATCTTCGCCGGAATTTACCACTGGTTCCCCAAAATGGTCGGGCGGATGATGAACGAAACCTGGGGTAAAGTTCACTTTGTCCTCACCTTCATTGGCTTTAATCTCGCCTTCTTCCCCATGCACATCTTAGGATTGCAGGGAATGCCTCGCCGGGTGGTGCAATATGACCCCGCCTTTACAACCCTCAACCAAGTTTGCACCGTGGGTTCTCTGATTCTGGCGGTGTCAACCTTGCCCTTTTTGGTGAACGCCGCTTGGAGTTGGTTCAAAGGCCCCATTGCCAGTGCCAATCCTTGGAATGCTTTAACCTTAGAATGGCAAACCAGTTCTCCGCCGATTATCGAGAACTTCGAGGAAGAACCCGTGTTGTGGTCAGGTCCTTATGACTATGGCGTTGACCGCGACCAAGATGATGATAAGTCGGTGTCTGAGTTACTCGCTGAAGTCAAGGCTCAGATGTAATTAACGTTTCCTGAATACCCCCAGAGACAGAATCAATTGTCAGATTCTTATTAAAAATCTGTAATTGGGGGTATTTAGGTCCTCAAGTTCTGGCACTTAAACATTGCCATTGCAACACCTGTCCCTAACCATTTGACTTATGCAAGGTTCTACTGTCGATACCGCTCAAAATCCTCTAGCGACGGCGTCTCATGCCGAAGCGGGACATCACGGTGAGCATCCGGATCATCGAATTTTTGGGCTTTATATGTTTCTCTTTGCTGAGGCTATGATTTTCCTCGGCTTGTTTGCGGCGTATCTCACTTTTCGCTCGGTTGCTCAGGTTTGGCCCCCCCAAGGAACGCCGGAATTGGAGTTGTTGTTACCCACGGTGAACACCGTTATTCTGGTGTCGAGTAGTTTTGTGATGAACCGAGGTAATCAGGCGATTCGCAATAATGATGTGAAGGGGTTACGTACCTGGTTTGCCATTACGGCGGCCATGGGATTACTATTTTTGTTTGGTCAAGGGTACGAGTATTTTACGAATGAGTTTGGCCTCACGGATAATCTCTTTACCAGTACCTTTTATGTGCTGACTGGGTTCCACGGTTTGCACGTCACCTTTGGGTTGGGTTTGATTTTGCTGGTTTTGGGGCGATCGCTCAAGCAAGGTCGTTATACCAGTGACAGTCACTTTGGCCCTGAAGCGGCGGAACTCTACTGGCACTTTGTGGATATTGTTTGGATTGTCTTATTTGCCATTCTTTATCTGTTTTAGGCATTTACGCTAAACTTGACTCTAGCCAAATAAAATCCCCCTGAACTCATTAGAAGTTTAGGGGGATTTTGTATTAGAACGTTAGAACAGTTATGCGATCGTGAATCAGGTTATTGTGCTAAACACAGACTTAACTGATAGCCACGAGTCATAAACCATTCAAGACTTAGTAACGACCAATGCCTTGACCGGGTTTGTAAACGATGAAGCTCACCGTTTGGCATTGTTTAATATTGTCGAAACCAACCACACGGATGTAGCAGTTGGAGTACTCAGAACGGCACTCACGCACTTCACTCAAGACATCTTGAGGTGTGGTGGCTGAGAACAGAGGCAGTTTCCACAGAGTCCAGTGGTGGTCAGTGGGGAGGGGATTTTCTTCAAATTCAACCGCAGGAATGAATCCTTGATCGAACATATATTGGATCTGGCTGATAATTTGTTGGTCAGTCAGAGGGGGAAGATAAGAGAGAGTTTCGTAACGACGCTCTTTAGGCAGGGTTTTCATCAGAAATGACTCCTTAATTCTGTGACAAATGATGTTAATCAGGGGCATCCTTACCCTCAGACTCCGGGGGTGACGAGTCATCCACGGAGGTCGAGGCAGGTTCAGCGGTGCGGGTCAGGCGTTCAAGCAATTGACGGCGATGTTCCGTGTTGGACTGTTCAATTTGGGCCATCACCATACTCGGTAACAGATCCAAAATGGTCTCCGCCAGATGAGCGCGTACCGTCAAGACTCGCAGCATGAGTTCTTTATTCTCTTGCATCAAGCCTTGTAGATAGGCTTCACCATCTTGAACACGATTCCCCGAAGAATACTCGCTCAGCCAAAGGGCTAGGGAAGGATTGGTTTCTGAAAGCTGCTCGATAATCGTCCGAACCGCTTGATAGGTCAGGTAACTTTGCAGCACCAGGGCCGTATCGTTGGCGACTTTTTTCGGATACATCTAGGCTTTATCCTTCCCGAAACGCCTTGGCAAAGTTGGATAGAGGGTCATGAGCGCTCCTTAAATTAAAGAGAAAATCAAGGGTCGCTCTTACCTCTAGCAACTTAAGCGAGATTAGAGAGTATCAACCGCTTCATACTCGAACTTGATTTCTTTCCAGAGTTCGCAAGCCACGGCCAAGTCGGGAGACCATTTCGCCGCTTCGCGGATGATGTCGCCACCTTCACGCATGAGGTCACGACCTTCATTACGGGCTTGAACACAAGCTTCGAGAGCAACGCGGTTAGCGGTTGCACCAGGAGCGTTACCCCAGGGGTGACCGAGGGTTCCACCACCGAACTGTAAGCAGGAGTCATCGCCGAAGATTTCCAGCAATGCCGGCATATGCCAAACGTGAATCCCACCTGAGGCGACGGGCATGACGCCGGGGATGGACGCCCAGTCTTGGGTGAAGAAGATACCGCGAGAGCGATCTTCTTCGACGAAGTCTTCGCGCATCAGGTCAACGAAGCCCATGGTGATGCCTTTTTCCCCTTCGAGTTTACCGACAACGGTACCGGAGTGGAGGTGGTCACCACCAGACAGGCGTAGACATTTGGCCAGAACCCGGAAGTGAATCCCGTGGATTTTCTGACGGTCGATGACGGCGTGCATGGCACGGTGAATGTGCAGCAGCATTCCGTTGTCACGGCACCAACGAGCCAGGGTGGTGTTGGCGGTGAACCCACCGGTGAGGAAGTCATGCATGATGATGGGGGTGCCGAGTTCTTTGGCGAATTCGGCCCGTTTCATCATCTCCTCGACGGTAGGAGCGGTCACGTTCAGGTAGTGACCTTTGATTTCGTTGGTTTCAGCTTGAGCTTTCTCGATGGCTTCTTGCACGAATAAGAAGCGATCGCGCCAGCGCATAAACGGCTGAGAGTTGATGTTTTCGTCGTCTTTGGTGAAGTCCAAACCACCGCGCAGACATTCATAGACGGCGCGACCGTAGTTTTTAGCGGACAGACCTAATTTCGGCTTAATGGTGCAACCGAGTAGAGGACGACCGTATTTGTTCAATTTGTCTCGCTCAACGGTAATGCCGTGGGGAGGACCTTGGAAGGTTTTAACCAGGGCAACCGGGAAGCGGATGTCTTCTAAGCGCAGGGCTTTGAGAGCCTTGAACCCAAATACGTTGCCGACGATGGAGGTGAGGATGTTGGTGACAGAGCCTTCTTCAAATAGATCCATCGGATAGGCGACGAAGCAGAAGTACTGGTTGTCTTCGCCGGGGACGGATTCGATATCGTAGCAACGACCTTTGTAGCGATCGAGGTCAGTGAGTCCGTCGGTCCACACCGTGGTCCAGGTTCCGGTGGATGATTCAGCAGCAACAGCGGCAGCGGCTTCTTCTGCCGGAACACCGGGTTGGGGACTCATGCGGAAACATGCCAACAGGTCGGTGTCTTTGGGGGTGTAATCAGGGGTGTAGTAAGTCAGGCGGTAGTCCTGAACGCCTGCTTTGTATCCAGCTTTCGCTTGTACCATATTCCTCGCTTTCTCCTTGGGTATCAGGGTTTCGTATAATGAACAACGGTCTACACGCTTCCTATTCAAGACTTCAACGACGTTGGGTCGTGGTCTGAAGTCTGGATGTCCAACACTCATCGGACCCGACACGGGAGTTCAATGAGCATCAGTGGTGGTGAGATCAGTTGAGGTGACTTCCCGCGCGGGTCAGTGCTGGGGTTAGGAACCTGTACCCAGACGACCGACAACGTCGGCGAAAGGCTCAATTCGGCCGACGCTTCGTTTCGGAAACGCAGTCGAATCTTTTTCTCGCGTTAATTTGCGCTTTTGATTTGGGAAGTTCGTGAAGCCAACAGTTCGGATTGAATATTTCCTTACCGAGAAGGATCCTATCATGGATCGGATCCTTTTTCTTTTAGAGTTGACTCATTTTTTGGGTGATGCCATTGCAATTTTTGGGGACGCTGATTAGTTTGACTAATGCCAGTCTCATCTCCATCTCAGTGTAAAGAAATCTGACAGATTTTAAAGAAAAAAAAAGCCAAGCTCCCCTTGTCTATATCAAGACAAGAGGTCTCAAAGGGCATTTAACCGGCTTCGGGATGGCCGATATCGGTGAGTGGGCACTCAAGCTTAGGGCAATTTTAGGGGCAAATCATCGTCAAAATCCTCAATTTTACTCCCTAAGATTGGTTTTAAGGAGCGGATGAATCAGAGTCAGAACGAGATTTTAAATGCTGAGCATGAGGAAACAGAGTTGTTAACATCTGATTCAGATGAACTTGGCCATAAATCAGTCGCTTGACAACAGCAGGCTTGGAGGGACTGTTTGTCGTTGCTTCTGAGTCCGAGGTGTTGGACGGACCCTCTGATGGAGGAGGATCTGACTCTCTTTCAGGGGATGGGGAAGATGATTTTGCTAAATCGGTCGGCTCTCCGGGGGAGTCTGGGGAAGCTTCGCTGGGATCTTGACTCGATTCCTCCCTGGAATCTTGGCTGATGATGGATTCCTCAGAAGACTCGTTAGAAGACTCGTTTTCCCAGGGGGAAGGAAGTTCATCCGGGAGGTCTTGGTTTGGCGATCGCCCCCCATGCGGCCTCCCCTCATCTGCTCTCTCATCTAGTCTCTCTTGGGGCCGAGAGCGATCGCCTAAGACCGTCCCCGCCGCTAAGACCTGATCGGCGGCGACATCCGTATCAATAATGGTCGAGGCCGCTCCAACACTGGCATAGGGACCAACGGTGCAAGCTCCAATAATCAAGACTCCGGCGCCCAAATTCGCTCCGGCTTTGATGCAAATATCACCTCGGCGAGCATGGAGAACAACTCCCAACCCCAAACAGACCCCATCAGCAATGACGATACGCTCATCTTGTCCCGCTTGTAGCACGACTCCTGGAGCGATCGCCGCGTTGGCATGAATCGTTACATCTCCACTGACGAAGACATCCTCACGCTCTAGGGGGGATATCGGTAGCGGTTGCATTGGGTTCTCACGGGTTATCAAACGTCGGGAATCAGCCAAGGACGATTAGGAGAAGAAACAGTAGTACCGAAGAGTCTAGTTCAACCAGAACTGCGATCGCACCACTATTTCTCCGCCCAATCACTGGCCATCATCCCTAAGGGCGCTGAATGACAGTCTCCAGAACGCGGCGTTTCGCGTTGGGGTCAATGCCAATTAAGCGTACATATTCACCGCGATGATCCTTCATGCAGGCTTCGAGGGCGGGAACCACATCCGTTAACTGAGCGCTGTCGATGGGGGAACAGCTTTTCCAGGATTGGGTTTTAAACCGCCGTGGTGTCGCGTGTTCTGTACCAATGCGGTAGCCCTGAGCCAACAGCGATCGCACCTGATCGAGGGTATCCTGTTCCAGTTGACTGCTCGTTACCCCACGATTGCCACCGTTTTTCTGGGACTGATACTGACTGACGCTGGCACCAAAGCCTTTACGACCATTGCTACTAGCGGCAGCTTGGCCATTATTTTGAGATCCCGGACGCTGAATAATCGTCTCGCTCACCCGGCGTTTTTCATTGGGATCAATGCCAATCAACTGCACATATTCCCCAACATGGTCTGCAACACAGGCTTCGAGTTGGCTGAGTACCTGATTGAGTTGTTTCGACTCAATGGGGGCGCAGGTCTTCCAGGATTGGGTTTTAAACCGTCGTGGGCTGGCGTGTTCGGTACCAATGCGATAGCCCTGAGACAGAAGCGATCGCACCAGTTCCACCGTCTCCCCAGTCAGCACACCCTGGCCCGATGAACCCCGACTCACGGGGCCATTTCCGGTCACGGCTGCCACTTTCTCAACCGTTCCTTTACTCGGCGGTGTCACCCCATTGGGGCGTTGCACGATCGCCTCAACGACGCGACGTTTTTCGTTGGGGTCGATACCGATCAACTGTACATATTCGCCGGCAGCCTCCGCCAAAATTTCATTGAGTTCGGCGATGGCCGTTTGGGGAGATCCCGAAAGAGTTCCCACCGTGAGCCAAGACTTGGTTTTGAAGCGACGAGCCGAGGCTCGTTCAACCCCAATCTGATAACCTGACTGCAACAGAGAGCGCACCTGATCGGCTGCACTCGCATCAAGACTCGCTCCATTGCTCGAAGCGGCCGGACGAGTGCCATTGCCGCGACTAGCCCGATACGACGACGTCCCGGCAGACTGACCCCCACCGGCGGTTGGGGTTTCTCCGGGACGCTGAATGATCATTTCGCTCACACGCCGTTTGGCATCTGGATCAATGGCGATCAGGCGCACATATTCCCCAGAATGCTCTCGTAACACCGTTTCGAGTTCCGAGAGGGCGCGATCGGCGCGGGTGTTCGATAGAGTCCCGGCGGTTAGCCAAGACTTGGTTTTGAATCGGCGGGCGTTGGCGTGTTCGATGCCGATTTTATAGCCCTGTTGGAGCAAGCGTTTGACTTGCCCATTCACTTCATTATTTAAACTCATACTCCCTACTGACGTATCCTCAGATACAGCGATGTCCTTGCCGTCACCGTTACGATTTGCTGCAACAGCTTGCCGTCGCGCAGAAGACTCACCCTGTTGATGTAAGGATGAGGAGACCCCCCGCTGCACCGTAACATTAGCGTCAAGCAAATACTGTGCGAAATCCCGATCTACGGGTCGTACATCGGGCAGCCGATCCGCTTCGGCTTGGGTGGTAATCACAGAGCCAGATGCCACATATTTTCCAGGAGGAATCTCAACATCCTGGATTAAGGTGTGCATCATTACCACCGAACCTTGACCCACTCGTGCATTGAACACCGTCGAACGAAAGCCAATAAAGCAGTCGTCTCCGATGTATGCCGGACCGTGAACCAAGGCTAAATGAGCAAGACAACTGTTACGACCGATCCACACGGCGTATTCACGCTGGCGATCGCCCACAACCGTTGCACCATTCAGTCCATGAATGATAACTCCATTTTGAATATTCGCGTGATCGCCGATATAGAACGGCGACTCCGCATCGGCTCGAACCGATGTCCCCGGTGCGATCGTCGCCTCTTCACCGACGGTGACATCGCCGATGATATTAGCAAACGAATGCACATAGGCTGTGCTGTGGATTTTTGGTTCGGCAAGCTCCCGCTGGGGGGATGGAGCCGCGTGCTTGCGGACAACCATAACGAATTTCGTTCCTCAATCAACTCAATGAGCCCAAACTACTCAGGCTTCGCCTCAACAGCATGGGTTAAAACATGGCTAAAAACTTTAGTTCCTAGGCGGCGACCGGTTCACAATTAGTAACGATCTTTTTTGTTATAAACCTGTCGGTTTTCCAAGCTCACAGTATCGATAATGCCCACGGTGAGTGCATCAATCGGACACCCCTCGCGGCCCGGTTCAACCCGAGCAGCACTACCGCGACTGAACAGAACCCACTCACCGGTTCCAGCACCGACGAGATCTGCTGCGACTTCATACTTGGGGAGCAACTCTCCCTGAGCATCGACAAGTTGCAACACGAGGAGTTTCAGGCCCCTCATGGTCTCTAGTTTTTGGTTGCTGACAACGGTGCCGCAGACTCTGGCAATTTGCATTATCTCTTCGGCTTAGCGGCTAATGGAGCGGGGTGAGCCGATGCTCTCGCGGAACTGCTCAACCGCTTCGGTATAGCGAATCGGGAGAACATACTCGAGGTTCTCGTGAGGACGAGCAATAATATGGGTCGATAAGACTTCTCCCCCATTTACCCGTTTCACATTATCGGTTCCGGCTGAGATGGACGCTTGCACTTCCGAGACATCGCCCCGAACGATGACCGTCACCCGACCTGAACCAATTTTTTCATACCCCACTAGGGTCACCCGAGCGGCTTTCACCATGGCGTCAGCGGCTTCTACCACTGCCGGAAACCCGAGGGTTTCAATCATTCCTACGGCAATTGACATTGTTTTGTTAACTCCTGCAATAAATCATCATCCGGACTGAGACGGTGGCCTGAGAGACAATGGGGTTCATGTTCTCAAGGCGATCACGAGCGATCGCCGACCCACGTTTAAACTAGGTGTTTCGATTAGTACGTCCGGAACTGATCGACTTCCTCGGTGTAGCGAATTGGCAGGACGTACTCCAAGTTCTCGTGAGGACGGGCAATGATGTGCGTCGATAGCACCTGTCCACCATTGACTCGGTTAGCCGCATCAATCCCGGCTGAGACTGACGCTTGCACTTCCGAGACATCGCCCCGGACGATCACGGTCACGCGACCTGAACCAATCTTCTCATAACCAACGAGAGTAACCCGAGCGGCTTTCACCATCGAGTCAGCCGCTTCGACTACTGCCGGGAACCCCAGCGTTTCAACCATTCCTACCGCAATTGACATGACGAGTATCGCTCCTTGAAAAAATGACGCGTGATGCGTTTGAACTCTAATGGACGTGCCAAAACTTGGCTCGACAAAGCTTCTGGCTGCCAGGATAGTTCCAGACCAGACCGCGCAGGCCCATGTCTTCCGACATGACTGTTGGCTCCTCTGCCTACGGGCCTGACCCCTGGGCTGACCAGAAATTTCAGTGAGCGCAAAATTTTGACGGGGAAGGCTAATTTATTCAATCCCAATACAAAGATTAGGAAACTTTGGCTCCTTTGACAATATAAAGCAAGATGATATTTTCAAATCGGATAGTTTAATAAAAGTTAACTCGCAGCATCGACCCCCATTCCCAGCCTCCCGGAGCATCTCCCATGAGGGGATCGCGGACTCACTACCCTATAATTGCTGTATTGCTTAAAATTCTCCATTACACGTAGGGCAAGGGAAACGAGACCTCACCCGGTCGTCGTCCTGCCTGGGTTTGGGGGTGTCTCCAGGCACTCAGCCAACCCATAAAAATGTTGTTAGACGTCCTCAAACTCCCGATAAGATGAGTGGTTTTCTCCTACAAACCTGCTGGTTCGTACCGCTGTACGGACTTCTAGGTGCCATCCTAACCCTACCCTGGTCGCTCGGCTTAGTCCGACGAACCGGGCCGCGTCCGGCCGCCTACCTGAACCTACTAATGACCTTGGTGGCGTTCGTCCACGGCTCTGCGGCCTACTTCGAGAGCTGGGGGCAGCCTCCCCAACAGATTGTCTTCTCCTGGCTCAACGCCGCCAACTTAGACTTATCTCTAGCCATCGAAATTTCCCCCCTCAGTCTTGGGGCCATGGAACTGGTCACCGGTATCGGTCTGCTGGCCCAACTCTACGCCCTGGGCTACATGGAAAAAGACTGGTCCCTAGCTCGCTTCTTTGGACTGATGGGGTTCTTTGAAGCCGCCCTCAGCGGCATCGCCCTCAGCGACTCTCTGCTACTGAGTTACGGACTGCTAGAAATGTTGACCCTGTCGACCTACCTGCTGGTGGGCTTTTGGTATGCCCAGCCCCTGGTGGTCACGGCGGCTCGGGATGCCTTCCTCACGAAACGGGTCGGGGATATCTTACTCCTGATGGGGTTAGTAGCCCTATCGAGCTATGGAACCGGCTTAACCTTTAGTGAACTCGAAACCTGGGCCGAAACCAACCCCCTACCCTTCTGGACGGCCACCTGGCTGGGACTCGGACTCATTGCCGGGCCTCTGGGGAAATGTGCCCAATTTCCCCTCAACCTCTGGCTCGACGAAGCCATGGAAGGTCCCAGCCCCGCCTCCATCATGCGTAACTCCGTGGTGGTGTCAGCGGGAGCCTATGTTCTAATTCGCCTACAACCGGTCTTTACCCTCTCCCCAGTGGTCTACGATGCCCTGATTATCATCGGTACCGTCACCGCCATCGGCAGTTCCCTGATGTGTTTGGCTCAAATTGACCTGAAACGAGCCTTATCCCATTCCACCAGTGCCTACATGGGACTTGTCTTTATCGCCGTCGGTCTCGGACAAGTGGATATTGCTCTACTACTGCTGCTGACTCATGCGATCGCCAAAGCCCTAGTCTTTTCCAGCATCGGCTCGATTATCCTAGCCACCAACAGTCAGAACATTACCGAAATGGGCGGACTCGGGTCACGAATGCCGGCCACCACCACCGCCTTTCTCGTGGGGTCTGCCGGTCTGGTGTCCATCTTGCCCCTGGGGACATTTTGGACCTTTCGGCGTTGGGTCAACGGTTTCCAGGAAGTCCCCCCCGGCTTAGTCTTGATCTTGCTGCTGGTGAACGCTCTCATGGCCGTGAGCCTCACCCGAGTCTTCCGCTCCGTCTTTTTAGGAGAGCATCAAGCCAAAACTCGCCGCACTCCCGAAGCTCCTTGGACTATGGCCGTTCCGATGGTCTCGTTGACCATCGTCACCCTCCTGGTTCCCCTAATGCTGCAACATTGGCAACTACTCCTGACCTGGGATGGTCCCTGGGCCTTCTCCCATAATCCCCTGATTGAGTTTGGCAGCCCCCTCTTAATTGCTAGTGGGGTCTTAGGGGTAATCCTGGGTAGTCTCATTCCCCTCGAACGCACTAACGCGCGATCGCAGCAGCTATCGGTACGCTTCTGGCAAGATCTCCTCGCCTACGACTTCTATATCGATCGCCTCTACCGAGTCACCGTCGTCGCCTTTGTCTCGGCGTTCTCTCGCTTCGCCTCAAGCTTCGATCGCTACATCGTCGATGGTGCCGTTAACCTCGTCGGTTGGATGGCGATTTTCAGTGGTCAAGCCCTCAAATATAGCATTTCAGGTCAGTCTCAATCCTATGTTCTGACTATTTTAGCCGCCACCGGTATCCTCGTCTTCCTAGCCTGGTGGGGGTTCTAGTTATCTCACCGTCAACGGTTTTTCTCAACCTCGGTGACTGAACCACAACAGCGATCGAAGCGAATCACGTACAAGAACTACGCCCTAAAAACTACGCCCTAAAAACTGCGAATGCTGAGTGCCTTACTTCTAATTCCCCTAACAAGCGCCATTGTCATTTGTCTACTACCCAAATCTCTGCCCTCGCAGCGGTTTCGGAGCATCAGCTTTGTGGTGCTGACCATCATCTTTGGTCTAACCCTGAGTCTCTTGGCTGACTTCGATTCTAGCCTGGGAGGACTGCAATTGACCGAACAGGTGGCCTGGGTCGATTGGCTCGGATTGAGCTACCATCTGGGACTCGATGGCATCTCCCTACCGTTGGTGCTTCTCAACCAACTGCTGACAGCCATCGCCATCCTCAGTAGCCCCGACAAACTCGAACGGCCACGCCTCTACTACAGTCTGATTTTAATTCTCAACCTCAGCGTCACCGGGGCCTTCCTCTCCCTGGACTTGCTGCTCTTCTTCATCTTCTACGAACTCGAACTGGTCCCGCTGTATCTCCTCATTGCCATTTGGGGAGGCCCACGCCGCAACTATGCCGCTACCAAATTTCTCCTCTACACCGCTACCTCAGGCATTTTTATCCTCGCCGCCTTCTTAGGACTCGTCTGGCTCACCGGCGCATCGAGTTTTGATTACAGCGTTCTCCCAGCGGGAGCCTTACCCATCGGCACCCAGTTGCTGATCCTGACGGGGTTACTGATTGGCTTTGCCATCAAAATCCCCATTTTTCCCTTCCATACCTGGCTCCCCGATGCCCACGTGGAAGCCTCAACCTCGGTCTCAGTTCTGTTAGCCGGCGTTCTTCTGAAACTGGGAACCTATGGGTTATTGCGCTTCTGTGTCGGGATGTTGCCCGAGGCTTGGTCTGTTGCCGCCCCCGTCCTGGTCATTTTTGCCGTCATTAGCGTCCTCTATGGGGCGTTTACTGCCATTTCCCAGCAAGATATGAAAAAAATGGTAGCCTACTCCTCCATCGCCCATATGGGCTATATTCTGCTGGCTGCTGCCGCTGGAACCCACCTGAGTTTGTTGGCGGCGATCGCCCAATCCGTCAGTCATGGCCTGATCTCGGCTATGTTGTTCCTCCTGGTGGGGGTTGTGGGCAAGAAAACGGGGACTCGGGATATCGACCAACTCCGTGGCTTACTCAACCCAGAACGGGGTTTGCCGATAATCGGTAGTTTGATGATTGTCGGTGTGATGGCGAGTGCTGGTATCCCCGGCATGGTGGGCTTTGTGTCAGAGTTTCTGGTGTTCCGAGGCAGTTTTCCGGTGTTTCCGGTGGCGACCCTGTTGTGTTTGGTGGGAACCGGCTTAACGGCGGTCTATTTCCTACTGATGGTGAACCGAGTTTTCTTTGGCCGCCTCTCGGACATTGTGACCAATTTGCCTCCGGTTCAATGGCGCGATCGCGTCCCCGCCTTGGTCCTAACTCTCCTCTTGGTGATGTTTGGCCTACAACCCAACTGGCTCGTCCGTTGGAGTGATGCTGATGCGGCCCGATTAGTTCCCCCGGTGGCTCTGGCTCAACTCTCCTCGGCGCAAGTCTCTTCAAGCCAACTCGACTTTGAGTCCCCAAAACATCCCCAACTTGCTACGCCGAACCCCTAAAGGCTCAGGATCTTCGAGCTATCAATTGTTCACTGTTAACCGTCAAACACTGATTTTATGGTTACTACTCCTCTCGCCCCCTCCCAACATCCCCTGGCCGAGTATATTCACCGGCTAGAACAGGGACAGGCATTATTGAACGACACCCCGGAGAATGTCTTGGAAGTGGTGGGGATTCTCAAAAGCTATGGGGTGGTTCTCGATGCCTACTCCAATAACTTGATCTACATCGCCGAGAAACAGTTTTTAGTGCTGTTTCCCTTCTTTAAGTATTTCAACGGGGAGGTGAGTCTCCCGAAACTGTTGCGCTTCTGGTGGCACGATCGCATCAACTACGAGTATGCCGAATACTGTATGCGAGGAATGCTCTGGCACGGCGGCAATGGGGTAGATACCTATCTCGATAGTGACGCGTTTAGTCAAGCTGCCGAACGGGCCATTCAAGCCAAGCTACGAGGCAATCCGCTCTTGTCGCTGCTGCATCGTCTCTTCCCGGATTTTTTGCCCGAACAGGTGCGGATGTTTTGCTACTACAGCGCCCTGGGACAGTTCTGGCGAGTCATGAGTGATATGTTCTTGGCATTGAGCGATCGCTATGATGCCCAAGAGATTCACTCGATTCCCGATGTAGTCAAACATATCCTCGATGGTCTGGTGGCGGCGGCTAATCAGCCCATTACCTACCGGGTTGAGATTCAGGGGCAATCCTATGACATCATGCCCGAGTCCGTGGGGCTAACCTTCCTGATGGATACGGCAGTTCCCTATGTTGAGGCGATTTTCTTCCGAGGAGCGCCTTTTCCCGGAACCGTCTCCTATAACGCTCAAGCCTTTCAGATTCCGGACGAACAGGGTGATTTTGCCTATGGTGCCCTCTATGCCGACCCCTTACCCATTGGCGGCGCGGGGATTCCCCCCACTCAGTTAATGCAAGATATGCGCCATTTTCTACCGGAGTATCTGCATGACGTCTATCGGCGCGGGACTCGTGGCGAGGATGATATCCGGGTGCAGATCTGTGCCACGTTCCAGAAAGCAATGTTTTGTGTCACCACGGCGGCGATTCAAGGGCTGGCCCCTCATCCCCTGACGACTCAGGATCCGCAGCAGCGCTCGGAGAACCGGGCGTATTTGGAACATTGGATGAACCGCTTTGAGAGTTCTCGGATTCGCGAAGCCAATAGTTAGGAGTTCACGAGGAGTTTAGGAGTCGTCGGTGGCTTCGCTGGCTGAGGCTTGAGGGAGCCAGAGGACAAAGGTCGTGCCGTGATTGCCTCTCCCGCACGCTTCGCGATCGCCCTCGAAGTCGTCGTCAGGATGCTTAGCTGGACTGATGACCCAGATGTCTCCTTGCATCTGGCGTACAAGGTCTCGGGCGATGGCTAGTCCTAGGCCGGTTCCGGGAATCTCTCCTTGAGCCTGGATGCCCCGGAAACGGCGTTGAAAGAGGTTGGCTTGGTCTTCAGGGGGAATGCCAACTCCGGTGTCGCTGATGGTCATGGCAACCCCCGCTCCGAGTCTGTTCTGGTGGTTTGGGCGTAGGTCGATGCTGATTTTACCGCCCGGGGGGGTGTATTTGAGGGCGTTGTCGATGAGATTGCCGGCAGCTTCGATGACGGCACGACGATGGCCTAAGACGGGGGGTAGGGGGTCGGCAAGGGTCCAGTTGAGCTGGAGTTGGCGATCGTCGGCAATGGCGGCCGCTGAGGTGAGGAGGGGGTCGAGAAGTTCAGCGAGGTCAAGGGGGCCGGTTGAGTCTTCGCTCCCGGTCAGTAGGGGATAGGACGGCCTGGCTGGGGAGTCATGGGCTGTAGAGGGGTCTGATGTCGAGGGATCTCGGGAGACGTTGTCGCCAGCGGCCGATTGGGGTAAGACGAAGGGATCGGTGTCGATCGCCCCTCGGAAGTCTTGGAATAAATCTTGCAGGCGGTGACTTTCTCGCAGGATGTTATCGGCATGGGAGCGGCGAGGATCGTCGCTCGGGAGTTGTTTGACGAGGAGTTTGCCGAAGATTTGTAGGGCCGTTAGGGGATTGCGGAATTGATGCAGCCAATCATGAAGCAGGTCATGTTGTTGGCGTTGTAGGTGTTGTTGCTGTCGATAACTGCGATCGCTCCATTGTTGCCGTTGTTCCATGAGACAGGCGAGGGCGATGGTATGGGCGATTTGTTCGACGAAGCGGCGATCGCCCTCGCTCCAAGGCTGATTGGTACGGGCCGTCACTAATAGCCCCACGGCAATGTTGTCATGGATTAGGGGCATGACCAGTTGATAGGTGTCGTCGCTGTCATCGTCGTCTCCGGGCAAGTCGGCCTCTTGGTTTGACTCGCTCTTGGCTCCGGGGAGGAGGTGATAGGCTCGACGGTTCCCTGAGAGAACCACGGTTTCAGGGCGATCGCGGTTCCGGCCCCCTTGGTGATTGGGTGCGGCTGAACGCAGTTGGATCGTCGAACGGCTCTGGTGATCGTCATCGACTGAGATGTTATCCCAGGTAACGCGGCGATCGGGCGCAGGGCTAGCAATGGCGGCAACTAATTTATGATCATCTCCTCCGAGAAAAGTCTCAGCCAGATAGACCACCACTGGGGAGGCCCCTAGGGTGGTTTCGAGCAGTGCCACTTGTTCTTGGCACAACAACATCAATTCGGAACTCATGGTTAATGTTGACATCGTGCTTCGCGTCAATCCTCAACGTGAGACTGCCCGTGAGTCCCTAACAATCCGTCTGTGGTCTCCCATTTTCCCCCTCGGGAGCCATTTTCTGAGAGCTTTGTTAATTTTTGTAACAGCTTGATTCGGGGTGGGAATGCCTGAACGTATTTCTGTGCGGTGAATAGACGCTTAAAAATAACTTATAGGATTTGCAAAAAGCAGTTGAAAATCTTGTCAAGATCTGATATATTTTGCTCGGTTTTGGTAGCTATCACTACAACCCGTCGGCAAACAGAGGAGGTAATACACCTTGGCAAGAAGACGCAAGAGAAAGAGCCGTCGCCGTCAAGAAGGACGAAGAATCTTAGAACACGTGCCTCAGTATAGTATTGAGAGCGGTGAAGATAAACCCGTCACGGCTGCACGTAAGTATATCAAATCTGAGCAAATTGCGCCCCCGGCACTACTTCTAGTCAAGCGCAACGAGCATACGACTGACCGCTATTTTTGGGCAGAGAAAGGTCTGTTTGGCGCGCAATACGTCGAAGAAAACCATTTTCTGTTTCCCAGTTTGCGGTTAGTGATTGAACGGCAAGAGAAAATTCAAGCGGCGACAACGAGTTCCTAAGTTCATGACCAGAACACCCTAGCAAGGGTTCTTGAGTGCTTAAACTCGATTCGGTCTTTCGCTCACTCCGTGAGGGATTGGGGTTGCAAGTCTGGCATGGCTCGTTGTAGAGCCGCCAACTCGTCCCGATGGCCGACAATCATCGCTAGACTTCCCTCAGCTTCTGGGTTGGGGGAAGTTTTTTTGTCAGTGTTCTCTGCGGCTTTAACCGTCAGCGAAACCTGTTCGCGACGATTGGCCTGTTTCCAATAGAAAACACCGGCTAGGGGGGAGAGGAAGACGAGGGCGATGATACCTTGAGATAGACTAGGGATCAGGGTTGCCAGCACTAAAGCCACACAGAGGAAACCAATGGCGGCTAAAAAACTCAGAAAAATGGCAAGAAACCAACTAGCACGGACATTGCCCTCGAAGGTGACACGGTTGTCCTCTGGGTTAAATCCTGTGACCTGATAGCGACGTTGACAGAGATAGTCTTTTAACTGACTCGAGAGGTCTTCAGGAGGGCGATGACTTCCTAAGTGCAAGACTTCAGTGCGATCCTTGACTGATGCACGGATGAAGAAGAAAAGCCCCACCGCCATGAGTAACGTGGGGATGGCGATCGAGTTTAACGAGAGTGTATCCATTGAGACTGACCTATGAGACTGACCTATGAGACTGACCTAAACTTTACATAATTTTACATAATTTTACAGTTTGGCCGTCCTCCCTGTCAGCCGATTCGTTGAATCGGGTTTGGGGGAACCAGGCCATACAATACAATGTAAGGTAGGGGTCGTCGTTGGCACTGCCGACTGTTGGTCGGAGCCAATCTTCGGTTTGACCCATTCTCAGTTCTCAGGACATCCCTAGGGTCATCCATACACCACTCACCTGCATAACACCCATGGAGTTATCCGCCATGTCAACTCCCATTATCCTAGTCCAACCGACATTAGCCCAGGCTCCCCCGGAAACGGGAGCGGCTGACGGTTCCTCTCCTCCCGTTCTCTGGATGGGGGTTTCGGGGGTGCTATTGGTGAGTGCGATCGCCGCCGGTGTGGCCTACAAAACCACCAAAGACAAACTCGGTAAAAAACTACGCACCGAAGAGTTTAAGAACCGAGAACTTCACAAGAAATATAAACGGGCCATTGATACCATCAGCAAGATGGAGCGCAACCCCGACTTAATCCACTCGCGGGAGTTCAACCTCGACTATCTGCGGATGCGCATGGAAGAAGAAACCTTCCACTTTGGCATTGTCAACCAGATCAAGGTCAAGGTTAAAAGTAAAATTTCTGTAGCCCTGCGGCCGAGTGCTGAAAACCGAGGGACGGGACGACAGGTTAACGAAACCTTCGATGTCGAATACGAAACCGGGAGCGGGGCCAGCATCAAAAAACGAGTCCTGTTCCGGATTCAGATTAAACTCACCAAACTACCGACGCAGCCGACGAGCGCCACCATCAGTCAGATTATCGACTGTATTGAAACCTATCTCAGCCCGGCAGGAGATAATGATACCTGGCAACCAGCCTTACAGGGTCGTGTTGCCTATATCCACTGGGATCAGACCGCTAAACCCACTCCGTTACTGGTGCTCGAACAGAGTAATGAGGGGGTCAATGTCACCTTCCGCACCACCCGCAGCAATGCCGCTGGTGGGCCGCCGAGTAGTTCCCTGCCCAAGTCAGGGGCCGCCTCAGGAGCGCCACCCCGTACTCGTCCGGCGACGACCCGCCCGAAAACCAGCCGTCCCACAACAACAACACGCCCGAAAACCAGCCGTCCCACAACGACACGGCCCAATCGAGGCAGTTCCGGTTCATCGAAAACTCGCCGCTCTAGTCGTACCACTCGCCCGTCTTAATTGACACCAGAAATAGGACGATAGCAGCTAAATTTATCCTTGTAAAACATTTCAGGGTAGGTGTCTTGCGAATTTTGGTTGTCCTCCTTGAAATGTCTAGCCTCTGGTTTTCACGACCAGGTGAGATAGGGCAGTTGAGTGGCCGTTTGGCGCACGGCATCAATTTGCGTCACCAGTTGTCCACAACTGTCCCAGAGTCCATCTAGGAAACTTTGGCGAGCGCCTTCGGGCATTGAGACCGTCAGGACAAGTTTATCGCCGGACTGGACTTCCATACGGTCGAGATCGAGAGTTAGAGGGAGTTTAGGGCTGGCGGCGATCACCGTTTGCAAGGCCTTGACATCATCCGGGGCAGCGGTGACACAGGGGACTCCCATCGCGACACAGTTGCCGAAGAAGATTTCAGCAAAACTTTCACCAATTAAGCCTTGAATCCCCCAGCGTTGAATGGCTTGCGGGGCGTGTTCGCGACTCGAACCACAGCCAAAGTTGGCATTGACGACTAAGAGACTCGCCCCCTGATAGGCCTCGACATCGAAGGGATGTTCGCCTTTCATTTGGCGGCGATCGTCTTCAAAGGCATGATCGCCGAGGCCGTCAAAGGTGACACAGCGCAGAAAGCGAGCGGGAATGATGCGATCGGTATCAATGTCATCTCCGGTTAAAGGGATACCGCGTCCAGAAATTTGTTTAACTTGAGTCATGGTGGGAATAGGGAATAGGGAACAGGGAATCGGGAGCAGGGAATCGGGAATCGGGAATCGGGAGAACCTACCCCTAAGCCCGATTATGGAGGGGATGGCAAGTCGTGCGCCCTCTTTGGGGACTAGAGGTTGGGAAGTTAGGTGTTAAATCCAGTCTCGGACATCGGCTACTGTGCCGTGGATAGCAGCGGCTACAACCATCGCTGGACTCATCAATAGGGTTCGGCCCGAGGATGAGCCTTGACGGCCTTTGAAATTGCGGTTGGAGGATGAGGCGCTGATCTGATCGCCTTGTAACTTATCGGGGTTCATGGCCAAACACATCGAACAGCCAGCATTACGCCATTCAAACCCAGCTTCAATGAAGACCTTGTCTAAGCCTTCAGCTTCAGCTTGGCGTTTGACCTCCTCAGACCCCGGAACCACAAAGGCTTTAATTCCCTCGGCGACTTTACGGCCTTGGGCGAACTTAGCCGCTTCTCGTAGGTCACTTAGACGACCGTTGGTGCAACTGCCGATAAAGCAAACATCGACTTTTGTGCCTTGGATGGGTTGTCCTGGGGACAGCTGCATATACTGATAGGCTTCTTGGGCGATCGCGCGATCGCTCTGCGGCAAACTCTCCGGCATCGGAACCGACTCATCGACACCAATCCCCTGGCCCGGAGTAATCCCCCAAGTAATCGTAGGTGGAATCTCTTGAGCATCGAAGACGACCACATCATCGTACTCAGCATCAGCATCACTGCGAATCTCGTTCCACCAGCGTACCGCTTGCTGCCACTCTTCCCCTTTAGGGGCAAACTCACGCCCTTGAATATAGTCATAGGTCGTCTGATCGGGGTTGACATAGCCGCAGCGAGCGCCCCCTTCGATGGACATATTGCAAACGGTCATCCGTTCTTCCATCGTCATCTGCTCAAAGGTCGTACCGGCATATTCATAGGCATAGCCGACGCCCCCTTTGACCCCGAGTTTGCGGATAATATGTAGAATCACATCCTTGGCATAGACCCCCGGACGCAGTTGGCCGTTAACCTCAATGCGACGTACCTTGAGTTTGTTCATGGCCAGAGTTTGCGAGGCGAGAACATCGCGAACCTGACTGGTGCCAATACCAAAGGAAATCGCGCCAAAAGCGCCGTGGGTGGAGGTGTGGCTGTCTCCACAGGCGATGGTCATTCCTGGCTGTGTTAGGCCTTGTTCCGGGGCGATGACATGAACAATGCCCTGACGGCCAGACCCGACATTGTTGAAGCGAATACCATATTGTTTGCAGTTGTCCTCAAGGGCTTGAATCATCTCTTCGGCGAGGACATCGCTAAAAGGACGAGCCTGGTTTTCCGTGGGGACGATATGATCCACTGTGGCCAGGGTGCGTTCCGGGAAAGGAACCGTTAGATCCCGTTCCCGTAACATAGCAAACGCTTGAGGGCTGGTCACTTCATGAATTAGATGTAGCCCGATAAATAATTGTGTTTGTCCTGACGGCAACGTACCAACGCGGTGCGTTTGCCAGACTTTATCGAATAGTGTTCCCTTACTCATTACGGGCAGCGTTTTTGTGTTAGGCGTAGTCTTTGATTTTATCGCACATCTTCAGCAGATTGATCAAAAAAACTCCCGATCTGAGAACGAGATCGGGAGCATCGAGTCGTCGGCCAAGGGTGGGGCAAACCCCTTAGAGATCCGGGGCGGCGATCGCCGCAGCAACGGTCGGCGTTTCAGCCGTGGCCGACTGAAGGACTGGGGAATTGATGACCGCATCATTAGCCAAGGTAAACAGAGGATTCGAGAGAATCCCGGCAACGGAGGTAAAGATTAACGCCACCACTAATCCCACCTGTAGCGGACGCATTCCGGGCAAATTCCAGCGGACCTCAGGATAGGTTTGCACCGCCTCGGACATTTCCTGGGGTTCTTTGACCACCATCATCTTGACGACGCGGATGTAGTAGTAAATCGAGACCACACTCGTGACGAGACCTAGCAGAACTAGGCCATAGAGTCCGGCTTGCCAACCGGCCCAGAAGAGGTAGATTTTACCGAAGAAGCCGGCCAGAGGTGGAATCCCACCAAGGGACAATAGGCAAATGCTCAAGCCTAGGGTTAGTAGGGGGTCTTTATGATAGAGACCCGCATAGTCACTGATGCGATCGCTGCCTGTCCGCAGAGAGAAGAGAATCACACAGGTGAATGCTCCCAAGTTCATGAACAGGTAGACCATGAGATAGAACATCATACTGGCGTAGCCGGCATCAGTTCCCGCGAGCAGGCCAATGGTGACAAATCCCGCTTGGGCGATGGAGGAGTAAGCCAGCATCCGTTTCATGCTGGTTTGAGCGAGAGCAACGACGTTCCCCAGGACCATACTGAGGATGGCCAGGGCCGTGAAGACAAAGTGCCATTGGTCGGTCATGGAGCCAAAAGCCGTCACCAGTAAGCGGATGGCGATCGCAAAACCAGCGGCTTTCGAGCCAACGGAGAGAAAGGCCACGACGGGTGTCGGTGAGCCTTCATAGACATCAGGGGTCCATTGGTGGAAGGGAACCGCTGAGATTTTAAAGGCAATTCCGGTAATGACGAAGACCAGGGCGATGGCCAGGCCAATGGCTTGAGTATCAGGGCTGTTGGCCACCGTACTGGCAATTTCATCGAGTTGAGTTTGACCGCCTGAGAGTCCATACAGGAGAGACACTCCATAGAGAAAGACGGCGGAACTCGACGCACCAATCAACAAGTATTTTAAGGCGGCTTCATTGGAGCGAGTATCCCGTTTCATGTAGCCCGTCAGTAGATAGGAAGAAATACTGAGGGTTTCGAGGGCCACAAACACGGTCACTAATTCATTGGCCCCGGCCAGAAACATCCCGCCTAGGGTCGCCGTCATGAGGATGGCTAAGAACTCAGCCAGGGAGGTGCCACTTTGTTCGACATACCGGACTGACATGAGAATCGTCACGGCGGTCGAGAGAGCAATAATGCCCCGGAACACCACACTGAGGGGATCACTATTGAACGCACCGAGGAACCCTAACGGCATGGGGTTATCCCATTGCAGGACCAGGGCCGCTACCGCAGCCAACAGTCCTAAAATTCCTAAATAGGGTGTCCATTTTGCCGATTGACGGCCGCTGATGAGATCAACAATGAGGACCAGGAGGAGGGTTGTCAGAACGATGCCCTCTGGCAAAATAGTCCCAGCATTCAACTGAGACGCAAGGTTGGCAACATCCATAGACGTTTAAGCTTAAGGTTTATTAACAGTATCGTCCCACATCGACCCAAACGTGAACAGTCTGGACGGGGGAATGAGCATCTCTCGGCTAGAGATGTTGGGGGCCGACTTGCCGGTTGAGGCAGGCGACTCCCCGTTGATTGTATCTTAACGGGGAATTGGTCTGGAGGAGTGAGTCCCGGTTGGAGAGCCATAAGGGACACCATTCATGCCAAGATATTCATGCCAAGATATAGACTAATCCCTCACCTTCTTGATGGACTGCCCTCATGGACTGGACGACTCCTCTAAATGTGCAACAACTGGACTTTATCACGCGCTTGCAAGAACTCAGGCGTTGTCCGAATTCCTCCCCACTTCTGAGTCATGATTGTCCAGGGGTTTGGTCAGAACAGGTCAAGATTTACGGCGATCGCCTTTTGCCGATTCGTAATCATTGTCGCCAACGAATTTTAAAATCTGATCCCATCCTTCCCGTCCGTGATCTTTGGCAACAGTACTTCTTGGAAGGATTAGCAGCTACAACCGTCGACTTGATCTGGCCCCATCCCTTGCGTCCGGCCGAGGAGGAGACCGATCAGTTTTATTGGCTTGAGGATGCCTCGGGAGACTCAGAAACGGGGTTACGGGTTGAGGTGATGGCTGTGGCGGGGAAGGACATCGCCGAGGTGCCCCGACCGGTTAACCCCAACGAGAGTGATCTCATCATTTGGGTTTGGGTCGAAGAGTCTCTCGAAGATGCCTATCAGGACTATCATCCCATTGTTTTAGGATTTCTACCGAGCGATCGCCTAGGGGCCGGGGATGCACTCACCCTCGATCAGCTTTGGTATGGGGGAGGATTACGAGGCTACGTCGAGGCCAACACATCACGACAAATTCGCCAATCTCAAGCCTGGCTGCGTCCACTGATGGGAAGTGCCAATTGTGCTTACCCCTTAGCGATCGCCGCCGATGGCAAAACCGTGGCCAGTACGAGCTATGATGGCAGTCTCAAACTCTGGCGCTTAAAGGACCCTCAACTCCAAGAGGCTCTTGGCGGACGAAGCTGGTCAACCGCCGCCTCAACCCCAGGTTCAGCGGGACAAACACTCTCGACGCGAGATGCCGATTCCATCTATCACTGTTGTCACTCTGGACAGGGTCAATTGTTGCGATCGCTGCCGGGCCTTCGCAGTGGTGTCACGGCTGTGCTACTAGATTTTCCCGGAGAACAACTTATTTGCGGGAGCCAGGGCGGTAAAATCGAGATTTGGCAGGTTGAAAGCGGCGAAAAACAACATTCCTTTACGGCTCATGAGGGCGGAATCCGCTTTTTAGCCATTTCCGCCTCTGGAACCCTCTTTGCCAGTACCGCCAGCGATCGCCAGCTTCGAGTTTGGCAATGGTGCGATCGCACCCTGACTCTGCTGTTTTCTCAGCTGCGCGATGGCATTTCCAGCATTACGCTCTCCCCCGACGGCTCTCAGGTTGGCTGTGGTTTCCAGAATGGACAAATTGAAGTTTGGTCTGTGGCCAGCGGTGAAAGCTTTTATCGTCTCAAGGCCCATTCCGGTCCCGTGCGATCGCTGTCCCTGAGTGACGATGGCACCTCTCTGGCTAGTAGCAGCGTCGAACGCACCCTCAAACTCTGGAAAACTGACAACGGCCATCTTGACGGTTTGCACACGGGCCATGCCGATCCCCTGATTTCCGTCTCTCCCAATGCCGACGGCTGTTGGGTTGATGTCAGCTTATTTCAGGCCGATCCTCCGAGCTGGACTGCCCGTTAAAGCGGTTTGGGCCAGATTTCGACAAAAGCGGCTTTCCTATAGCAATCGAAGATCGGCTTAGGACACTCTGAGTTGGGAGAGAATCCCCTACCTCTTGCCTGTTCCGGTGTTCCCTCTTGCCTCTTGCCTCTTGCCTCTTGCCTCTTGCCATCCCCTCGGTGGGAGGGGCCAGGGGTGGGTTATGCCTCTTGCCTGTTCCCTGTTCCCTGTTCCCTGTTCCCTGTTCCCTGTTCCCTGTTCCCTGTTCCCTGTTCCCTGTTCCCTGTTCCCTGTTCCCTGTTCCCTGTTCC
>LJZT01000168.1 GCA_001314905.1 Phormidium sp. OSCR
TTGTACTGCTCGTCTGTCCCGCTCAGTTTTGCTTCAAATACCAGCATGGGTAGGCTCATTTATCTGGCATGATTATACTACGGTTGTTCCCGCGATTCATCTCAGCGTTGAATCAGAGATTACAACGTGAGTCTTCTCGCGGGGGTAGATAAGGACGGGAGGCAGAGCCTCCCCAGAGGCGTTCCCCGGCAGAGCCAGGGAACGAGGCGTAGAACGAGGCGTAGAGGTGGGCTTTCCCCTGTTCCCTGTTCCCTGTTCCCTTCCCCTCTTGGGAGGGGTGCCCGGAGGGCGGGGTGGGTTATGCCTGTTCCCTGTTCCCTGTTCCCTGTTCCCTGTTGCCTGTTCCCTGCTCCCTATTCCCTTCCCCCTACGCAAACTTCTCAATGCGGCGTTTGTAGCGCAAATCAGCTTTGGCGTAGAGTTCCCGCAGTTGCACGGTGCGCTCTTTCCAGGCGTTGAGGGTGTTCACATCTGGGGATTTGAGATAGGCCTGGAACGCTTGACGCTCGGCTTCCATCAACCGCTGACAGAGATCCACGGCTTCAACCACTAGGGCATGAGCCTGTTGACCGGGTTTAGCGTTGGGGTTGAATGACTTGTAGAGATATTGCACAAAGTCAATCACCATAAAGCTGCCAACCAGGCCCGGAATGGCAATAATCAGAAATTTAAGTTGGTTCATAGCACAGTCGCACAAATTTATCAACTGACTCAAGAATACCACCATCTCACCGAGGCCGGGAAGTCGCGGCTAGGGAATGAGTCCTCCACTCACTCAAGTGATCCCTACCCTACCTCCGTAATTATACGTATTTAAACTCAATAAAAACACGGATATGAGCTGAGTAACTATCACGTAATTGGCGACAAAGTTATAAAGTTTATGTTTAATATTTGCAGTAAATAATAATTTTAAGCAATATATAATACGTTTAATACCAGATTGAATACACCTCCTGTATCGCCTAGAACCCTTTACTGGCAATAGATATGCCATACATCACGCAATAAGCAAGAGACTCATTTAAATCCATTTTGGTAAAATTAGCGGCTTTTTCTAAAACTAGCCGCCCCCATACTTAAATGATATGCTTAATACCTAGGCTGTCACACAACGGGTTTAACGTTACCGGGGAGATCTCTATGCTATTTTCTGACCAGGTCACCTCTGCGATCAAGTTGCCGCCGACCAACGAGAACCGACCATTAACCATGCAGGCTGACGGTTACTCCCAGGGCGATCGCGCCTTCGAGGCCCTGTTCAATGCCTCCCTAGATGCCATGCTCCTGGCGGATGATAGCGGCCACTATGTTGATGCCAACCCAGTAGCCTGCCGCCTGTTTGGACTCAAGCGTGAGCAAATCATCGGTCGTTGTATCCATGACTTTGCCGCGATGGAGTTTGATTTTGAGCAGGCTTGGCAAAATTTCCTGAACCAAGGACAGGAGCAGGGACAGTTTTCGCTCATCCGCCTCGATGGAGAAGTGCGTGAGGTGGACTATACCTCAACCGCCCATCTATTGCCCCATTTGCATCTGTCGATCCTACGAGATATTACCCCAGAGACCCCGGTTCAGCCCGCATCAGATGAGCCGGAAGCAGCGTATCACCTAGAACAGATTGCCCATCACATTCCCGGAGCCATCTACCAATTCTGCCTAGAACCCGATGGAACCATGTATTTCCCCTACATCAGTGAGGGAGTGCGATCGATTTATGGCATTAGCCCCACTCGGGTTCAAAATAACTGTCAGAACTTGTTTGACATCGTTCATCCCGATGATCTCGAACGAGTCTATGAATCGATCCAAGAGTCGGCTGAACAACTTCAACTTTGGTCTTGTGAATATCGTGTCAATCACCCCAATGGTCGCCAACTCTGGTTACTCGGACAAGCCATGCCCCGACGAGAGGAGACGGGTCGGATCACTTGGTATGGCTATATTCGAGATATCACGAGCCAGAAAGTGAGCCAATTGGCTCTACAATCGAGTGAAAATAAATTTCGGAATGTTATTGAAACCATCAATGACATGGTGTTCATTCTGGACTCGGATGGAAGCTTTAGCTATGTTAGCCCGACCTTTGAAACGGTCATGGGCTATGAGTTGACGCACTTCTCCAGTCAGCCCTTTACTAACTTCATTCACCCGGAAGATCTCGAAATATGTCTAACGGGGTTTCAGCAAGCCTTGAATCATGAAAGAGTCTCTGGGCTAGAATACCGGGTGTTACATCAGGATGGTCACTATTATTGGCATAGTGCTAATTTGGCCCCTCTGAAAGAGTCTGGGTCTCAGGTCAGCCAATGTCTGGGAATTGCCAGTTATATTGATGATATTAAGCAGGCACAACTGGCTCTACAAGAGAGTAAAGCACGTCTGGATTTTGTCTTAGAAGCGGTCGGTGAAGGGACTTGGGAGTGGAATCTACAAACCAATTCCGTAACCTATTCTCAGGAATGGCCCAAACTCTTAGGCTGTCGCCCCGAAGAGTTAACCAATAGTCAGCAGGATTGGGATAGCCGCCTCCATCCCGATGACCGAGTTCGAGCCCATGAGGAGATGAGCCGCTATCTCTCTGGGGAAACGCCCCTCTATGAAAGCGAGCATCGTTTACGCTATGAGGATGGAACCTATAAATGGATTCTTTCTCGCGGCCAGGTCATTGAACGAGATGAAGCCGGGAATCCTATCCGATTTATCGGTTTGTTTCGTGATATTTCTGAACGCAAGGCCAATGAAGCCGCGTTAGCTGAACTGACGGCGACTTTGCAACAGGCTCAGGAAGTGGCCCATATTGGTCACTGGTCGTTTGACCTGCTCACTGAAGATATTAGTTGGTCGGCGGAGGTTTTTCGCATTTTTGGTCTCAATCCTAATGAACCTGAACCGAGCTTTTCTGAACATCTGCAACAAATTCATCCGGACGACCGAGAGTATTTTAGTCAACGAGTGGCTGAGGCGGCTTCAGGAAAACCACAAAATTTTGATTGTGCTATTGTTCTAGCTGATGGTGAGACTCGCTATATCAACAGTCGCATTCAGTTAGAGTCTCGGGAGGGCCAGGTGTTACGGATGTTTGGAACCGTTATGGACATCACGGAACGCAAAACGGCGGAACTCGAATTGGAGCGATTTTTTACGGTCGGCTTGGATTTGCTTTGTATTGCTGATTTTCATGGTAATTTTCATCGTCTAAATCGGGCTTGGGAGACGACGTTAGGTTACGGCTTAAATGAACTCCAAGGACAACCTTTTTTAGACTTTGTTCATCCAGATGATGTTGAATCCACTTTGGCGGCGATGTCGGATTTGGGGAATTTCAGTGATGTGAATCGTTTTGTTAACCGTTATCGGGATAAACGGGGAAATTATCATTCGATTGAGTGGCTGGCGGCTCCTCATGGTGATTTGATTTATGCGGCGGCGCGGGATATTACGGCTCGCTTGGAGACGGAAGCAACGCTGCAAGCATTGGTGAGTCGCACTCAACTGTTGAATGCGATTAGTGATGAAATTCGTAATTCTTTGGATCTCGATACGATTCTACAAAATGCGGTGAATGCGATCGCCGCTGAACTTGAAGTCGATATCTGTACGTTTGGTTGGTACAAGGGTGAGAACAACCCGCCAAGGTGGCAAGTTGTCAATGAACGGAAAATTGCCGAAATTCCCAGTTGGCTGGGAGTCTATACATGGGATGAGTTTCCAATTTTGTTTGAACATATCCTCGACGATCGCATCTACTGTTTAGATGTTGATGATTGTCAAGACAGGGCTTTACAGGAGTTTTGTAACCAAGCCGGGATTCATCTCTATTTGGCTCTACCGGTTCAGACTGGATCGGGACAAATTGGTGGGTTTGAAATGGGGAGAGTTAAGGGCGATCGCCCTTGGAGTGCTAATGAGATTGACTTGTTAGAAAATATCGCCAATCAAGTGGCGATCGCCATCCAACAAGCTCAACTCTACACCGAATCTCAACAGAAAAGCCAAGCTCTCGAACAAGCCTATCAAGAGTTACAAGACACTCAAGTCCAACTGATTCAAGCTGAAAAAATGTCCAGTTTAGGACAGTTGGTTGGCGGTGTCGCTCATGAAATTAATAATCCTGTTAGTTTCATTTATGGCAACTTAACCTACGTCGCGGACTATACCCGAGACTTGCTACGACTCGTTGATATTTACCAACGGATCTATGGTACATCTGAACCGGCGATCGCCGACTGTATCGCCGAGATTGACCTAGACTTCCTCATTGACGATTGTCCCAAAACCATTAATTCCATGAAAATTGGGGCTGAGCGTATCCGAGATATCGTTAAATCCTTGCGAACCTTCTCCCGTCTCGATGAGTCAGATTTCAAAGCCGTTAATCTTCATGACAACCTTGAAAGTACCCTGCTCATTTTGCAAAATCGCCTCAATGGCCGAGGTGGAACCCCAGCCATTCAAGTGTTAAAAGACTACGGGGATTTACCCCATATCGCCTGTTACAGTGGCTTACTCAATCAAGTCTTTATGAATATCCTCATCAATGGGATTGACGCTATTGAAGAAAAACAGAACCGTCTCCCCCCAGAGACTCAATCTGACTATCAAGGCTGTCTGAGATTACGAACACGCCTCGAAAAGGGCATGGTTTCTATTAGTATTCAAGATAATGGAACTGGAATTACTCCCGAGGTGCGTTCTAAAATCTTCAATCCCTTCTTTACTACGAAACCGATTGGAACCGGAACTGGGATGGGACTATCCACGAGTTATCAGATTGTTACTCAGAACCACAAGGGACAGTTGCACTGTACCTCTGAGGTGGGCCAAGGGAGCGTGTTTGTGATTCAGCTACCTCAAGTCCAAGAAAAACGACATCCCGCTACTGGGGGGAACGCCCTCAATTGAGTTTTGTTGGTTGAATTTTAGACAATTCAATCTGTGCGAATTAAGTCGGACAAAGCTTCTACTGGTATTGTTTCTTAGCTTTGTACTTGTCTTAGTCTATGTGTTTTTTGCTTGTTTTTTCGGTAAAAATACTGAAAAAAGTAGTGACAACTGCAAAAAGGAGTGTTATAATCTGTGTAGATTTACGCAAGGTTTACAGAGGGCATAACCGCCGACTTCCAACAGGGATAGAAGGTTGTCGGGGTTAGCCCTCTTTCTCTTTGGGAAGGCAAGAGGCAAGAGGCATAACCCACCCCTAACCCCTCCCAAGAGGGGATGGCAAGAGGCAAGAGGAGAACCGGGTGGGGGCGTACCCTTGTGGTCGCCCTGGGCCATAGGGGGTACTTTATCTTAAATGTCAAAAGAAGACTCCCGTTAGAGCCGAAGGCTTAGCGGTGAGATGAATTTTGACTAAAAATAGGTGGTAGGATTGTGGAGCCAACG
>LJZT01000169.1 GCA_001314905.1 Phormidium sp. OSCR
TCCCTATTCCCTATTCCCTATTCCCTATTCCCTATTCCCTATTCCCTATTCCCTATTCCCTATTCCCTATTCCCTATTCCCTATTCCCTATTCCCTATTAACTATTCACTAAACCTCACCCCATCCCGGCGGCGGGAGAGGAACCTGATCATCCGGTTGAGAGTTGGACACGCGCTGCATACTGGCCGAGAGCCAGACAAATAACTCGCGGAAATCTAACCCTTTGAGTTTTAGGGGAGTGCGGGGGAAGATTTCCCCGAGACGTTCCATATTCGCGTTTTCGACACCCACAGCGAAACAGGCCACACGCTTGTTGGCTTCATCATCCCGTAGCCGGGCCATAGCCTCTTCAATGGCCCGTTTGGGTTCTCCTTGGGGTTCGCCGTCGGTGATGGTGAAAATCCAGGGACGATAGTAGGTGATGCCATTGTCGCGATATTGACGTTTGCGCTCGTCGAGTAAGTCTAGGGCCTTTTGTAGTCCCGTTCCCATGCTGGTTAACCCCTGAGCCGTTAAGACGGGGGCTTCAAAGCGATCGGCGGTGACGAAATCTAAAACGACGTTCACCTTAGAATCAAAGGACACAACCGCCACTTCCACTCGTTTGCGGGCCAGATCATCTTGATTGAGTTCATCCCGGAACGTCTCTAAACCGTCATTGAGGGCCTCGATGGGCAAACCGCCCATAGAACCCGAGGTATCGAGGAGTAGGATACAGGGACAGCGGGGTTCTGGGTTTTCGGCGAACTCAACCGCATCTTCGAGACGAATGGCATCGGACATAACGTTGGAGAATCCAAGAACGGTTAACAGAATAACAAACCTGAGAGCAAACCTGGAGGGGCGATCGCTCTCTAACGACCCAGTTTATTGGGAATCCCCTCACAGCCGCCGGGAATGGTTTGGCGGGCGGTTTCGCCACACCAAGCACAGCAATAATAGCGTTGTCCCTCCGAGAGTCGCTGGACATCGGTGAAATCGACATCTTCAACGACCGCCCCGGTATATTCGCCAGTTTCATAATTAGGGACATCCCGACGGGTGCGTGGGGTGGCGGTTTCGGGTTGGCCGTAGAACAGGCGAGTTCCCTTGAGATCGGCGCCAACGAGATTCGCTTGATAGAGAATGCAACGGGTCATGTTGGCCATGACCAAGTCACAATAACTCAGATTGGTGCGGACGAGGTTGGCATCACTGAGATCCGTCCAGCGTAAATCGGTTTTCGATAAATCCGTGGCGGCCAGCATCACCCCGAGATCGATGACGCGGGTTCCATAACGACGATCTTCTGAGTAGCCTCCAGATCCATCTAGCATAGGCCGGCCGAGGCGGCGATCGCGTTGCAGGGGTGTCAGAAGGCGAGATTGAGACAAGAAGCGGAGAATTTTGGCCTTCCCGGTGGCATCGACACTACTGAGAATAGCGGCGGTTCGTCCGTCGGCGATGGCCCGTTCTTGAGGCCAATCTTCCAATAAGCCTTCATCGTTAATCGTCAGGTCAGAAATCCCCTGAAAATAGGCATCAATGGTTTGTTGCTGGGTAATACGGTTTTGCTGAATGGTCAAATCCCGAGAAATCACATATTGTTGCCAAGCCACGTAAACCGCGAGGATGGCGATGGCAATTTGTCCTAGGGCGCCAACAATTTCCCCCAACGCCCCGACAGCATCCCAGTTAATGCGAATGGCGCGGGTTCCTTGTTGGTTGGAGGTACTCAGCACCAATAACCCGGTCGCTGAAGCCAGTAACCCCAGGGTGGCCACCGCTAACTTACGCCAGGGATCAGGAATCACCTGTTGCCAGACATTGGACCAACTTGGCAAAATCAGGATGACCGAAACCACCAAAGTGACAAGTAACCCCCCCAGGGCTAACCAGACGCTATCAACGGCTAAGCCAACAATCGTCACCAGGATGGCAACGATGATAATAAAACTGGGGTAGCGTTTGAGGTAGGTGAGGGTGGCAGATTGGGTGGAGGCGGTGGCTTCGGAGGAGGCTGTTGAGGTGGATTTGAGACTCTGAGGTGAGTTCGCTGCCGTCAGTGGCGAGTTTCCTTTGCCATTGATGGTGCCATCTTGGTTGCCATTCAGATTGCTATTGATATCGGAAGAGGAGACCTGAGACTGGGGGTTTTCGCTCATCGGATTAGTAAAATGGCGTTGGAAAGCTCAATCAATAGACTAAACGAATTTAAGCAAAATCCGGGTTGGTTTGCACGAGGGAGCGGGGGATGTTGAGATGCTCAGAGTGGGTGAAGCCGGTCAGGGAGTCACGTCAACCCGAGCAATCGCGATTAAACCCTCCGCTAGAATGATTTTATCCCTGCTCGATGTCCCCTTGCTCAAAAAATGCGGTGACGAAAAATTTGGATCGCTACTATCACTTACTCGGACTTGAACCGGGTGCGTCAATCGAAGAGGTTAATCAGGCCTATAAAGACCTGGTGTTTATCTGGCATCCCGATCGCATTCCGGGTGATAATCGCCGTCTACAGGAGAAAGCCGAGGAAAAGCTCAAATCTATCAACGAGGCTCGTGATTCCTTGCGGGCCGCCCATCGCGAGGGTCGAACGTCGGAGTCCCGAGCATCTCGGCGATCGCCTTCTCCGCCATCTCCCCGTCGTAATCCGCGATCGTCCTCTTCTTATCGTCGCCCTCCCCGCCGGCCCTCGCGGGATCTCAGTCACGCGGATTTACGGGGCGCGAATTTCCGCGAAAAAGACCTGTCAGGGCGCAATATGGAGGGGGCGATTTTGGTAGACGCCAATCTCAGTGATGCGTTTATGCACCGAGTCAATTTGACGGGGGCCGATTTGTCGGGGGCGAATCTGTTTCGGGCCAATTTGCTCGAAGCTGATCTCAGGTACGCGATTCTACGGGATACGAACTTGATTGGCGCGGATTTGAGTGGCGCGGATCTCCGTCATGCGGATTTACGAGGGGCTAAGGTGGGTACAAGTAATCGCTTGTTGGTGAAACTGACAGGGACTAAACTAACGGATGCCATTCTTCCTGATGGCTCGGTGTATCAATAACTGAATATGGCAACGCTGAATCGACAACTGGCTCAAACTCTGGCGCGGGAGTTCTCGTTAACGCCTCGTCATGTCTCGAATGCTCTCGAACTCTGGCTCGATGGGGCTACCATTCCCTTTATTGCTCGTTACCGCAAGGAACGCACGGGGGAGATGACGGAGGTGGTGTTGCGGGAGTTGTTCGATCGCTACGGCTATTTGAGTGAAATTGAGGAGCGCAAAGCTACGATTTTAGAGGCGATCGCCGGCCAGGGAAAACTCACGGATGAGCTACGGGAGAAAATCCTCGCCTGTCAGCAAAAAACGGATCTCGAAGATCTCTATCTCCCCTATCGCCCCAAACGTCGCACTCGGGCCACGATCGCCCGTGAACGTGGCTTGGAACCCTTGGCGGAGGCGATCGCCGCCCATAATCGTCCTCAAGCCGCCAAGTTTGATTTGGATGCAGAAGCGGCGCAATTTGTCAACCCCGAGCAAGAGGTAGAAACGGTGGCGGCGGCCCTGCAAGGTGCGGCGGATATTCTGGCCGAGGCGATCGCCGAAGATGCCGAAATTCGCGCTCAGTTACGTCGAACCCTCTTGGAACAGGGGAGTTTTGAGTCACGGATTAAGAAGGACTTTCCCGAGGGAAGCACCAAGTACGAAACCTACCGCAACTATCAGATTTCAAGTCGTAAAATCGCCCCCCATAATCTCTTGGCCCTGTTGCGTGGGGAACGGGAGGGGATTCTAGATCTCAAACTCACCCATGATGACGATCGCTTCATCGAGCAATTGCAGGCGCGTCTTATTCAAACGGGCGATCGCCAACTTCGTCAGTTTTATCAAGATCTCATTCAAGATGCCTATAAACGGCTGTTACAGCCCTCGATTAGCAACCGAGTAATTGCGGAAAAACGGGATTGGGCCGATGAAGCCTCGATTCAGACCTTTGAGGCCAATTTGCGGGCCTTACTGTTGGCGGCGCCGGCGGGCCGCAAGGCAACTCTGGGCATTGACCCAGGTTTTCGTACTGGCTGCAAGGTGGCGGTTATTAGCGACTTAGGCAAATTTTTGACCTATGAAACCATTTTCCCCCATCAATCGGGTAAACGCCGCCAGGAAGCGGCGCAAACACTACGAAATCTGGTAGATACCTATGGCATCGAGTTAATTGCCATCGGCAATGGAACCGCCAGCCGCGAGACGGAACGGTTTGTCAAGGAGGTGTTGCAGGGGATGAAGATGTCGCCGATCGCCTTGTTGGTGAATGAGTCGGGTGCATCGGTGTATTCAGCCAGTGAGGTGGCGATCGCCGAGTTCCCGGACTTGGATGTGACCATTCGCGGCGCCATCAGTATTGCGCGGCGTTTACAAGATCCTCTGGCGGAGTTAGTGAAAATTGACCCCAAATCCATTGGCGTGGGTCAATATCAGCATGATGTGAATCAAACCTTACTCAAGAAGAAATTGGCCGAAACCGTGGAAAGTTGCGTTAACTATGTGGGAGTCGATCTCAATACCGCCTCGGCGGCGTTGTTAACCTCGGTGTCAGGGTTATCGAAGACGGTGGCCAACAACATTGTCAAGTATCGCGATGAACAGGGGGCCTTTCGCAATCGTCGTCAGTTGTTAAAGGTTCCCAAATTGGGACCGAAAGCCTTTGAGTTGTCGGCGGGATTTTTGCGGGTGCGCGATGGGGAGAACCCCTTAGATAATACCGCCGTGCATCCTGAACGCTATGGGGTGGTTAAGGCGATCGCTCAGGATTTGGGCCAGTCTCTGGGGAACCCGGAGGGGATTGCGGCGGGGATGCGATCGCGAGACTTAAACGCCTATGTCAGCGACGAGGTTGGAGAACCCACCTTACGAGACATCTTAGAGGAATTGGAGAAACCGGGACGCGATCCTCGGGATGAATTTACCTATGCCAGTTTCAAAGAAGGGGTAGAAACCTTGGCGGATTTACAAGAAGGGATGATTTTAGAAGGCGTTGTCACCAATGTCGCCAATTTTGGCGCTTTTGTGGATGTGGGAGTACATCAAGATGGCTTGGTGCATATTTCCCAGTTGGCGAATCGCTTTGTTCGTGATCCCAATGAAGTGGTTAAAGTGGGGGATGTGATTAAAGTGAAGGTGCTAACCGTCGATGAGCGACTGAAACGGATTGGCTTATCGATGAAGGAGGTAGGGAATAGGGAATAGGGAACTTCGGAACAGGGAACAGGGAACAGGGAATAGGGAATAGGGAATAGGGAATAGGGAATAGGGAATAGGGAATAGGGAATAGGGAATAGGGAATAGGGAATAGGGAATA
>LJZT01000170.1 GCA_001314905.1 Phormidium sp. OSCR
TGAAACCTTTACTAGGCAGTACACCAGTCCAATGCTTCACCCCCAACCCGGAAGACTCGTTCTCTACCTCAAACAAAACCCCTACAAGATAAGCTCCCAAGAGAAGGGAATGGGGAATAGGGAATAGGGGATTGATTAGGGTTGGGGGTGTTGGGCGATGAGGTCTGGGGTTGGGGGGAGGGTGGAGGCGATCGCCGTGGCGGTGGGTTGCATCCAACGAATTAGGGCGTTGGGTTGTAGGCCGAAGTAGAAGATGGTGGCTGTTAGGATGAGGGCGGGGACTCGTTCTCCCCAGGTGAGGCGATCGTAATAGGCTAGGTTGTTATCAAGTTTGCCGAAACAGGTGCGGTTGAGCAAAATCACAAAATAGACGGCCGTTAGCCCCGAGGAAAGGATGCAAATGAGGGTGGGAATGGGAAAAATGGGAAAACTGCCCTGGAAGACGATAAACTCGGCGGCAAAGCCCACTAAGCCGGGGATTCCGGCGCTGGCCATGCCGGCTGTCACCAGTAAGCCACTGACGAGGGGCAGTCCGCGAATTGGGTTCATCAGACCATTGAGACGGGACAGTTCTCGGGTTCCGACTTTGCTCTCGACAATGCCGACGAGGTTAAAGAGCAGGGCCAGAATTAAGCCGTGGGCAATCATTTGGGCGACGGCGCCGAGGACGCTCAGTTCGGTTCCAGCGGCGACGGCGACGAGGATATAGCCCATATGGCCGATGGAACTGTAGGCCACCATGCGTTTGATGTCTTGTTGGGCGATCGCACTCAAGGAGCCATACATGACACTAATGGCCCCAATCACGGCTAATCCGGGGGCGACGACAGACCAAGTTTGGGGAAACATCTGTAAGCCGAAACGGATTAAGCCATAGGTTCCCAGTTTGGCTAGAATCCCGCCGAGGAGAATGGCGATGGGGGGAGAGGCTTCGACGTAGGCATCGGGGGACCAGGTATGGAGGGGAACAAGGGGGATTTTAATGCCTAATCCGACTAACAAGAGGCCGAGGATAATCAGTTGCGATCGTTGGGAGAGGTTTTGACTGGCGAGGCTATCGTAGTCGAAGTTAAGGCTGCCACTGAGGAACACTACCCCTAAGAAAGCGGCTAGGATTAGGATTCCCGAGAGGGCGGTATAGAGGAGAAATTTCATACCGGCGTAGCCCCGTTTTTCGCCTCCCCAGATGGCAATTAGGAGATAGAGGGGAATTAACTCTAGTTCAAAGAAGAGGACGAATAGTAGGAGGTTCTGGGCGAGGAAGGCGCCGGCGACTCCAGCGTTTACGAGGAGAATGAGGGCGTAATAGAGTTGCGATCGCAATATGTTGGCAGGACTACTATAAATAACGATCGCCGTCAGAAAGGCGTTGAGAGCCAATAGGGGTGTGGAGAGGCCATCGGTCCCTAGGCTATAACTTAAGCCAATGGCATCGGCCCAGGGGAGATATTCGGAAAACTGTAAGCCATGGTTGGTGAGGTCAAACTGGCTAATCAGCCAGATCGTCCAAAGAAAGGCAACCCCAGTGGTACTGAGCGCAAGGATACGGGCGGTGTTTCCGGATTTAACGAAGCTAATCAGTAAGGCTCCGATGAGAGGAATGATAATAAGGGCGGTTAGCATGGTTTCGGGAGCAGGGAACTGGGAACTGGGAACTGGGAACTGGGAACTGGGAACTGGGAACTGGGAAACTTCGGGCCGGGTTAGAGGTTGGAGAAGTAGGGCACAGTGGTGAGAAGGATGAAGATGGCGACGCTGAGGATGATGGAGAAGGCGTAGAACTGCGATCGCCCGCTGGTGTTGTATTTGAGACTTTCGCCGCCGAGAACTGTGGCAAAGCCGACCAAGTTCACGGCCCCATCAACGATGTAGCGGTCTAACCAATAGACGGCTTTCGAGATGCGATCGACGGCAAAAATGATGGTTCCTTTGTAGAGTTGCAGCGTATAAAAGTCATAGGCAAAGAAATCCTGAACCGCTTGGGAGCTGAGTTTGACCGGTTTTTTCCAGTTGGGGTTGAGATAGACCACAGAGCCTAAACCAATTCCCACTAGACTAGACCAGGTGAGCAACACCGCCAGAGACCGATTCACTGTGGCCCAATCTGGGAGAAGCTGCCATTGAGCCAATAGCAGCGGCAGATGGAGGGTGACTCCGGCCAGGAGGGTCATGGGCAAAACCAGTAACCATAAGCCTTCTGAGGAACGACGGGTAAAGTCGGTCAATTCGCCGGCAAACATCCGTCCAAAGAGGCGAGTCACACTAAAGGCGACAATAGCGTTGACAGCCAAGACCACCGCAAACAGTCCGGGACGGGTGTCCCAAAGGGTATCGGCAATCTGTACCAGAGACCAAAAGCCACCAAAGGGGGGTAGGGCCACGAGGGAAACGCCACCGAGGATGAGGCAGAGTCCAGAAACGGGACGACGAGACCAAAGGCCGCCATACTGGGTCAGGTCTTGGCTAATGTTGTTGAGAACAATGCCCCCGGTACTCATAATCAGCAGGCCCATGGCTAGGGCGTAGGTGAGGAGTAAGACGAGAGCCGATTGAGTCGCACCAATCCCCACGGCGATGAAGACAATGCCGAGATAGGCACTGGTGAGATAGGACAAGACTCGTTTGACGTCGATTTGGGCCACGGAAATGAGGCTAGTGCCGACGGCGGTGGCGGCCCCGATGGCAAAGACGACGCTGGTGCCGAAGGGGGAGAGGGCAATAATGGGTTGCACTTTAATCAGAACCCAGGCCCCGGTGGAGACGACGACGGTATTGCGGAGAATCGTCGCGGGATAGGGACCTTCCATGGCTTCATCAAGCCAGAGGTGGAGGGGAAATTGGGCACATTTGGCAATGGGACCGGCAACTAGGGCCAGGGCCAGGAGTGTGGCCACGGTGGGGTCGAGGTCGGCGGTTTCGGCCCAAATGGCGAGTTCGCTGAAGTTCCAGGTTCCCGAGAGGGGCAGCAGGGCGACGACGGCCATGAGTAGAATTAGGTCGCCGACTCGTTTGGTGAGGAAGGCATCTCTGGCCCCGGTGACGACAAGGGATTGGTTGTACCAAATGCCGACGATGAGATAGGTCCCCAGAGTGAGGATTTCTAGGATGACGTAGCTGAAGAAGAGGGAGTTACAAAGCACCAGCAGGCACATTCCAGCTTCAAACAGTCCCATGAGGGAGTAGACTCTGGCCCAGCCCCAGTCCATTTCTAGGTAGGCGATCGCATAGACTTGGGCCAGAAAGTTCAAGCCGGTAATGAGAACGCAAGCCCCTAGTGCTACAGTCGAGACTTCTAAATCCAGGTTAATTACTAATCCGGGAGCATTCAGCCACTCGAAGGAGAGGGCATAGGGCGGCTGGTTCCAGGTGTCGATTAGGGTGGTCAGACTATGTACGAACGCGATGAAGGTCATCAGGGCGTTGACATATCCAGCGGGACGCGGACCGGTTCGGCGAATGAATCCGGGAGACCAAGGGAGGGCAAGTCCCGCGCCGATGAGGGTATAACAGGGAATGAGCCAGACGGTCTGGCTGAGAAAATCAAGCATAGGAACGTAACCTCAAGGTTTGGGGCTAGGAATCCCACCTCTCGGGGGGTAAACCGATGACATTTTAGAAAAATTTAATGGTTTCATCATAGACAAACTTCAATGGTTTGTCTATTTGTATAGAGATAAACAAATGATGCTTTGCATAATAAAATCTTATATAATAAGCGAGCAAGTCTGGTTCGGGCGGGAGTTGGGATAGGAACAGAGAAAAGCTTGAGGGATTTAGGGATACTGGAGAGGCGATCGTCATCTTTATTGCGGAAATGGAAGCTAAACTCGCTATTATCCGATAAGTTATTTTTATGTTTTTTTTAGAGTGAACCACCTTGACATCAGTGCAGGACATCAGTGCAGGTCTCGGGGCTGGAGTGAGCGGTTGGGAGACAAGATGATCGCTCAATTGCCCGAAATCGCAACCCACGCAGGGGGTCTTCTGATGCTCGTCCGATGCTCGTCACTCAACGGCTACGACCCAAGCCGAGGATTTTTCGCCGGAACCGCCCTCTCGTCGGCTTGGGTTCCATCCTCAACGGGGGAGTTAGCGGTTCCTGTGTTCACTGGGTTTTCTGAGTTTTTCGTGGCGATGATCGGGCATCATTTAGCATCTCGGCGGGAAGCCCCACACTCTATTCACATATCTCAAGGCATTATCTGTCAAGAACCCTCTTCATTTCTGGGCGTTCTAAAGGTTGGTAGGAAATCCAGGCTCACCTTCGAAGAACCAACCTCCTCGATTCCCACGAGTCACCGTCAGATCCGTGAGTTCTAAATGATTGGAGGACATCCAGCCCACTAGATACTGAGACCAAATTTGTTGTTGATCTGCGTTACAGATAGGGCGGCCACACCACCATAGTCCTAGGGTTTCATCAATATAATTCCCATCAAATATCTCAACAAAAGTTCCTAATGAAAGCTTTCCAATAATGTTTTGACTATCTCTGGGATTCGGGGTTCTCCTGAAATTTAAACCATCAGTTTTCACCTTGGCAATACATTGAAAGATATCAACATGGACTTTGGGGACATACCAAAAATTACGGCGATTTTGTTCTCCTGACCCAAAATTAGACTCAAGTGGCATCCGGTAATATCCGTCTTGCAACTCATCAATATTACTTGACGTAATGAAACTAACCCCGGCTGGAACTTCGATTTTTTCATGACTTTGTAGTTCCTGGGCCGGAAGGGGTTTAGCTTTAAAAATTGTGTGAGTATGAACAAAAATTTTCATCTAAGACTGGTTGGTTTGAAACCTGTTGGGAACGAATGGGAACTCATAGATACAGTCCCTGTCTATCACAAGTGTGTATTTTTGTCAACCTTTGCCAACGCTAAAAGATGTAATTCCTCGAAACCCATTTCTTGGCTGATTCCCGAGGAACGATTGGAAGGTAGCCTCTGCGCAAACATCCAATCTTATTGCTATCTTGGAATGGTGATGGCTCCTTTCCCCGAAGCTTTACCCCCTGATGAACCCCTCCCACCTGCTCAAACTCAACCAAGGACTGCTGGCGAGAACAGCTCTCTTAGGCTTGGGCGCGATTGTCAGTGGGGGGTTAAGCAGTCCCATCGCCGCTATTGGGGCCAATGTCAGCTATGGCCTGATTACCAATAATCTGGGGACGTTGCTGGATAAGTTCCGCAACAGTGGCGGTATTTTACGCAACGAAGACATCGCTAAAGCCGC
>LJZT01000171.1 GCA_001314905.1 Phormidium sp. OSCR
CGCAGTTTGGCCTCGGTTCCCAGGGCGATCGCCTTGGCTTCATGGTGCGCTTTCATGGCCCGTCGCCCCTCTGATGACCCTGCACTGGCTTTAATGAAGGTTTGCCATCCCTGGAGACTGCTGAGACTAATCCGGGACTTTTCTAAAAACTCGTTACGACAGGTGATGAGGTGCTGATAGCGATCGCGTTCCTCCGGGGACAGTTGCACTTTAATCTGTTCAACTCGATGGTCCGCCAGGGCATTTCCCGCTAAATCTTCGGGACTGCGGCGATACACTTGCTCGCCAATTAGATGTCGCAAATCCTCATGTTTGCCATCACTGCGTTCTGGGGTGGCGGTTAATCCCAGGCGATAGGGAGCGATCGCATATTCAGCAATCACCCGAAAAAAGTCACTGGGGAGATGGTGACATTCATCAAAAATCAGGGTTCCGTAAAGATGGCCCAACCCCTCAGCATGAATCGCCGCACTATTATAGGTGGCCACTAAAATGGCACTGCGATCGCGCGAACCGCCTCCCAACAAGCCAATCTCGGCATTAGGAAAGGCATTCTTGAGATTCGCATACCATTGGTGCATCAAATCCAACGTCGGCACCACAATCAAAGTACTGCGAGGGGTTTCCTGTAAACAGAGTTGGGCTAAATAGGTCTTCCCCGCCGCCGTTGGTAACACCACCACCCCACAACGGCCCGCCTGTTTCCAGGCCGCCAAGGCCTCCTCCTGGTGAGGATAGGGTTTCAGGGACAAGCGACAATCCAACTCCAAGGGAATAAAGCCCCGGGCCTGATCCTCAAACTGCACCCCTTCCGCCCAGAGACTTTCGACGAGCGGGCGATAATCGATCCCCCGAATGCGAAACTTCTCAACGCGATCGTCCCAGGTGGCGAACTCAATCCAGCCTTTGGCCCGAGGTGGCGGATGCAGTAGCAGCGTTCCGCGATCAAACGTCAATGTCGGGAGTCGAGGCATAACCAGTCAATAAAACAACAGGGATGGGGGGAATCATGTAGGCTAGTTGAGGAGATCTATCCTTAGCCTGTTTTCTCACTCTATCGTCCCTTGCCATGTCCCCCAGACAAGTTATCCTCCTGATTCTCTCAGTTTTGACTACCGTGGTGGTAGCGTTGGCCCTATTTGGCAGTTGGCAACAGCCCCAAATTCAAAGTCGCCTCGACCTGGCCCAAACGAACTTATCCCTCCAAGCCGCCGAATGGGAACCTCCGCCAGAATGGGATATGAATGGCTTACCGGGGGGACTGATTGGGGAAGATGTCTATGAGACGGCGATCGCCCAATATCGAGATGCCCTCAACTCCGTTCGACGCACCTTAGAGGATAACCAGGAACAACGGCTTCTCCTCTCCGACTCTCCCGTCAACAGCTTACCGGAGTTGAATCAACTCGACGGGGCCATTCGGCAAGCCCAAGACCTCAAATCTACTCTAGAACTCCGTTTGGGGATTTTGTTGGCCGAGAGCGATCGCCCCGAGGAAGCCTTCAGCCTCTGGCGCAACCTCCTAGAGACGTCAGATAACATCACTGACAACGCCCAATCCGGGACAGCCGCTATCCTCATCGACCTCTCGAACCAGTCCCCTCCAGTCAGCGATAATGCCGAAGCCATCCTCACCAACACCCTCTCGGGATGGTTCCGCTATCGCGCCCTTTCTCAACTCTATCAAGTCCAACAAGAGGATGACGCCCTCGCCGCCTTAGCCGCAAACGAGCAAGAGATTGCCCAAAAAACGTTCGTCCGACTCGTTATTTTAGTCTTAATTTCTGGAGTCACATTACTATTAGGAACAATCTTGCTTTTGTTTTTATTAGGTCAGTGGTTTTTGAAAGGAGAGACAGCTATTCTAGCACAAAACAAAGGGGAAGCTTGGGATTTAGATTGGGGTTGGGAAACGATTGTTCAAGTCATTATTGTGGGCTTTTTTCTGGTCTTCTTTATCGGGCAAGCCTTAAGTGCCGGGATAATCCTGCCCCTATTCTATGAACTCGCCAACCTAGAATCCGACCTAGACTCAAGCCGTTGGCAAGCCATTTCCATTTTTCTGAGTTACCTCCTCTCAGCCGCCGCCGCCTTAGGAGTCCTGTACCGGTCTCTAACCCCCTATTTCCCTCTGAGAGAAGACTGGTTTCGTTTCCGACTTCTCCCCGGACTGAGTTGGGGCTTTGGTGGCTATATTGCGGCCGTTCCCTTAGTCTTGGGCATCTCATTACTCAACCAAGAGATTTGGGATGGCAAAGGCGGCAGTAATCCCATCTTAGAAATTGCCCTAGAAGGCCAAGACTGGGTCGCCATCACCTGCTTTTTCCTAACCGCCTCCGTTCTCGCCCCCGTCTTTGAAGAATTAATCTTTCGAGGCTTCCTGCTGCCGTCCCTAACCCGTTATCTACCTGTCTGGGGGGCGATTTTACTCAGTTCCCTAATTTTTGCCGTCGCCCACCTGAGCGTTTCCGAGGTTCTGCCTCTGGCTACCCTAGGGATTGTACTAGGCATCACCTACACGCGATCGCGCAGCCTCCTAGCCGCCATGCTCATGCACGGCCTCTGGAACAGTGGCACCCTCGTCAGCCTCATCATCCTAGGCGGCGGCGCAACCTAACCCCTGTTGCCTCTTGCCTCTTGCCTTCCCCTCCACCGGAGGGGTGCCCGGAGGGCGGGGTGGGTTCTCCCTCTTGCCTCTTGCCATCCCCTCTTGGGAGGGGTTAGGGGTGGGTTATGCCTCTTGCCTCTTGCCTCTTGCCTTCCCCCTCCCTGTTCCCTGTGTCCTACAAAGGTGATAGGCTTGAGGATGGCATATTTGAACTCGAAGTAATAGCCACCCTTCCAAATTGATAGACGATTTACATTAAATAGAGACAAGCATGGTCAGCACGGCAGAAAAAACCAATACGGGCTACATTACCCAGATCATCGGTCCTGTTATCGATGCCAAATTCCCCACGGGTAAGATGCCCAGCATCTATAACGCCCTCAAAGTTACCGCTAAAAACCAGGCGGGAGAAGACATCTCCATCACCTGCGAAGTGCAACAACTGCTCGGTGATAACCAAGTTCGCGCCGTCTCCATGAGTACCACCGACGGGTTGGTTCGGGGAATGGACGTGGTTGATACCGGTTCTGCAATTAGCGTTCCCGTGGGTAAAGTGACCCTGGGACGCATCTTCAACGTCCTTGGTGAAACCGTGGATGAACAGGGTGAGGTTACCAGTAGTGAGACGTCTCCCATTCACCGCAGCGCTCCTCAACTGACGGAACTCGAAACCAAACCCTCCATTCAGGAAACCGGAATCAAAGTGGTTGACCTGCTGGCTCCCTACCGTCGTGGCGGTAAAGTGGGCTTGTTTGGCGGTGCGGGTGTCGGTAAAACCGTCATCATCATGGAATTGATTAACAACATCGCCAAGGCTCACGGGGGTGTGTCCGTGTTCGGTGGTGTGGGTGAACGCACCCGTGAAGGGAATGACCTCTACAACGAGATGGTCGATTCTGGCGTGATTGACCGGGAAAACTTTGAAAACTCCAAAGTTGCCCTGGTGTACGGTCAAATGAATGAACCCCCCGGTGCGCGGATGCGGGTGGGCCTGTCGGCGCTGACCATGGCGGAATACTTCCGTGATGTCTCCAAGTTAGACGTGCTGCTGTTTATCGACAACATCTTCCGCTTCGTGCAAGCCGGTTCTGAGGTGTCGGCACTCCTCGGACGGATGCCCTCTGCGGTGGGATATCAGCCCACTCTGGGGACGGAAATGGGTGAATTGCAAGAACGCATTACCTCCACCAAAGAAGGGTCGATTACTTCGATTCAAGCGGTCTACGTCCCTGCGGATGACTTGACTGACCCGGCTCCTGCCACCACCTTTGCTCACTTGGATGCCACCACGGTACTCTCTCGTGCCTTAGCCTCCAAAGGGATTTATCCGGCGGTTGACCCCCTCGATTCCACCTCGACGATGTTACAACCCGAGATTGTGGGTCAGGAGCATTATGATACGGCTCGTGCGGTTCAATCGACGCTGCAACGCTACAAGGAACTGCAAGACATCATCGCCATTCTCGGTCTCGATGAGTTGTCCGAAGATGACCGTCAGACGGTGGCCCGCGCTCGTAAAATTGAGCGTTTCTTGTCTCAACCCTTCTTTGTGGCAGAAATCTTCACCGGTGCGCCTGGGAAATATGTCAAACTCGAAGACACCATCAAAGGGTTCCAAATGATCCTCAATGGTGAACTCGATGCTCTCCCGGAGCAAGCCTTCTACTTGGTGGGTGATATCAATGAAGCCAAAGCCAAGGCTGAGAAAATGAAGGCTGAATCCTAGGATTTGCCGGTCTAAGACTGTTTTGGGGTAGTTCCTTGGGGCTACCCCTCGATTCACTGTCAGAGAAGATTAAAGGATTATGAGTTTACAAGTTCGCGTCATTGCCCCGGACAAAACGGTCTGGGAAGCCGAGGCCGATGAGGTAATTCTGCCGAGTACCACGGGGCAGGTGGGAATTTTGGGAGGTCACGCGCCTCTGTTAAGCGCCCTGGATACGGGTGTGATGCGGGTTCGTCCGGGTAAAGAGTGGGTTCCCATTGCGCTGATGGGTGGTTTTGCTGAAGTCGATAATGATTTGGTCACTATCCTGGTGAATGGGGCTGAACGCGGTTCCGATATTGATTTGGAGAAGGCTCGCACGGCCTATGAGGAAGCTCAGCAACGGGTGACGAAAGCGGCTGATGGCCCCAAACAGGAGCAGATTCAGGCCAAACAAGCTCTAAAACGGGCGCGGGCGCGGTTTCAAGCGGCTGGCGGTTCGGTTTAAACCACTGGTTTGGTTAAGTGGGCTAAAGATTGGGGCGATCGCGCGATCGCCCCCTTTTCATGTTTCGCTCTAGGTGCTATTTGCCAAACAAATTAAGACAAAACACAAAAGCCAAAGTTACTGTTATAAGGTCATTGTCTATCTTAAAAATGTAAATTTTCATATGTCTATAGTACCAAAATCCAAGGAAAATAGAGTTGACGCTTCAGCCTTGATCGTTGAGAGTAATAGAGATTCCCCATGAGTCGTCAGGCGATCCCAAGGGAGAGGGTTCCCTGTTCCCTGTTCCCTGTTCCCTGTTCCCTGTTCCCTGTTCCCTGTTCCCTGTTCCCTGTTCCCTGTTCCCTGTTCCCTATTCCCTATTCCCTGTTCCCTGTTCCCTGT
>LJZT01000143.1:0-2697 GCA_001314905.1 Phormidium sp. OSCR
CAAACTTATGAATTTAATTTCCCTCAGTCTCAGGATGGATCTCAGGGAGTGGATAAGTTAGCGTTGTTGGTGGTGTCGAGTTTGGAGAGTGATGGGGTACGGCGGAATCGTCATCAATATCCGGGAATTTCAACGCTGTTTGGGGAGGCGATCGCCATCGACAATGATCAGGGAAAAATCACGATTCAACCCTTCAAAACCTTTTCTGAGAATTATGGCGATCGCCAGTTGTACAGCAATCCCTCCATTCTCAGTGATTTAGTTCTTCAACTCCATCAGGCGGGATATCGTCATATTATCTATTTGGCTCAAGCACCTTATACGAATCGACTCAATTTAACTCAGGTTGAAGAGAACAGAAATCTCTATTTCATGTCTCCTAATCTCATCAAGTTTTTAGTTGAAGGAATAGAGGATTTACATTTATATCCGGTGTTTGTGAATCAGTATTCCGTCCTTAAATCTAGCCGGTTGAATGCCGATTCTTACCGGCTCAATAATACTCAACAGTTGCTAAATATCCTCAATGATCCCAGTCAGCATATCGTCGTTTTCTTTAATCTCTTTAACGGAATGACCGTGGGAGAGGAGGGACGGTTTTATAATGGAGTGATGTCTTACTCAACTCTCATCAATGTCTATCCAGAGATTCTCGATGACCAAGATATCCGTCAGGGATTGATTTATGATGGGCCAGTAAAAATGGATATCCTGCGTTATTTAACTCTGTTTCACTTTTTCCGCGTCGAACGCCGCCAGGGTAAACTACAACTAAAGCTAGATCCGTATCAACAAATCATGGGAGATGAGGCGTTGCGGAAAAATACTTTGTTTTATCACATGGATGGGAAAACTTATTTTAATAGTTTGGCATTTTTGACGGCGGTTAACTCCATTTTATATCCACAGTCTAACGAGCGTCAGGAGCGTTAAGAGTATGGTTGCAACGGTTGCGGAAGATTTGGGACGAGTGTTTGAGGTGGGGTTTAATGTCGGGATTTTGGCGGCGATCGCACAAGAGAACATCACTCATCATTTTGGCGATCGCTATCAGCAAGATTTGCAAAACTTGGAGTTGTCTGAGATATTAGATCGCATTTGTCGTAAATCGAATCTGGTTGATCCTCGGGAAATTGAAAGACTGGAAACTTGGGGACTGTTCCTCCTGCAAAAAGGCTGGCTATCTGGGTTAAACTTCTTTCGAGAATACCTAACCTCTTTCGAAAAGCCGACTCGCGATCGAGACATTATTTACTATCAATGTTGTTTTACGGGAGACAACAGCGTCGGAACCTTGAATCAGGATGAACCTCGGGAAATTGAGGCTTGGCTGTCTCAACTAGGACTTAGTTTTACAGATTGCTCATATGACCATCTGCGGCGATATCGACACAAAGGGGGATTTCTGAAAGCAGATACCCTGATTTTGCTGCGACATCGACGACAGTTGCGGCTGTTGGTGGTGGATTTGTCGGTGTTTTCCGTTCGCGAGGCGGCGGATTTGCTGAATTTGCAAGAGCCAACCCTGGATTCTCACCGTCGTTTGTTGCGACGGGAGATTAGTTACCTGAAATCCAAGAGTGTGTTTGCGAGTTTGCGTTTGGATAATGGGGAACCGGAGGATCTCGATTGGGAGTTGTCGAACGATCTGCGGCGATATTTTACGGCGTTTAAGCGAAAGGATAAGGAAGTTAGCAAATTGATTCAAGCGGGAAGTTATGGTTATAGCTTCTATCAGTTTTTGCAAGATTCCAAGCTGGGGTTATGGGAGACATTGGGGAGAGAGGATTTCTTGATCAATGTGGTGGGATACAGCGATCGCTCCCTCAGTATTATGTCCCTCAATCCGCAACATCCGCAACATCTCAAATTTCTAACCACCTGTCAGGATATCTATCACAATGAACCTCGGGATGTTGAGATTACTGCTGCGAGACAGGATTTGTTGCGGGTGATTCGCCGCAATGCGTCTCGTAGTTTTCAGGGGGGACGGGAGTTTGTACGCAATTTATCTGAGATTCAAGGGGATAAGATTAACGTTATTCCTCCTCACCAGGAGGTGATTGAGGAGTTTGCGTCAACTCTGGCGTTGCGATCGCCTCATGCGGAGGCGGTTCAAGCTGGCTTAACCTCCGATACACCGTTGCTATTTCTCACGGGAAATCCGGGGATTGGGAAAACGACGGCGATCGTGGAATTTTTGAAATCTCATGTGGATGACGGGTTTCTCTTTTTCTATGTCAGTCCTCGCAAACAAGTCAACTTAGATATTATCGAGAAGTTCAAAGATTCCCAAACTCAGCAGTTATGTGATCCCCGTCTGTTGGCGTTGACGACAAATTCTGCATTGTTGGATCGCTACCCTAGAGAGAGGGTGGTGAATACGATCTGGGGACAGCGTTCGGGTGAGTTTTCTCGTCGGGGAGTCCGCTTTATTCCCTTTAATGAAAGTCCTCCTCCTCGAACATCATCCCCGCAACTGGTCCATCGAGAGACTGACCGCCATCTGCGTCAATCAAAGAATCATAAACCAGGAGTTTTGTCAACTCTTTGTGAAGGGATTTATACCGCGATTCAGGAACCCCTTTCTAATGCAATTATCGCCACCGCTTGCATTCAAGCCTTGCGGATTACCGAAAATAACGGTCATACTCTGAGACATTTTGAGAGAATTTTTAATGACTTTTATTATCGAGA
>LJZT01000143.1:2704-4410 GCA_001314905.1 Phormidium sp. OSCR
TTTCCTCGAATGCGAGAGATGTCCAGCCGCATCAAACATCTATTTATTATGATTGATGAGGTGACGGGTGATCAGAGTGGGGTGGATTTTTTGCACGCCATCACGGATATAATTCATAAGTATGAACTCAACAACCCTCAATCTGGGTTTAATCTCAAAGTGATTGTCGCCGATGCGTCGATTGTGGATCAGGGAGTGATTCAACAGCATCTCAGTGATAAGGAACCTGAACCGGATAAGATTTTTGTGCGTCATCGGCGTGATCTGCGATCGCCACAGAAGATTCAAGTGGAGTCCCTGGAGTTTAGAAAAGGTCCTTTGAAAACGATGCAGGGACAGGTGATTAACGCCAATTCCTATCCAGCCAATCGTCTCCGGTTAATCTATAAAGTGTTTGTGGAGTCGGTTCGTTTTGAACCAGAGTTTACCTCAGATCAGATGGGAAAACTCGCTCGAACGCTTCAGTCGCAACTGTTGGAGGATCTTAATGAGCTGCGTCAGCAAAATCCTCAGACTCAGATTTTGGTTTATATCCAAGATAAGCAACGATTGCAAGAGTTGATTAAGTCAATCCAGAATCAGGAGAACTTTGCGAAGTATGAGGACTATTTAGAGGTTCATGCAGATTTAAGTGATGAGGAGAGAGGGAAGATTCAGGAGTTTCAGGATCGGGTTCAAGTGGTGTTTATGACCTCCTCGGCGAGTCGGGGGTTATCGTTTCCTAAGGCTCAACATATTTTGCTGGATGTTCCCCGCTTTCAGGTGGAACAGAATTTAATGGAAATTATCCAGGTGATGTATCGCTGTCGAGGTCAGTTTTGGGAGAATGATGGCTGGCGGAGTTTGGATGAGAGCGAGAAAGCCGTGACCTTTTATTTGGGCGATCGCGCGGTGTATTATGATGAGGAACACCAAGATTTAGCGATTCAAGAAAGTCTCTTGAGTCTGTTGACGCTGTTGGTGATTCTCAAAACGGCGATTATGACGCGAATTGCTGGCTCGGGTAAAATCGGACGAGAGCAGTTTATGATGATTCCCATTGGTGGAAAGTCCGTCTCGATGTCCGGTCAAAGCTTAAGTGGTCAATTGGCGGCGTTGATTGATAAATTGCAGAAAGAATATCGCCGCGATCGCCGTAATACGACTGTTAAAGAGTTGGCGGAACGGTTGCGATCGCTCTTGAGTCAAGGAGAGTTTCTTCTGACTGAGAATGACCAAGAAAATAAGAAGGAGTTATCGTATTTGGGGGTGCGATCGCTCCTCAATCAAGAGTTCGCCAATCATTGCAATCCTCTCGCTGGATTATTGACGCTTCCCAACCTAGAATTGGGTCATATTTGCGGAAGTTTACTGCTGGTTCATATGGGTGAACAACGGTTATCTGAAACCTATACCATGGGACTCAGGACGATTCAAACCTCCGTCTCCTCAGAGTTACTCCAGCAGATGATTGCGATTCAGAATAGTTCCGAGTATTCCCCCAATCTTCAGCAGTTAATGGAATGGGGAATCCAGTTAATCCGTGAGTTACAATCTCCTCATGACTATACCCAGCGACTTCAACAGGGTCAGAGTTGGTCGGATCAGTATTATGCGATTCCCCTGTTTGCGTTTCTCTTGGGAGATATTATGGCTGAGTATTTCCAATCGGGAGTCGTCGAACCCGAAAAACAGGAGTTTCGCTTGCTGCTGAAGGAGTATTTACG
>LJZT01000143.1:4436-9601 GCA_001314905.1 Phormidium sp. OSCR
TTACCGATTGGCGATCGCTATCGAGAGTTTCCCTTTCTGATTTTTCGGAGTTATAGTCTACAACAGATGCGATCGAAGTTATTTACGAGTCACTATTTGATTACCTCTAATGAATTGAATCTATTGAATTTAATTTTAGGGACGGTGGATTGAAATTAAAACCATTGCTGTAGGGGCAAATTTTTTTCACCCCTACCTAAATTTGGTCTTCAAACCAAAGAATTAAATCCTCTCGCCAGATTCAGGAGTCGCCAGTTACAGACTCGTCATTTCCACCCCTAACCAAGCCTGGAAATTTTGAGCCTGTTCAGGAGTGGGGTTATCGACGATCGCCACCATATAATTAGCAGGACGGGATTTTGTGAGGGTTAGACGCATCATTTTCAATTCGTCCTGATGGAAGAAACTGAGTTCAATCTCATCACCGGCTTGAAAGTCCTTGAGGCGATCGCCGAAGCCATCAGCATTAACCCGCAAACGATTAATCGCCAGCAACTCATCTCCCGGTTCCAATCCCACCTCAGCCGCTGGAGAACCAGCTTCAACGAAATCGACGAGGGTAAGTCCGCGATCGTCACTCACCCGTACTCCCAGAAATGGCGGTTGTTTGGCTTCATCGGTTTTAATCCGTAAGCCGAAGGGTTCGAGATACTCATTCAGGGGTAAATCTTCCGTTCCATGGACATAGCGATGGAAAAACTCGCTCAAATCTTGACCGGCGGCGGCTTCAAAGGCGGCTTGCAGTTGTTGGGGAGTATAGCCAATTTCGGGTTTTCCAAACTCATCCCAAAGATGACGCAAGACATCGGTAAGCGATCGCGCATTTTGGCTATTACGGCGAATGGTCAAATCCAACATTAACGCCACCATTTCCCCTTTGAGATAGTAGGAAATTTGCGAGTTATCACTATTCGCGTCACGGCGATAGAGTTTAATCCACGCATCCCAACTGGACTCACTCAGGGGTTGCACGAACCGTCCAGGAGTGCTGTAAAAGCGGGTGACATCTTTACTAAAGATTTTCAGAAATGCTTTCCCGCCATAAATATGCGACCACAGGGGAATTAGCATATCATAATAGCTGGTGGCCCCTTCACAAAACCAGAGAGAAGGGGTGTAGTTTTCGGCTTCATAGTCAAACCGTTCTAAGGCTTTAGGTCGAATCCGTTTAACGTTCCAGAGATGGAAAAATTCATGGGCCACCAGTTGCATAAAGCGGCGGTAGCGATCGCGATTCTGAAACGCCAGCCGGGGATAGTTGAGGGAACAACAGCTTTTATGTTCCAAGCCACCAAACCCACCAGCGGACAGATGGAGGAGAAAGAGATAGCGATCGTAGGGTAAGCCGTCAAAGAGATTGGCTTCGAGTTCAATGATGCGTTTGGTATCTTCGACGAGGCGATCGAGATTGAGATTTCCCTGTCCCCAAACCACCAAATCATGAGGTTTTCCTAAGACCTCAAAACTGCGACGTTCTTGAATCCCCACTTCAAAGGGATTATCCACCAAAGTATCAAAATCGGCGGCATAAAAGCAGTTGGTTTTGTTATCCACTGCTGGCAGACTTGTAGCAATTTGCCAATCGGGATGATGAGGATGAATTGTCACCTCAATCGGGTGATGTTCGAGTCCAGGACTATAGAAAAACGTCGCCGCACCATTAAAATAGGCGTGAGTCTCATCGAAGTGATTGGTGCGAACGGTGAGTTCGTTGGCAAAGAGGCGATAGGAAATAGAGAGATTCGTGGTATTCTCAGTTTGAATCCGCCATTGATTTTTCGATTGTTTTTGCCAGTTTAGAGGGCTTCCGTTGTCGGTTTGTGCGGTAAACTCTTGAATATGTTTGGCATATTCCCGCACCAAATAGGAACCCGGAGTCCAGACGGGGAAGTTTAAGTCCAGATGGCCGGCGGTCCAGTTGCGAACCTCTAGGGTGATGTCTAGGAGATGGGATTGAGGCTGGGACATGGCCACGTGATAGTGGAATGTCACCTCGGTTTGGGATTGAGGGGTTTGGGAACGGATTTCAGTCGTTTGTATCACAGTCAAGTCTGTTGCGTAAGAGCCATTGTGCCTATCTTGACATAATTTTCTCGGCTAGGAGAGTCTGAGGAAGAATCCTGGCGGTGTCATCCCGCTGGACTGGTTTCAGCGGTGGCTTGTCTAAGCGACACCATAGTCTGTGTAAGGACGTTTGTAGGGAGGATGTAATCCTAAGACAATATCCTCTCGTGAAATTCCCATTGCAACCAAGTCTTCGGTATTTTTCTATAATGGTTTTTGGTCAACATAACCAATTAGAATAGTCCCAGGAGTTAAGGGAAAAAAATAGAGTCTCCAGGCCCCAGGAGTCATTCTCAAGTGCAAGCTAAACAAACGCAACTCAGAGTCAGGACATTGGATCATTAGTTGATTTTTAAATCTTTGCAGTCTTGAATCACTTTCTGGGGTAGCTTTGCTGGGAAGAGTATCTAGGTTAAATCCCTCTTCTGTCCAACCTTGTGCGGCTTCTTCAAGTTCAAACAAGCGTTTATTGACCTGTTTTAGCATCGGATCACCATAACGAAGACTGCTAATCTGTGGTTTTACTGCTTGACAAAACCCCAAATGAGGAAATAATTCATCTCGACGTTGCCAAAGATCTACTCCATCTCTGACACTGGTTCGGATTTGATTTTGAATCCAGTTTATATGTGTTTGAAGATGCTGAATTTGACTTGCATGAAGAACGTTTGATTGTTCTTCAATTAAATCCTCATTTTCATCTAACTGGATGATATCTAGTGTTAAATGACTCTCATTCCAGGTTGATTCAGAAAGTAAACTCACCGCCAATGAATCACTAACCAGGGCAAAACCTAGTCCTGGAGCTAGGCTACCTCGGTAGGAAATATCTGATAAATCAAACTTACTCTTGATATCTTCAGCAACATCAGTCCAGAAAGGAGCTTTTGTTGTCAACAATCGGAAAAAACTTTGTTCTTCACGATTGACTTGGGGATCGTTGCGCCATTTTGCAAGAGGATATTCGGGAGCCAGTTGTATGCTATTGATATCATCTTGGGTACGAACTACTCTCTTTACACCACTACGGGTTGCTTCACTCAACGTTTGCATAAATACAGACATCCATTGTCTGGCTGTGGGAATATCTGCTGCAAGAGTCCGTAGAGAAAGTTCATTTAATACCATTTCTACAGTCATTTACTCTTCTCCTACGGGTTCTAGTAAAGCCTCCAAACTTTTGTCCCATTCATCAAAGAAACCATCGGGCCACTGGTCGATACGTCCATTTTTATCGAGGTGGGGTGAGACAACCTCAATGTTCGACTCCCCTCGCATTTCTTGACGTTGAAAATAATGTAGTTGCACGTCATTAGGAGCGAGTTTTTTATGGTGAACGGCTAAACGAATGCCATTCAAGATATGATCGCTATGAGTTTCTACGACAATCTGAATTCCACAACTCGCCGCGAGAGCCAGCAACTCCCCCATCTTGGCTTGTCCCTTGGGGTGTAGATGTGCTTCTGGGTTTTCTAGCAAGATTAAGGTTTCTGGTTTCGAGGCTAAAATTGCGATAAGAATCGGTAACGTATAGCTAATTCCAAACCCGACATTTGTAGCTCGGTAGGGGTTACTCAACCCGTAAGAATACTGCAAACTGACTAAATCCAAATCAGAACTATCTTTGATATTAATTCGTGTTCCTGGACTGATTTCTCCCATCCATGCTTCCACTTGGTTAGTCAGCGTTAGGGAGTCTTCATCCGGGTGACGTAATTCTTTTTGGATAATCTCATCTCTATAAAGAGATAAGAAATGGGGTGTATATTGTCCTTGAGAACCGAGTTGTCTATGTTGTCGGACTTGATATTCTGATATTTCTAGATAAGTACGTGGACCAATTCGTTCTGCTTGAAGGTAATGAAATTTATCGCTGAATAAATTGGATTGATAGGCTTGCAATTCTGTTGGTGAGTCGCCGATTTCTAACACTTCTACTTGTCGATTGTACTTAAAACGCCATTTAGCCTCAGTCTCATTTTTCCAGAGCATCTCGAAACTGATTAAATCTTCTGTAGCTCCTTCAAACAGTGCATCTTGTGCTGTTCCAATGCAAACTAAATCACCATTGAGGGCTAAACCCGTGTCGGGTAATAAGTCTTGTTGATAAGATTGACGCAGCAAGAGTAAAGCTTGCAGGATGGAGGACTTACCACTGCTATTTAATCCAGACAACAGTGTTAAATTGCGGAAGGTTAGCGATTGATCTTCAAAACACTTAAAGTTTTGTAGCCGTAATCGTTGTATCATGTCAAGACCTCGTCTATTAAGTTTTCAATGCGACTAAATCGAATATCTACTTTCTTGGTGACTTGCGAAATGGATTCACGAAATTCATCATCCGAATCTACGAGGTCTTCAAAGCGATTGACAACATCATCTTTTTTCTGTTTTAATAGTTCTATTTCTGACTCTTTGAGCTTGCTTAAATTTACAGACCAAGCTTCAAATAATGCTTGATTAACTGGATAGCGTCGTGAGGTGGTTTTGGATAGCTTGCGAAAAGCATTGTCACCAAAAATATCATGGGCAGCTATCATGGCTTTGGTGAAATTATGCGCAATTTTTTCGAGCTTCTCATCGGAAATATTTTTATTGATAAGAGTCATGGTTTGCACTAAAAAATCATCACGACTTTCAAAGTTTTTGTATTTCGTGTAACCATGAATTTTGTGGGCCAAGAAACCTAGGATGAATTCTCGATCCGACATTCGCTTTTGTTTTTTAGATTTGTTGAATTTAGTAGCTTGGATAAATTCATCAGACTCCGCCAAGCGTCGTAACAGTTCGGTGACTTTACCTTGGTTTAAAGCATGGCGAATTTCTTGGGGGGATAGTGGTACTCCCCCCGTATTGATTCGACGAAAAATATTGTATTTAACGGCTGGAGGTGTTCCCGGTTCAATAGTAGAGAGGGTTAATTCAGTTTCCAGAATGCGACGCTGATATTTGCGGGGCAGTTCATCATATTTTTTATTTTCAAGGTCGCTGAGATATTGAAGTCCAGTTAATGCTAAGTTTTTATCAAAGATAAATTGCTTCAGCGCCGTTAGTCTTTGTAGTCCGTCAATAACTAGCCATTTATCGTCATCAGTGGCATC
>LJZT01000007.1 GCA_001314905.1 Phormidium sp. OSCR
CCCTATTCCCTATTCCCTATTCCCTATTCCCTATTCCCTATTCCCTATTCCCTATTCCCTATTCCCTATTCCCTATTCCCTATTCACTATTCACTATTCCCTATTCCCTCACCACCCCATTGCCATAAAGATATCTCGAACCCACGACCAATAGGGGATCTCCGGCATTGTCCGGGAGATTGCGGGTTAGGGGATCAGTGGCGTCTGTTGCATCGCGCAGAAAGTCGGTGACAAAGACAACGGGGCGATCGCTCTGCCAGAGTTCTTGTAACTCCGCCGCCGACAGGTGATACGAAGGTCTTGGCCCCGGAAAGTCGGGCAAAATCCGAGGTTCTCCGGCATCGCTGAGAACATAGACAATGCGATAGGCCAGGTCATCATGGCCCCAAACCCAACCGGGGTCGAGGGTGGGAAATTCGGGAAATCGCTGTCCCTCGGGTCCGAGATAGAAACTCATGGCCCCGGCAACCCCGAGTTCGCGAGATCCTTCAAATACCCAAACGGTGGATTCGGGCAGTTGGGACTGGGCCTGGTTCATTAGAGGCTGTGAGGAGCGGATCTCGGCAAAGAGGCTAAAGCCTTGGATGATGATGACGTAGGCGATCGCCATCGCCAGACTCAGACTCAGCCAACTGCCGATGGGTTGTCCTCGCAGCAGCAACAGTCCCGCCAAGACGGCCCCGAGGCCAACACTTAGCCCTAAGGGACGGGCCAAGGACTCCATTTGTCGGGGGAGGGAGTCGAGGAGATTGACATCGAGGAGATTGGGGAGTTGCCAGAGGCCAATCAAGAGGGCGACTCCTAGAGCCATCAGGGTGACAGCAGCCAGCCGCCCTCCCCAGCCGGTGGCAAGTCCTCGCCGTCCCTGGCCGGCAGTCCACCAGATGGCACAGAGGAGGATGAGAGGCGGCAGACTGGGCAAGCTGTAATAGAGGAGGCGGGAGGAGAGAGGCAGAAAAACGAGGATGGGCAGTAGGGCGGCGATCGCCAGCAGGAGCAAGCCGCTGCGTTGTTCCTGGCGCGATTGTTGTAAACTCACCCAAAACTGAACCAGGGTTTGGGGTAACACCAGGGACCAGGGCAAGGCCCAGACCAAAGTTATCCCGAGATAGCCCAGGGCGCTGACTTGGGAGACGACGTAATCGCGGGGATAGCGGCGATCGGCGATGCGTTCTAGGTTCTCGTTGTTGACAAAATACTGCCAAAAGCCGGGATTAGCCCGTTCGACGGCGATCGCCCAGGGCAGAATCAGCAGCAACACTAGGGGAACGCCGAACCGAGGCATCAGTGTTTGAGTCAGCCGTCGCGGGGACTCAATCAGACTCATGACCAGTAGGGCGATGGCCGGAAACACCAACATAAACGGTCCCTTGGCCAAGATAATCAGGCCCAAGAACAGCCAAAACCCGAGTTTATAGAGTAGGTTCGTGGGAGAGACGGTGACACGCCAAAGACAATAGTAGAGGCTCATCAACAGCGACGACAGCAACAGATCGATGAGCAATTGGTGGCTAAAGATAAACCAACCACAGGCCGTCGCCAACATCAGGGCTGCGACTCGTCCGGTCAGAGGTGAGACTAATTGCCGCCCCCACTGCCAGACCACAAGGATGCCCAAAGCGCCCCCTAGGAGCAACGGGAAGCGGGCTGCAAACTCGTTGATGCCAAAAATGCTATAACTGAGCGCGATCGCCCAATAGAGTAAAGGAGGCTTGTTGAGATAGGGAGCGCCGTTGAGATAGGGGGTTGTCCAATCCTGCCGTAGCAGCATTTCTCGGGCGACTCCGGCAAAATGGCCTTCATGGGGGTCATAGAGTCCAAAGTCTCCTAGACCCCAGAATAATACTGCGATCGCCACCAGAAGACCTAGCAAATCCATCCAGGTGGGCGTAACGGGTTCAATTCGGTTTAATGACACAGTTTAACTAACGTAAGACGCGCAAAAATTCCCGAGCGATCGCGGCGATATGTTCAGCGCGATCGAGCCAATTGACGATACGGCGAGCATTGAAAAAATCCCGCCGCGCTCCCGAAATATGGTCATTCAAGGCATGACCCGTATAAGACCCATCTCGCATTCCCAAAACCAGTAAATCCGCTGCAATCTCTTGATTGGCGGCTAACTCAGGATTACCAATTAAGTCAATACCCAAACGACCCGCCCAATAGCGATAATTGGCTCGCCCAGTAATCTGAACAAAGCCTCGTCCCTTATAACGCGGACCATCTCCAGCATAGATATTGCCCAAATCTGATCGCCATTCATAGGCCCAACCGCTGGCTAATTCGGTCATCCATTTCCCTAAATGAGATTCATGTTCAGCGGTCGCTAAAACATAGGCAATCTGTCCTAAATCTGTGACACCATGATCTAAACACGCCGCCAAAATTAAGGGAACTGAATCACGAGCATAGACTCGAATATCAGGATAGGGAATTGAGGCGACAATACGAGAGATATCAAATTGAGAAACCGGCCCTTGACGTTCGGGTTCATAGATGGTAACAGGTCTACTGACCAACGCCGACCAAGTATCTCGTCCCACCACTCCATCGACGACTAAGCCATTCAGCGATTGAAATCGTTTCACTCCCTCTTCCGTATTGTTCCCAAACTTACCATCGGCCAGTTCATCTTGGGGAAAGATGCGGGCTTCAATCAGCAATTCTTGCAGAACTTTCACCGCCTCAGCCAGTTCTGGATAATCAATCCCATCGCCTTTTTTTAAGACTGGATAACGCTCTAGGGGTTGAGGGGACGGGGATGGCGAGGGCGAGGGCGATGGAGACGGACTCCCTTGATTGAGTCCTAATTTGCTATCAATGGCGGCCCAAGTTTCTGCCCCAACAATCCCCGTCATACTTAGGTCATTCTGCATTTGAAAGACTTTGACGGCTTTCTCTAGGGCAGAGTCAAAGCGACCGTTAATGGGCTGACTGATGGGCAACAGCCTGAGTTTAATCATAATCCGTTGCAGGAGTTTGACGGGTTCGGTGAACTCCTGAGAGTCAATTCCATCGCCGGGACGTAGCAGAGGACGTTTAACAACGGTCATGGTCGTTTAGGGTAGGTTAAGGAAACAGAAGGTTGGCAGGAATGTTAGCTGAAATTAGGGGCAACTCTGTGGCTGAGTTCGACTCATTCAACCCGTCTTCATACAAACATCATTAATGCAAAATGGCGGCATCGGAGAGCCATTCAATATCGGGCGAGTCCCAGAGTTTACCATCTAGGGCCATTTGTTCGATGGAACTGGCTAAACGCAAGGCTCGTAGGGCTTGTTCACCGCCAACGGAGGGTTGATTTCCACCGCGAACACAGTTGACGAAATGTTCGAGTTCGGCATGAAGCGGCTCGATGTTACTGGTGCGAACTTTCTCAATCAGTCCATCCTGACGATAAAGCACCTGGCCGTAGTCGGTGGAGGTGTTGGCGGTGGTTTGGCGGTGAATGAGAATTTCGTTGTTGAGGAAGTCTGCTTCGGTGAGGGAGGTTTGACAGTGAGCGGCGATGGTGCGACGTTTGCGATGGGTGACTTTGCTGGCGGTTAGGGTGGCGATCGCCCCGTTGGCAAAGCCTAAATTGGCTGTGACATAATCGAGGTGAGGAGACCCGGAAATGCGACTGCCACTGGCTGAGAGTTTCATGACGCGATCGCCAATCAGTTCTAAGATCAGATCGATGTCATGAATCATCAAGTCCAAGACCACCGAGACATCGTTGGCGCGATCGGAATAGGGACTAAGACGATGGGCCTCTAAGGCCAGGACTTCCTCAGTTTTTAAGACTTTGCTCAGTTCTTGAAAGGCCGGATTGAAGCGTTCAATATGTCCCACCTGAAGAATACAGCCCGACTCCGCCGCCTGATTCACTAAGGATTCGGCTTCGGCCAGACTCGCGGCGATGGGCTTCTCGATCATCACATGAACCTGACTCTGCAAGCAATCCATGCCCACCGAATGATGTAACCGAGTCGGGACTGCTACACAAACCGCTTGTACGTGGGGCAGTAAATCGCGATAATCCTCGAAGAACTTGACCCGATACTTACTGGCCGTATCTAAGCCGCGATCGACCTGAACATCAGCCACTCCAACCAACTCAACATCTTTGAGAAGATTCAACACGCGGGTATGGTGTTGCCCCATATTCCCGACTCCGACTACCCCCATCCGGAGTGGTTCCGGTTGGTTCATCCCCGCCGTACTGTTCGGATAATTCACAAGTTAGACTCTGATGACGTGCATGGTGTGTCCTCTCTCAGTCCAAGGTGAGAGGCCCCCCCAGGTCCGCGATCGCGACCTGAAGCTACCCAGAATGGTATCACAACAGTTTCATTTCAGCCGTTGACCAACAGGAAAACCCCGTTCCTCAAACGACGAGGAACGGGGAAGAGAACCTGACTAAGAGTGACTTAGCCAAAGGTAGAGCCATTCCAGCCCCACATCGCCCCTTTGGCATCAGCAAACTCAATATAAATCCGTTTCCCAGGGACCCCTAGCCGGTCTTCAATTTCTTGACAAAAATCAGCACTCATGGCGCTTGTCTGGGCTGAACTCATCGAGCCAATGCTTTTGACTTCGACAAAACAAACTGGGTCCAGAGTCCCGCCAAAGGTCATCGGCACATCGGCTTCAAAGGCCGTCATGACATAGGATTCTGATTTACCCAGATGCCCCGATAGCTTTGAGGATAGGACTTGTAACATTCCTTCGACGGCAGCTTTATCGGGAGCGGGGGCAGAGGTTTTGACTTGAATTAAAGGCATGGGGGAAGAAGGGAACAGGGAACAGGGAACAGGGAATAGGCAACAGGGAACAGGGAATAGGCAACAGGGAACAGGGATAACTTCTCTATCGGAGGAGTTAGCCACCGTAGTTCCAGCCGGTGCTTTCGAGGTCGAGAATTTCTCCTTCGCGGTGAACGCCTGCGGCGATGACTTCTCCAACGAAGACGGTATGATCTCCTTTCTCGACAGACCCGACTACCTGACATTCTACATAGCCGAGAGAGTCCTTAATAATCGGACAACCGGTTTCGCCGGTGTAAAATTCGACATCCTCAAATTTGTTGCCGACGCGGCTTTGAGGTTTGAAGAATTTTTGGGCTAGGTCTTTTTGCCCGAGTTCGAGGAAGCTGAGGCTGAACACGCCACTGGATTTGAGCATTTCGTGGGAACCGCTGTCATTTTTGACGCAGTTGACGATGAGTGGCGGTTCAAAGGAGGACTGCATCACCCAACTGGCGGTAAAGCCGTTGAGGTTATCGCTATTGATATCTTTTACACCGCAAATATAGAGGGCGTGAGGAATTTTGCGAAGTAGCGTTTTCTTGGCTGCTTTTTTGGTGTCGGTGTCTAGCATGGTGGTTTTTGGGGAATAGGGAACAGGCAAGAGGCAAGAGGCAAGAGGCAAGAGGCAAGAGGCAAGAGGCAAAAGGCAAGAGCGGGGGCGCTCTCTCCTGGCAACAGGCCCTAGCTGCTTTGGATGTTGGGGGACATTTTGGGCGAGAGGGATAGGGGCGTGTCTTGTTGAGTTTCGCCGGCCCAGGCTCGATAGTCGGCAATGAGATGACGGGTGAGCCGTTGTTTGACGGTATGTAACACGCTGGCGAGGAGCGTGTTACCTGTGGCATCGATAATGGGCTTGGGGGTTAGCCAGAGGGCCGGGGGCATATCCACGGCTACCTTGAGGTCTGCTTTCCCGTACAGGGTGGTTTTGCCGTTGTGGGTGTGGGGTTCGAGTCGCCCCACTAAGTCGAGGGAAAACCGCTGGTTGATGTATTCAACGCCGCGAATTTCACAGCCAACGGAGCGTAACCGCACGGTTCCTTGGGCATCGGCCCAAACTCGCATATCTACGGTTGGCTGAAGGGTCAGCATTAGGAAATGCAGGGGGCGCATTTTGAGGCGGAAACAGTCTGCACTCAGGACATCGACTCGACTGGGGTCAACTAGGGCGGTGACGAGCCGCTGAGGTTGCCGCAGGTAATGCTGAATGGGGATGGGTTGGTCGGGGACGGGAATTTCGACGGGGACAGAAGAGGTGAAGCGGCTACGCATAACATCCGCAAAAAAGCAACATCAAATAAACGGTTCTTAACAAAATTATAGAATCAATCTGCCGCCACGGGTATCCCTCTCAGGTTAGATCCGGGCAGGGATAGCCAGTAAACGCTTTTACAGGAAAGGGTTTAGGCGATTTTTCAGTGTTTTCCGATCCTACTGCACGGTTTAGGTTTCTTTGCCAAAACGTTACATTTTTTAGAGGCGATCGCCAAAACTTTAACAAACCTTCATCTTTCGCCTAATCCCGTCTCTGGCCCCTCTCTGGCTTAAAAGGCCTGAATCCAGGCTTTGACCTCATACTCGGTCCAGATGCCATGTTTCCAGTAGGGGTCATTCTCAATCAGTTGCCGAACGCTGGCTTCGTCGTCGGCCTCATAGATGCCAAACACCTGGGTATTGTCGGCGGTGGGGCCGAGGGTGACGAGAATCCCGGCGTCTTTTTGCTGGGCCAGTCCGTCTAGGTGGGCTTGGCGATAGGGTTGTCGTTTGTCCAGGGCATTCTCGCAATAGCGGCCCCAAAGGATATATTTAGCCATGGTTCACGATCCGTTAGAGACAAGATTTAGGTGGCCGATGCCTTACGCAGGAAGGGAATCAATCGTTTGCCCACATCGTCCGACCAATGTTCTTGGGGGTAATGGGCGGCTTCGGGAAGGCTGACAAAATCGCCATTCTCTAGTTGTTGACTGAAGGCTTGGGCCGGTTCAGGGGCCAACCAGGGGTCTACCATGCCCCAAATGACGAGGGTGGGTTGACTCCAAGACTGAAAACCTTGGCTAATTTCGCTCATGGCGGTCTTCAGTTGCAGATTTTGCAGGGTATAGAGAAGCGATCGCCCGGAATCGGAGGTTTTGAGCCAGGGACGACGATAGACATCGAGATCTTCGTCGGGGATGACAAAGCCGCTACCGGCTTCGAGGGTGCGGTCGATGAGGAGGGGGTCTTGGGTCATCATGTCCCCGACGAGGGGAAAACTCATTTGTTTGAGTTTCCAGGGAAGTTTCGCCTCGGGGGAGAGGGGGGCGTTGAGGATGGCGAGGCGGTCGATGCGATCGCGGTGGCGTAGGGCGTATTGTAGGCCGACGGACCCTAGGAAGCCCTGGACGACGAGGGAAATGCGATCGAGGTCCATGGCGTCGAGAAAGCCCTGTAACGCCTCGATAAAGGCATCTGGGGTATAGGCAAAGTCTCGTTTTTGCGGTTTATGCGATCGCCCGAACCCTAGCCAATCTGGGGCAATTCCCTGAACTCCCTGACTGGCTAAATCGGGCAGTAAAGCACTCCAACTGTAGCCAAGGGAGGGTAAGCCATGAAGGAAGACCACTGGGGGGGCTGTGGGAGGATTGGGGGGATGCACCTCGCGGTAAAACCAATCCCCAGATGGAGTTGTAATAATTTTCTCGTCGACGGCCACAGTAATCTTAAGTAACGTTTTTAACAGTGCCGCAATCCAAAGGGGCGATCGCGTTCGTAGTATCTTAGCAAGCTTCATGACCTTGAGAAACCAAAATCCCTGATTGCCTGATTTCCTCCTGACGTTGAGTTCCCAAACAAAACAGCGCTCCCATAGAATGAGAACGCCGTGTTCATTAAATTAAACCAATAATCGATCGCGGTGAATTTTTAACTGCTATCACATTGGTGCAAAAGCCAATTCGCTGCTTAAAATTCCATTTCAGCCGCTTGAACTTTCTCAACCTGTTTCTTCTTAAGAACCAGCATGATTTGAGCCAAAGCAACCAGAGCAAAGAAGCCTAACAAGCCTTGAATCCGGGCGGAACTTTGCAGAACAATTTCCGTATCTTTCTGACCAAAGCCGCCGACATTGGGATCATTGGTGAGGGCATCACCGGCGGCCACAACATCACCAACCGAGGCCAACATCTCGGGACCCGGAGGAACCGACTCAACCACCTCAGACCCGTCCTCAGTGGTCAACGTGACCGTAAACCCACCCTCATCACTGGGTTCAATAGACTCAATGGTTCCGGCGTGTTGAGCTTTATAAGCAACGTTGTTGCTGTTATTACCGGCCGGATAGATTTGACCACGACCCCGGTTACCAGCGGCGTGAACCGAGTACTTACCGAAGTTAACGGAAGGATCGCGATTGGGGTCAGGAGACAGAACTGGGAAGACCAATTCCTGGTGTTCCTCACCCGGAAGGGGACCGACGAGAATGACATTCTCTTGGTCGGGGGTATAGGTTTGATAGAAAATGCCTTCGATTTCTTCCTTGAGGTCTTCAGGAATGCGATCGTCAGGAGCAATCTTGAAGCCTTCGGGGAGCATTAGTACCGCGCCGACATTCAAGCCAGCCTTACTACCATCCCCGAGAATTTGCTGTTTGGAGGTATCATAAGGAACCTTGATAACGGCCTTAAAGACGCTATCGGGAAGCACCGACTGAGGCACCTCAACATCCATGGCTTGTTCAGCCAGGTGACAGTTAGCGCAAACAATGCGCCCGGTGGCTTCACGAGGGGTTTCTGGAGCCGTTTGTTGAGCCCAGAAGGGGTAAGCGGCCGCTGCTTGAGGAACAAAGACATCACTGGCCACAAAAACAGCTACGGCTGCCAGAGTAACCAGGACGCCTTTCCTCACCAGGGTCATCAAAGGGGCGAACTGTTGGGTCGCCCAAGCACTAGAGTATTTCATCAATTGTGACAACGTTCTCTTCTCTCAATGGCTAGGGGAATTCTCAAAATTATCTCTCCCCGGCGGGGAGAGGTTGGGGGAGCGTTAAACCCACCAGGGGGTTTCCTGAGTGCGGAAGTCTTCTTCAGTCCACTCGGCGAGAACCACCTTGTCGTCCTCTGCCACATCCACATGCACTAATGCCAGAGACAGAGGCGCGGGACCGCGAACCACTTTACCCGCTTTGTTGTACTGAGACCCGTGACAGGGACAGATAAACTTCTCAGCACTGGCATTCCAGGGAACCACACAGCCGAGGTGAGTGCAAATGGCGTTGAGGCCGTAATCGGCGATCGCCTGTTCACCTTCAACGACGATGTAGGTGGGGTCTCCTTTGAAGCCTTGAGTGAGGACGCGATCGCCCACATTGTGTTCAGCGAGGAAGCTCGTCGCTTTGACATCATTGCCGAGGGCATCTTTAGCGACAATCGTGCCACCACTGCCACCACTCGACGGGGGGATAAAGTATTTAACGACGGGGTACAGCGCACCGAGAGCTGTTCCGGTAACTGCACCAAACGTCAGAAAGTTCATGAATTGCCGTCGTCCCATGGAGGGGACATCGGTTGAGCCGGAAGCCTGAGTCATGGAGCTATTTACGTATTATGGTTGTATCTGATTTTGCTTAACAAACGGTATCACCGTTTCATCTGCGCCCATTGCTGTGAGAACACCAAGCAGGACGCACACCGTTTGGGATTGTATCGGATCACGTGTCCCGTCGCGAGCAAAAATAATGAAAATGGCGCAACACTTATTCATAATACCACGCAGGAGGGGCCAAAAAAGAGGGAGATTCCTTCGATTGAGCTTTTGGGAAAATCGCGACCAGGCTGGCCACAATCGATGAAGAAATGTAAAATACGAGCCATACCCTGCCCGAGCGATCGCGATCCGAGCCAGATGTCCGCCAGCAACGCCTCCCATGCCCAACCGCACCAACGAAAGCCAACCCATCGTGACTGGACCTGAGTTACACCAACTTCTACTGGACAAGTGGGGCTGTTCCTACGACCTGCAACTGCGCCGCAGCCAAGGCAAAATTTTCTTGCAGGTGATGTGGAAATACCTCGAACAAGCCTCATTTCCCCGTTCAGCCGACGATTATGCCCAACATCTTGAGCAGATTGCCGAATATCTCAATGCTTGGAACAGTGCCGAGGTGATTCGTCAATATATCAGCGAGACTCGCGAACGGCCTCGCCTCGGTAAAGCCGTCAGCATTCCCATCGATCCCGGCCAACGGAGTTCCGAATGGTTTATAGACAATTAAACCTCCTGATACATCTCATCAACGCTCTGCAAGAGTTCATCTTGTGCTATGTCAATGAGGTCAATCTTTAGCGTGCATCATCTACACCGACGTCTGAGCCGTCTACTGCCGCGTCTCCTGCTGCTCGTCTTATCCCTAATCACGGTTGTCACCCTCTCAACGGCTAGTCCCCAAAGCGTTGAGGGGCAAACTCCCCTACCGATTCCCCTCGATCCCCTACAACCGACAGAAAACACGGCCACCGTGCGCCTCAACGGACGGTCGGTTTTAGAGATTAGTTCACCGCCGTCCAATCTTGGCGAACCCCGCACGATTCCCCCGTTAGGAGAGCGGGTGCGTGAGGTTGAGCGCAAGTTGAGTCGTATTCTGGACGAGGGCTTCGATCCCGACTCCCTGCAAGTGAGCGCTCAACAAGATTGGAATACCAATCAATATGTGATCATCGCTCATGACGACGAGAATCTGGGGTCTTGGGAAGAACCTGAAGAAATTGTCACGGTAACTGAGTTTGACGCTCAAGTGGCCGATCGCCGCCCCGAGGTTCTGGCTCAGGACTGGGCTGATCAAATCGAGGAGGCCCTACGACTCGGGTATCAGGATCGTCTCCCGCAGGCCCGACAAGAACGCTGGCAGAAGGCTCTGGCTGTAGCGGCCATCATGGTTGTTCTCAGTCCAATCATTGCCCTGTTACAACGACGGGTCACGGGCCGTTACCAACAACTTTTACGACAACGACATCCTGAAGACTTGCAACCTCCAGAAGAGTCTCTAGCCCAAGAGAATGGCTCAGCGGGGATGGGAAGCCGAGTGCAGTTTCTGCGGGCGATGATGCCGCAAATTGTCTTAGAACGGCGCATCAGCCTGGTGATTTTGCTGCGGCGGGTGTTGCTGTTTGTGCAACTGGCCCTGTGGATTGGGGGAATTATCTGGATTCTGTCTCAGTTTCCCGAAACACGAGCCTATGCAACCTGGTTGCAGAAGTTTCCGGTTCAGATTTTGGGGATTTGGCTATTTGTGGCGATCGCCAACAAACTAACGGATGTCTTTTTTGACAATATCTTGCAATCCTGGGTTGAACAGGAATCCCTCAATCCCACCGCCTCAAAACGCTTTATCCTCCGCGCTCCCACTTTAGCCGCCGCCTTAAAGGGAATGACGAGCTTCATTGCTGGCTTAATTGGGGTAATTTGGTTTTTAGCCCTGCAAAACTTCCCTCTCGATTCTCTGATTACCGGGGCGGGGATTTTCGGTGTGGCCTTGACGATTGTTTTTCAGAATCTAATCAAAGACCTGATTAATGGGGTTCTCATTCTCTGGGAAGACCAATTTGCGGTGGGGGATGTGATTGATGTGGGCTATGGCCCCGGTTTTGTCGAATATATGAACCTGCGGGTGACTCGGATGCGGGGAGAAGGTGGCCGACTCAGTACGGTTCCCAATAGTCAAATTCAGGTGGTGCATAATCTCAGCAAGGAATGGTCTCGGATTGACTTCCGGATTTGGATTAGTCATGATGCAGATGCGCTCGAAGCGATTCAGGTCATGCGTCAGACGATGGAGGAGATGCAAGCAGATCCCGATTGGACTGAGTCGATTATTGAGCCGACGATGTTAGCTGGGGTGGAAAATCTGGATGAACGAGGAACTCAACTACTGATGTGGACGAAGACCAAACCTCTGCAACAATGGGCCGTAGAACGGGAGTATCGCCGTCGTCTGAAGCGGGCCTTTGAAGATGCGGGGATTTCTATTGCCATTCCTAAGCAGATGCTCTGGTTCAAAGAACCTCCGTTGGATGGGCGTGATGAGGACAATCACCACTCTCTCCCTCAGCCGAAATAAGGCAAACCGTTTGTACTATTCGGGTTGGTTTGGCGGCGATCGCAAGCCAACTCTCACCTCAACCAATCAACTCAGGAGATATTATGGGACTCAAACTTCATATTGGCGGCCAAGAACGCCATCCCGACTGGAAAATTTTAGATATTGAGGAACGCCCTGAAGTCGATTTTGTGGGGGATGCTGCGGATTTAAGTCAATTTGAGGACAATTCTGTTGAAGCAATTTACGCCAGCCATGTGTTGGAGCATTTTCACCACAGTTTAAATAATGAGTTACTGGTGGCTCTAAGTGAATGGCATCGGGTGCTAGAACCCGGAGGGAAGTTATTTATTAGTGTCCCCAATCTACAAACTCTCTGCTGGCTCTATCTCAATCCCAATTTGATGGCTTTTGAACGGCTACATTTGATGAGCATTATGTTTGGGGGTCAAACGAATGAGTTTGATGTGCATCGGGTCGGCTTTGATTTTGAAACCTTGGCAATTTATTTAGAAGAAGTGGGGTTTGAGGAGTATGAGGATTTGACGGAGTTTAATCTTTTCAAGGATTGCAGTAGTTTACGAATTATGGATACGTTAATTAGCCTGAATATGGCGGCAACAAAAACGGTGGATGACGAGGACGAGTAGGGCGATCGCTCCCTAAATTCGCTGCCTAAATTCGCTGCCTAAATTCGCTGCCTAAATTCGCTCCCTCAAGACCCTACTCCCCTCAAAAAAGTTGGCCTAAGTTCGTCAATTTAGGAGTTGTCCAGGTCTGGAAATAGGCGTTGACATTGCCATTGTCCGTCAACCTGTCGCCAGCGCAGTAACTGGTGAGCCGCAGCCCCGATCAGAGTACTCGATTGTCCGATCGCCGCTCGGGGAGCGATGGTAGCCAAAGAAATGGCCGTTTCGATGTCACACAGACCCCAGTTGACCAGATTGAGAGCGCCATCGAGGAGCGATCGCGTCGTTCCGGCCAGAGTTCCATCAGCCAGTCGTGCCGTGCCCTGTTTCACCTCGATTTGGCGGCAATCCCAGGGATAAACGCCGTCAGGAAGTCCCAGGGGTGCGAGAGCATCACTGACGAGAAATAGACGCTCAGGAGCGGCATTAAGCAACAGCTGTAACATCATCGGACAGATATGTTCTCCATCGGCAATCACCCCACAGGAGATGCCCGATCGCAGCAAGGCCGCTCCCAACAGACCGGGTTCTCGGTGATGTAGGCCCGGCATAGCATTGAAGGCGTGAGTGATCATAGTGGCCCCTTGGTCAAACGCGTGATTCGCCTGGGCCGCCGTGGCCAAGGAATGGCCCAGACTGACGCGAATCCCGCGCCGTTGCAGCTCGGCGATGGCCTCTCCACCCGGGTCAAGTTCGGGGGCCAAGGTCATCAGGCTCACCGTCGCCGCAGCGGGGCCTAAGACTCGTTCGAGGTTATCTCGGGTTAGGGGCAACAAATACTCCTGGGGATGAGCGCCCCGTTTTTTGGGATTTAAACAGGGGCCTTCTAAATGGAGTCCTAGCACCTGAGCGGTTGTGGCTTGGGGGAGTTGGCTGGCCATGAACGTCTCAAAAGTGGCGATCGCCCGGCGAAACGTCTCAGGGGAGGTGGTGACGAGGGTAGGCAAATAGGCATCGACTCCCGCCTGCCAGAGATAGCGGCCGATGGCCGCTAACTGGGGTAGATGCTCCGGGGTCACATCAGGAAAAGCCAAGCCTAAAGCACCGTTAATCTGGAGATCGCAACCTCCAAGGGAAATCCAGTCTTCACCGCAATCGAGATCGGTTCCTGGGGCATTCAGGGGGGGCTGTGGGGATGTTGCGGAGGGGGTTGGTATGGCTGAGGTGGGACGAATAGCTGTAATGCGTTGCGCGTCTAGGGCGATCGCCTGTTGTCTCCCGGAGGATGTCCCCTCGGGTCCCTTGTATCCCGGCACATTGCCCCGAATAATCGTTACAGCCATTGTTTCACTTGAGTACGACTCAGCAATTCTATCAATGACCACTAGCCCAAATCCCCCCCAAATCGGCATCATTATGGGGAGCGATTCCGACCTGCCGACCCTGAACGCGGCCATCGAGATTTGCCAACAGTTTCAGGTCCCTCATGAGGTGGCGATCGTCTCGGCCCACCGCACCCCCGAACGTCTGTTTGAGTACGCCAAAACCGCCCATGAGCGGGGTTTAAAAGTGATTATTGCCGGGGCCGGAGGAGCGGCCCATTTACCGGGGATGGTGGCGTCCCTAACGCCGCTACCGGTGATTGGCGTTCCGGTAGCAACCCGCCATTTAGGGGGTCTCGACTCCCTCTATTCCATCGTGCAGATGCCTCGGGGGATTCCCGTGGCCACGGTGGCGATCGGCAATGCCCAAAATGCCGGGTTGCTGGCTATACAGATGTTAGCGAGTCAGGATATGGCCTTGTTGCAGCAGGTTCAACAGTATCGTCAAGACCTGAAAACATCGGTTCTCGACAAACAGGAGCGGCTCGACGAACTCGGTGCCGCCGCCTATCTACAGCAAAAAAATAGTTAGGCATACCTTCACCTAACCTGGCGATTCTGGCGGGAGTTTCCTTAAGAAACCGGCAAAAATCAGTAGGTTTTCCCAGAGATTCCCGGCGATCGCCAGCCAAATGTATTGTCTTATACAGAATAAACCCTACGAGAATTGGTGCAATCAGTGTGACTCAACCGCACAACTCCGCTTCTCAATCTCGACGGGAGCGCAAGGGTACACAAGCTTGAGCTTTGGACGCCATCAGAGATTGCCGAGTGTTCCCAGCGCGAGTGTGCTGTGTCGGAAACCGATCCGTTTACTTAAATCTCAATCCAAAGTCTAAAACATGACATCTAAGATTACCCTCAGATCACGACCTGGAGCTTCACCGAAGCGAGTTCGCGGCAGCAACCGTGACTCAGCCTTGGTTAAACTCCTGACCCTTGGCCGCCGAGTTCCCATCTATTGGCTCGCTTGTATTCCCTTAACAGCTTTAATTTTAGGCGTTTGGGATTTAGCGGCAACGGCCGCAGACCCCCAAGGGATTGAAGTTCTCGAAGAGGTTGACGCTGCCTACGTTCAAGGTGTTCTCAACACCGTTTGGATTCTCGTCGCCTCGGTTTTAGTTATTTTCATGAACGCCGGTTTCGGAATGCTTGAAACCGGGATGTGTCGTCAGAAAAATGCCGTCAACATCCTCTCAAAGAACCTGATTGTCTTTGCCCTAGCGACAATTGCCTACTGGGCGATCGGATTTTCCCTCATGTATGGTGAAGGGGCCACCGGCGAAGGCTCGACCGCCTTCATCGGCTTCGGCGGTTGGTTCCTCAGCAGTGGAGACCCCGCCACCTACGGACTTGATCCCTTCCCCGGTGGTCTGCCGATTTCGGTCTCCTTCTTATTCCAGGTGGCCTTTGCTGCAACCGCCGCCACCATTGTCTCGGGGGCTGTGGCGGAACGGATTAAATACGATGCTTTCCTCATTTTCAGCCTCTTGCTGACCGGAATTTTCTACCCCATTTCTGGCCACTGGGTTTGGTCAGGGAATGGAATGCTGACCTCCTTTGGTCCTGAAGGTGCTTGGTCTTTTGGAGACTTCGCCGGTTCAACGGTGGTTCACTCCGTCGGTGGTTGGGCCGCCTTAGTGGGGGCTTCGATTCTCGGGCCTCGAATGGGTAAATATGAAGATGGTCAACCCCGTGCGATTCCCGGTCATAACCTCAGTCTGGCAACCCTCGGTTGTCTGATTCTCTGGATTGGCTGGTTTGGCTTCAACCCCGGTTCTGAGTTAGCGGCTACATCCAATATCGCTTACATTGCTGTCACCACAAACTTAGCTGCGGCAGCGGGTGGGGTAACAGGAACCTTTACCTCCTGGTTCCGCGATGGCAAGCCAGACCTCTCGATGACCATTAACGGTATCTTAGCGGGATTGGTTGCGATTACCGCCGGTTGTAATGTCATGCCCTACTGGGGAGCGGCTCTCACCGGTGCGATTGGCGGGATTCTGGTTGTCTTTGCGGTCTCCTTCTTTGACCGTGTTGTCAAAATCGACGACCCTGTTGGTGCGATTTCGGTTCACCTGGTTAACGGTATTTGGGGAACCCTCGCCGTGGGCATCTTCGGCGGTGGAAACTTCATCGCTCAACTGATTGGTGTCCTCACCATTGGCGGTTTCACCGTTGTTCTAAGTTTCATCTGTTGGTATGCCGTGGCGGCGATTCTCGGTGGTATCCGCGTCGGTGAGGAAGAAGAGTTCAACGGACTCGACATTGGCGAACATGGCATGGAAGCGTATCATGGTTTCCTCAAGGAAACGGCCATGGGCGGAATGTCCTCGTCGAAGCCGAGCGGTATGCCCCAATAGTTTGGCATCGTTGATTCGATTGAATTTCGCTTAATTCGCTTTAATTCCCCTGAACAACCGGTTTCACGTTTCACTGTGGAGCCGGTTGTTTCTATGATATGGCAACAGGCAATAGGCAATAGGCAATAGGCATAACCCACCCCTAACCCCTCCCAAGAGGGGATGGCAACAGGCAATAGGCAACAGGCAATAGGCATGACCCACCCCTAACCCCTCCGGTGGAGGGGAGAACCCACCCCTGCCCCTCCCAAGAGGGGAAAGAGGTAGGGGATTCTCTCCCAACTCAGAGTGTCAATCTAGCAATCGAAGATTGCTATAAATAAAAAAATAGACAGTTAATGATGGATAAGGTCTAACAGTTAGACTATCTTCAAGCCTATATTGTAGGTTCTAGCATCATCCTATTTCATGTGTCTATCTGTCCTCTATTCCCTGTTCCCTGCACCGCACTGAGCCTGTCGAAGTGTTCCCTTTTGCCTTTTGCCTTCTCCTCGCCATAACGCACAATGAAAGTTGCACCTGTCTTGCGATGATAGCCTGTGTCTAGAGTATCGAAGCCTATCCCAGCCTGGGGCATTCTCTCCTTGGTGACGAATGGCATGTTGTTGGTGGCCGTGGCGATTCTGATTGGACGGCAACAGTCTGAACCGTCTTTGCCAGTACGCGATGGTAATACCTTGGCCACTGTCGAGACGAGTCCCACTCCTAGTCCAACGGTTCAGCCAACAGCGTCCCCTCGGCCAAAGTTGGAGCAAGTCCCCCGTGCTACCTATCAGGATTGGCTTGAACGGTTGGAAGACGATGCTGAGGCGATCGCCGCCGCTTCCCCAGAACGCCTCTATGTGTTAGCGGGAGACTCAATTAGTCTTAGTTTTCCCGAGCGGTTACTCCCCCTCGATGTCACTTGGCTCAATCAGGGGATTTCGGGGGAAGGGTCCCAGGGACTCTATGAACGGCTGCCGTTGCTCGATAACACTCGCCCTGATAAGATTTTTGTGATGATTGGCATCAATGATCTGCTGCGGGGAGAAGACGACGAGACGATTTTGGAAAATCACCGCAAAATCATCAAAGATATCCTCTGGATTCATCCCAATACTGAGGTTGTGGTTCAGTCGATTTTGCCTCATAGTGGCGAGGATGCCACCTGGGAGGGACGGGAGAAACTGCGAGATCTCCCCAATCAACGCATCCAACGACTCAACGAACGCTTAGCGGCGATCGCCCAAGTTGAAGGGGCCACCTATCTCAACCTCTATCCCCTATTTAGCAACGAAGCCGGTTATCTCAAAGCCGAGTTCACCACCGATGGACTACACCTGAATGAACAGGGATATGAACTCTGGCGTATGGCTTTGATTATTGCGGAGACGTTGTGAAATAGGGAATAGGGAATAGTGAATAGTGAATAGTGAATAGTGAATAGGGATAACCCACCCCTGGCCTCTCGCAAGCAAGAGGGGAAGGGAATCGGGAATAGGGAATTGCCATAAGCTTCCGTTAACTCGGTACAATGACACCATCTCGGAAATTTAACCGAAAATTGACCAACTACCGAATCGCCAACCCCCATTCAATTAACTATGGATACTAAAGCCTTTAAACGTTCCCTGCAAAAATCAGACAACTATCACCGTCGTGGCTTTGGACATGAGGTTGAAGTTGAAGGACTCCTGCAAACCGAATATCAGAGCGATCTGATTGGTGAGATTCGTGCTAACCAGAACCGCCTCGAACGAGATCAGGTCACCATTCGTCTAGCTGAGGCCTTTGGCTTTTGTTGGGGAGTTGAGCGGGCCGTGGCGATCGCCTACGAAACCCGCAGCCACTTCCCCAGTGAGCGGATCTGGATCACCAACGAAATTATCCATAATCCCGGTGTCAACCAACGGCTACGGGAAATGAATGTCGGATTCATCGAAGTGATCGATGGCGAAAAAGACTTTTCCGGCGTTCAAAAAGGCGATGTGGTGATTCTTCCCGCCTTCGGGGCCACGGTTCAAGAAATGCAGCTTCTCGATGAACGGGGTTGCACCATTGTTGACACCACTTGTCCCTGGGTGTCCAAGGTTTGGAACAGTGTTGAAAAACACAAGCGACGCAACCACACCTCGATTGTTCATGGTAAGTACAAACATGAGGAAACCCTAGCCACCACCTCATTTGCCGAGAAATATCTGGTGGTTTTGAACCTCAAAGAAGCCGAGTATGTGGCCAACTACATTCTCCAGGGTGGTGACAAAGCTGAATTTATGGACAAGTTCCAAAACGCCCATTCCGAAGGCTTTGACCCCGATCGCGACCTCGATTGTGTGGGAATTGCCAATCAAACCACGATGCTGAAAAGCGAAACGGAACAAATTGGCAAACTCTTCGAGCGCACCATGTTACAAAAATATGGGCCAACGGAGTTAAACCAGCATTTCATGTCGTTTAATACCATCTGTGATGCCACCCAAGAGCGTCAAGATGCCATGTTGCAATTAGTAGAAGAAGACTTGGATTTGATTGTGGTCATTGGCGGTTTTAACTCGTCTAATACCACTCATTTACAAGAGATTGCGATCGAGCGAGAGATTCCTTCCTATCACATCGATTCTGCCGATCGCATTGGCCCAGGAAATCGCATTGAACATAAACCCTTGGAACAGGATGAACTAGAAATCACCGACAATTGGCTTCCCGAGGGTCATCTCGTCGTGGGGATTACCTCGGGGGCCTCAACGCCGGATAAATCCGTCGAAGAGACGATTGAAAAAATCCTACATCTCAAAGCCAGGGTTGCTGTTAATCGTTAATTGTTAATCACAATTTAGGAAACAGCAGGTGATATTCCCTGTTCCCTGTTCCCTTCCCCTCCTGGGAGGGGCCAGGGGTGGGTTATCCGGTGTTCCCTAGTCCCTCCTAAAATGAAAATGTCTCAACTAAACTTACTGTATTTCGTTGTAGCTTTAGTTTGAAAACTTCTTCGGGTTCAACACTAAACTCTAAACGTAATACCGAGGTTCCGCGAGCCTGAGTTTGCATGATAACCGTATCCATGTCATCAAGAATCATCAGACTTAAATCCGAAGGAAGAGCAGCACCTAGGGGGGGGATAAGTCGGACTCGCACATCAATTTCTTCGTCACTGAGAGGATAGACACCTACTTCTAGAGCGATGGTATGTCCATCACTAAATTGAAGACGCTTGGCTCGTTGAATCGTCGGTTGAGTTGAGGGAGTGCGGAAGGCGATCGCCGCAACCTGTGCCGTATCTTGAGTCATAAATTCCGCAGATAGAGGCTCCCAATCCGGAGTAAACTGATCCGCAAACCAGTCCCGCAAACAAATCAAAGATGTCGGGGTTAAGGCGTTTTTTAAAACAACAAAAAGCCGCTCAAGGCTCTGCCAGTTGTCCAGAGTTGTTAACTCTGATGATAAGGTTTTGCGGAAGCCAAGAAGATACGCTTCTTCCTCAGTTGGACTAAAGCCAACAGCCACATAGCCGAGGCGATTGTTTAAGGCTTCGGAAGAGGTTTGTACGGTTAATGTTTTAGGGTGATTATAGACGAGATCTAAGTTGGCGATCGCCGGCTCAACTAAAACACATTCTAACCCTGCCAATCCAGGAATTGGGAGTTCAGCGACATCAGCCAGTAATTGCTCAATAGGATGGCAAAATCCACTGGCTGTTACATCTGTTGTAATCCCCATACAATCCGTATAAAAATGGACAGCATAGAGCGCCAAAACCTGGCGATAGATACGTTTCGCCTTAGCAGAATTGGAGTATCGTTGACTACAGCTGGTCGCCACCTGGCGCTGCTGTTGGGTCAACGGAACGGTAAATATCAGATTCGTTGTCATTGGGTTAACAGACTCGTGTTCGAGGTTGCCAAAATTAAAAATCATAATGAGTGGGTCTTGCGAATTGAGGTTTCAATATAGGGTGCAAGGCGACGCAGAGAGGTGTGATAAAACGTGCTTAGAGTTGACATTTTAATTGAAAACTCTGCCGATATCTCTTGCCATTGATAGCCATCCAACCGTCTTAAGACCAGTTTCTGAAAGTTGACTTCAGGATATTTAGGCAGACAGCATTCTCGAAATAAGCCATCAACATCATCCTCAAGACATTCACGAACCAACTCAGATAAAAAGGGTTTGTCATCTCCCAACACTATAGCCCATTGTGATTTTGAGACCAGGCGTTCCTCAAACGGCTCCATCACAACCGGTTTATTGTTTCTCCTTCTTTGGTCCGATACCTCTCGAAAAAAACGGCGTTCCAATAGCATATTGGCCCATCGCATTACCGAGGCTAACTTGATGTCATACTCATCAATCGATCTACAAATGTAGTAAAACAAACTTTGTAGAGCTTCAGCGCGGTAATCGTGATATCGATCCGGAGATAAGCCAATTCCAGAAGGATAGATCAGACGACCCGAATGAATCATTCCGTTAATGAGTCGAGTCAGTGCAACCTGTCGAGCCTGGCTTCCGGGAGGGTTCCCTTGTGCGTCTAAAGCGAGTTCATTCAACTGTTCGTCATCCATAGTTGGGGTCTATCGGACGCCTGGGAGTCACAGCAGACACCGCAAATCTCTAACTCAAAGACCAATTCGATGAGTTATGGGATTCCTCGGCGGACTATGACATTTGTCGAGATTCTCTGGGGTGTTCCTAAATCTGTCGCTTTCAGAGGACGATTTTTACGGGAATCCGAGAAAATTGTTACAAAAATTCATAAATCCTGATGCAAAGTTGTAGGTCGAGGTGGCGGGAATGCTAGGCTAAATGGGGATTTAGGGAAAATACAGAAAATTATCCGTAAATTTTATTGACATTTATATTTTTTTGTGCTAAAGGAGGCATATCAATGAGACAAATTTCGGTTCAAAAGACTCAAATAAGGACTCAACTCTGGCTGTTGGCGATCGCCAGTCCCTTAATTCTGCTCAACGGTTGTCAGACCCCATCGTCGGGGAATCTCTCCCAGGACACCCCAACCCCCGAAGTACAGGAAGACTCCCGTAATTCCCAAACCGAGCCAGCCTCGCAAACCGCACTCAACACCCCCGTTAGTGAGGAGTCCCCAGAGGAATTGTTAGCCGAGTCCTCATCCGACAATCAGGAGCCACCCCTGACAGACGTAGCCGAGGGAGTGACAGACTCGAATCCAAACTCCAATCCGGAAACAGCAGAACCTGCACCCCTATTTTCCGAGGTTCTGCAACAGGTAAAATCTACCACCGAGATTCCGATTCGGCTTCCGAGCGAGATTCCCCTGACTGACCATGACGAACTTCCCATCTACGTCGAAGCCGAAGCTGACGCAGACAGCTACCAAATCTATCTATCCCTCGCTCCCGACTGTCGAGGCGCCACCGCCTGTTCCTATGGCTTCTTCGCCGCCAGACGCACCACAGAAGACGACTATTACGGAGTCGGGGAAGAGTTCCAAGAGAGCATTCCCCTCGATAACGGACTCACAGGGGACTTTAACCCCATGATGTGTGGTGCATCCTGTTCCCCCCCAGTCATTGAATGGTCCCAGGAGGGAGTTCGCTATCGTATTGCACTCAAAGGCGTGAGCGGCGATGACGAGGCGGCCTTAGATAGCTTACAAGCCTTAGCCAACTCGGCGATCGCCACTCAACCCTAACCCGTCATCCCAAACCCGTCACGATGTCCAGCCAACAGCAGATGTACTCACCACCTGAGTCAAATCCGGGGTAATCTCGACCGTGTAATCAAACGGAGACTCAAGGCTCGTATCAACGCGAGTCATCGCCGAACCGTCAGGATTGCGGGGACTGAAAAAGGACTCCGCACTGACGACGAGATTTCCCGCATCGTTACTGGTAATATCCGTCACCGTCAGGGTGTTGCTATTCCCATTACTCAACACCGCCGAGAGATAGGCTGCATCCACGAGATCCCCCGTGGCGGGGTCAATGCGACCTAACACCCCGACTTTCGCACCCCCACCGGCGCCATAACTCCTGAGCCAGTTCTGAGTCGCATCTCCCGAGGCTCGTCGCCAATCCTCACTGGGAGTTCCTTGAGTTCCATCGGTACTAAAGACACCATAGAGACGGGTTCCATCCCAGAACAATCCCAAACCCCGTCCATCAGCACCCGTGGACTCATAATCAGTGCGAACCCAGTTGTTATCGGGGTTTTCACTATCAAAACTGGCAATAATCGGGTCTTGGTTATTGCCAGTTTCCTGCCAGAATCCAATATAAATCGTTTGACTTCCCAGAGTTAGGCGTTGTGCATCCGAGGCGGCGATGGTGGCTTCGTCGGTGTTGGGAGTAAACTGGACTGCACTAGAACTAATGGCCGCTGGGAGAGGAGAGAGGGGGTCATCGGGAGTATCATCTGCGAGTCCCAAATCGGGGTCGTTGTCGAGATCGAAATCGAAGTCCAGCAAATCCGGTTCATCCGTATCTACATTGATATCGAGTTGAACAGCGGGGTCACTGATATCGTTGAGAATTGCCAGAAAGTCCCCACTGGTGCGATCGCGAATCACCGTATCGCCAGCAAACTCCCCCTCACCCGCCAGAAACTCCAGACGCTCTGGGGTCAATCCTTCAAACAAGGCCAAAGAATCCTGATTCGGCGTATAGTCGACAATCAAATCCGCCTGAGCGAGTTCAGAATTTCCCATCCCTGGCCTGAGAACAAAGGTATTCGCACCCTCTCCCCCAATCAAAGTATCAGAACCCGAACCACTATCGAGAGTATCATTACCCAAATCCCCACTCAGGAGATGATTCCCCGCCTCAGCCAAAAGCCAATCATCTCCCTGGCCACCATAGAGACTATCCTCTCCTGACCCCGCATAGAGGGTATCATTTCCCTGATTACCAAACAAGAAATTCTCACCCTGGCGACCTTGAATCAAATCATCATCCGCCGCACCCACCAGAGTATCGTTACCGGCACCACCTCGTAGAGTATCATTACCAAAATCGCCACTGAGCAGGTTATTTCCCACCTGAGCAAAGAGGAGATCGTTATTTTGTCCCCCATACACCGCATCTTGTCCGTCCCCCGCTGCGAGGACATCATCACCAGTCGCTCCAAATATCCAGTTATCTCCGCCAACTCCGGCGATGGTATCAGTTCCCGCCGTTCCCAGAATCAGTTGACTGTCGGAGTTTCCCGCAAAGGGATTATCGCTGTTGTCGAGGGTGACAACAGTCAGGGTGTTGAGATCAAATGAAAGCATAGGAGTTTACGCTGAATTAAGAGGTAGATGCACAGCCACAGAGGCTAAACCGCAGTCTAACTTATTCCCAACCCACCGCAGAAGTGCTAATGACAGTCTTGAGATCGGAGGTCATCTCAACGGTGTAGTCAAAGGGAGAACCGGAGCTAGTATCGACAGCAGTCATGCGAGAACCATCGGGATTACGGGGACTGAACCAGGATTTCGCACTCACCACGAGATTTCCAGCTTCATTAGTAGTAACATCGGTAATTTCCAGGCTGTTGCTTTCCCCATTGCTTTTCCGAGCCGAGAGATAGGCTGCATCGAGGAGTTCTCCGCTACTGGGGTCAATTCGACCTAAAACTCCTACTTTTGCACCCCCACCTGAACCATAATTGCGTAGCCAGCTTTGGGTGACATCTCCCGAGGCTCGTCGCCAGTCTTCACTGGTGCTTCCTTGGGTTCCATCGGTTGCAAAGACTCCATAGAGACTGGTTCCATCCCAGAACAGTCCGTAGCCGCGTCCATCGGCTCCGGTAGCTTCATAATCGGTGCGAACCCAGTTGTTGTCAGGGTTTTCGCTGTCGAAGCTGGCGATGATGGGGTCTTGGTTGTTACCTCCTTTTTGCCATACGCCAATGTAAATGGTTTGGCTTCCTAGGGTGATGTGGGGTACGTCTGATGCGGCGAGGGTGGCTTCATCGGTGTCAGGATCGAATTTTTTGACGCTCGATGTAATCACCGCCGGGATGGGAGTTTCTTCTTCTACAGGAGTTTCTTCTTCAACTGGGGTTTCTTCCTCAACTGGGGTTTCCTCCTCGACGGGAGTTTCTTCCTCAACTGGGGTTTCCTCTTCTACAGGAGTTTCTTCCTCGACGGGAGTTTCTTCTTCTACAGGAGTTTCTTCCTCAACTGGGGTTTCTTCCTCAACGGGAGTTTCTTCCTCAACTGGGGTTTCCTCCTCAACGGGGGTTTCTTCCTCAACGGGGGTTTCTTCTTCTACAGGAGTCTCCGCAACGGGAGGTTCTTCGAGTTCAGGTTCAGACTGAATCTCCTCTGACGCGATATCTTCGTCCATTCCCACATCCAGATTGGGAGCATCGAGATCGCTTTCCATCTGAATCTCTAAAGGATTGCTAACTTGCTTGAGAATAGCAAGATAGTCTCCTGTTTGACGATCGCGAATCAACGTATCCCCCAAATAATCGCCATCACCGGCCAGGAACTCCAGGCGATCGCCATGCAAGCCTCCCATCAACAACAGAGAATCCTCAGTGGTCTGAAAATCAGCAATCACATCAGCATCCGAGACATTCATCCCCCCAATATTGGACGTTAAAACAAAGATATCTTGTCCAACTCCCCCATGCAGGGTATTCTCTCCTCGACTTCCATAGAGAGTATCATCCCCCAAATCACCATAAATTAGGTCGTCTCCCAACCCTCCCATGAGGAAATCATTACCATTTTCGCCAAAAACTGTATCATTTCCACGTCCAGCAAAAACCGTATCATCCCTCTGTCCGCCCAAAATCAAATTATTGCCAGATCTTGCAGAAATATAGTTATTGCCATCTCCGCCATCGAGGGTATCATCGCCTTGTCCACCGTAGAGAGTATCATCCCCAAAATCGCCGCTGAGTAGGTTATTTCCCCTCTCGGCACGAATCAGGTCATTCCCCTGTCCGCCATACATTGAATCATTGCCATTGCCACTGTCAAGAATATCATTACCTTGATTGCCGAACATGATGTTATCGCCATTTCGTCCCTGGATCACATCATCTCCAGCCCCTCCTAGCAGTGTATCTTCGCCAAGTCCCCCCGAGAGAGTATCAGCGCCAAAATCGCCACTTAATAGATTATTTCCATCATTGACAAGCAGGACATCATTATGCTGTCCACCATAAATCACATCATGTCCAGATCCGCCATGAATCACATCTTCACCGACTCCGCCAAACACCCAATTATTGCCACCAACCGCAAAAACTGTGTCGTGACCAATTCCTGCCACAATCAGTTGATTGTCGCCATTTCCCGTAAATTGGCTCGTGGTGTCATCGAGGCTGACCAGTGCAACAGAATTGAGATCTAACATAGGAATAAATCGGTAAACTGCAAAATGTGAACAGTGAATCTTGGTAAAGTCCGGGATATCTAGGTTCCTCAGAGGAGATTCCCGAGAGGTTCTTCTCCTGGTCACTTGTTTACATTTACAGAGATTCCCAAAATTTGTCCGGAGTTGTAGTCTATTTTTTTGATGTTTTGAAACTGCCAAAATTATCAAAAAAAATTAACTAGAAATACTGTTGATTCTCGGTTTGACTTATAAATAACCCACTAAAATTAAGAGGATTCACGGATATTAAATAACAAAAAATCAACTAATCAAAGCTGGGCAAAAAACATCAGTAATTGCACGGATTTTTCGGCGATCGCCTCCAAAAGACCACGCAAACGCCGCCAATCCTCCAACCTCGGCCGCGATCGCAGCCCAGACAACTGCGATACACTGTGGACTCAGTGACCAGTCTGAAGCGAGGAATCCCGATGGTTGATTCAGCCCCATCCCCCATGCGTGAACGGTTTAGCGACAATGGGACCCAATCCGAGACGCCCCAGGCCCCCTGGACAATCGAAGATAGCGAAGATCTCTATCGCATCCGGGGTTGGGGCGATCCCTACTTCGGGATTAACTCCGCCGGCCATGTCACCGTCTCCCCCCAGGGCGATCGCGGCGGTTCCCTGGACCTCTATGAACTGGTTGAAGCCCTGAAAAAGCGCAACCTAGAACTCCCGCTACTACTGCGCTTCAGCGATATTCTCGAAGACCGAATCGAACGGATTAACGCCTGTTTCGCCAAGGCGATCGCCCGCTACAACTACCCCGGAGTCTATCGCGGCGTCTTTCCCGTCAAATGCAACCAGCAACGCCACATCATCGAAGACTTAGTGCGATTCGGCGCCCCCCATCACTTCGGCTTAGAAGCCGGTTCCAAACCCGAACTCCTCATCGCCTTAGCCAGCCTCAAAACCGCGAGTTCCCTTCTCATCTGCAACGGCTACAAGGATCGCGGCTATATCGAAACCGCCATGTTAGCCACGCGCCTAGGCCAACAGCCGATTATTGTCCTCGAACAACCCGAAGAAGTCCAATTAGTCATTTCCGTCAGTCAACAGTTAGGAATTAAACCCGTGGTGGGGGTTCGGGCCAAACTCAGTGCAAAAGGAATTGGCCGCTGGGGGGGTTCAAGTGGCGATCGCGCCAAATTCGGCCTCACCATTCCCGAAATCATCACCGCCGTCGAACAGTTACGCCAAGCCAATCTTCTCGATAGCTTACAACTGCTGCACTACCACATCGGCTCACAAATCTCCTCCATCAGCGCCATCAAAGACGCCATCCGAGAAGCCAGCCAAATCTATGTCGAACTGGCCCAACTCGGGGCCAACATGGCCTATCTCGACGTAGGAGGCGGCTTAGGCGTGGATTACGACGGTTCAAAAACCGACTTCTACGCCTCCAAAAACTACAATATGCAGAATTACGCCAATGACATCGTGGCGGAAGTCAAAGAAGCCTGCGAAGAGAAACAACAAGCCGCACCCACCCTCATTAGTGAAAGTGGCCGGGCGATCGCCTCCCACCACTCCATCCTGATTTTTAACGTCCTCGGAAGCAGTGACGCACCCTCGGGGATTCCTGAACCCAGCCCCGACAAAGAACATCTGATTCTACGCAACCTGCGGGAAACCTACGACTCCATTACCCCAGAAACCTACCAAGAAGCCTATCACGACGCGATTCAATTCAAAGACGAAGCCAGCAGCCTCTTTAGTTTCGGCTATCTCAGCCTCACCGAACGGGCCAACGCCGAACAACTCTATTGGGCCTGTTGTCGCAAAATCTATGACATTGTTCGCCAACAAAGCGAAGTTCCCACAGAACTCGAAGTCCTCGAAAAAACCCTAGCCTCGATTTACTACGCCAACCTCTCCATTTTCCGATCCGCCCCCGACAGTTGGGCGATCGAGCAACTCTTTCCCATTCTCCCCATCCACCGTCTCAACGAAGAACCCAGTTTACGGGGAACCCTGGCCGATCTCACCTGCGACAGTGACGGAAAAATCGATCGCTTCATCGATCGCCTACAAGCCAAATCCATCCTAGAACTGCATCCCCTCAAGCCGGACGAACCCTATTATCTCGGAATGTTCCTCGTGGGGGCCTATCAAGAAATTATGGGAAATCTCCATAATCTCTTTGGCGACACCAACGCCGTCCACATCCATCTCACCCCCAATGGCTACGACATTGAACATCTCGTCAAGGGAAACACCATGACGGAGGTGTTGGAATATGTCGAATACAACGGCAAGGATTTACTCGAAAACATCCGCAAAGCCTCTGAAGCGGCCCTACAATCGGGCAAAATCTCGATTGAGGAGTCTCAGCGGCTGTTGCAGAACTATGAACAGAGTTTGCGTAGCTATACCTATTTAACGTAAGTTAGTTAATAGTTAATAGTTAATAGTTAATAGTGAATAGTGAATAACTTGGGGGCGTACTACCAGTACGCCCTTTTTGTTCTGGACTTCGCAACGCTTAACTTTTAACTGTCTAGGGTACTCAGTTGGTTGGAGAGGTAGTCGGCGGCGGCTTGGACCATGGTGATGGCCCCGTCGTAGGTCATGCGGGTGGGACCGAGGAGGCTGAGACTTCCGACTGCTTGGGAGCCTCGGCGATAGGTGGCCGAGACAAGGGTACACGATCGGATGGGTTCGAGGGGATTCTCTGAACCAATGCGGACATTGACACGGCGATCGCTCCTTGAGAGTTCCGACGGTTCAAACATCAGGGGAAACAGTTGTTCTTGTTCCTCTTCGAGAAGTTGTACCAGAGACTGGATCTGTTGCAACTCGGTAAACTCGGGCTGTCGGAGAACTTCGGCTAAGCCACTGATGGCCATGGGGCTAATGGTAGGAGGTTCGAGGCGTTGGGCCAAGTCCACAAACAGGGTTTTGAGGCTGTCGGCGTAGCGTTGGAATTGGCGATCGAGTTCGCCCCAATCTAAGGCCGCTAAATCGGCGATGGTTTTCCCTCGTAACTGACTGTTGAGGAAATTGGAGAGGATTTGTAGTTCGCGCTCGAGAATCTCAGGATCGAGGTCTTCCTCAGTCCCCTCACCGGAACTGGGACCACTCATCAACATCGATTGGGTTTGATAGGCATCGGTGACCACAATCAGCATCACCTGACCGGGGTCAACTTGCAACAGTTGTAAATGGCGCAAACTGGCGGTGTGAAGTTGCGGGAGGGAGATGAGGGTAATATAGCCGCTGAGGGTCGAGAGAATTTGCGTCGCCCCACGTAACACCGCTTCAAGACTCCAGGTTTCCCAATTGAGGCGTTCTGCAAATAGCCGTTGGGCGCGATCGGCGAGGGTATCGGAAGGGGTCATCAAATAGTCCACATAGACGCGATACCCGAAATCCGAGGGAACTCGCCCGGCGGAGGTATGGGGTTGATACAACATCCCCGCTTTTTCGAGAAGTCCCATTCCTGAGCGAATGGTGGCAGAACTTACACTGAGATTATAGTCATCCACGAGGGATTTAGAGCCGACCGGTTCCGCCGTCGCAATGTAGTGACGGACGGTCGCCCAGAGAATCTGTTGTTGTCGATCCGTTAACGCGAATTGCCCAGTCATTGATATCTGTGCCTAAGGTCTTGGTTGTAACGCCGGTAATCTTAAAAAAGGTTTTATGTTGTCCCTATCATAGACTGAGAGTTCCGATATGGGGGTTCAGGAAGAACGATCGCCGCCGAGGGTCAGGCTTTTCGCGATCGCCAAACCTCGATACACTGATGAGGCACAATCAGGCACTGTCCAAGCCAATCCATGTCCGTTACCGATCGCCTACAAGGACTGAATATCTATCTAATTGGCATGATGGGATCGGGGAAGAGTACCACCGGAACTCACCTCGCTCGTCAGCTTCACTATCGCTATTTTGACACTGATACCTTGATTGAACAGGTCGCGGGCCAGTCCGTCGGCGACATCTTCGCCCAAGAGGGGGAAGCAGCATTCCGACAACTCGAATCTCAGGTTCTCTGCGAGTTGTCCGCCTATCAGCGGTCTGTGATTTCCACGGGGGGCGGAATTGTGGTGGAGTTAAGCAACTGGGGCTTTTTACGTTGCGGCCTCGTCGTCTGGTTAGATGTCAGCCCAGATCTGCTGTTTCAACGTCTCCAGGCCGATCAGACTCGTCCTCTGTTGCAGACGGCCAATCCCCGTCAGACCCTAGAGACCATTTTAGACGAGCGGCGATCGCGTTACCAACAAGCCGATTTACGCATCGAAGTCACCGCCGCCGATAGCCCAGAAGACGTCAGCCAACGGATTCTCGCCACCATCCCCCAAGTGGTGAAGGCCAAGTCCACCCCATCCGAAACCGCCAATGGGACTTACACTTAAACAGGTTGTTCCCTGGGGGCGATCGCTGGCCGACTACCGCCAAATGTTCGCCCTAACCGACGCTGATTTAGCAGGGTCAATCCTCGACTCTGCGGCGGGGCCATCGAGTTTCAACGCCGAAGCCACGGCCCAAGGAACCTCAGTGATCTCGTGTGATCCCATCTATCAGTTTTCCGTCGCCGAGATTCAGCAACGGATTCAGCAGACCTATCCTAAAATTATTGAGGCCTTAGACGATAACCGCGATCGCTTCGTCTGGGACAACTTCAGCAGCCCCCAGCATCTCGGGGAGGTCCGTCTGGCCACCATGGATCGCTTTTTGGCGGATTTCCCCCAAGGAATCGCCCAAAAACGCTATCTAACCCAGACACTACCACAACTCTCCTTCGAGACGGGTCAATTCGACCTGGCCCTCTGTGGCCATCTCCTGTTTAGCTATTCCGAACAACTTGACCTCGACTTTCACCTCAACGCCATCCAGGAACTGGCCCGCGTCGCCCGAGAGGTACGAATTTTCCCAATTGTGACCAACTTCGCCGGAGACATCTCTCCCCATTTAGATCCCATCCTGGCCCAACTCCCCCAGGCTGGCTATACTCTCAAAGTTGAAACCGTCCCCTACGAGTTTCAGCGCGGCGGAAAGCAAATGTTACGGATATTCCCCGCCCAGTAGCGCCATTTCTGCCCCATAACTGTTCACCAATAACCGTTTCACGACCCCCTTAAGGGTTAACTATTAACGTTGCAGGGCAACCACAAACCCCGAAGAGAAAGGACGTACCTTTCCTTTATAGTCCCCCCTACGTCTTTCCCCTCCTGGGAGGGGTGCCCGGAGGGCGGGGTGGGTTATCCGGTGTTCCCTGTTCCCCGTTCCCTGTTCCCTGTTCCCTGTTCCCTGTTCCCTATTCCCCAAAATGCCAAACGAACGCAAAGATCTCCGAGAAGCCGACGCCACCCGAGTTCAAGTTCTCAGCGAAGCCCTCCCCTATATCCAGCAATTCGCCGGACGGACAGTGGTGATTAAATATGGTGGGGCAGCCATGAAGGACTCCCAACTGAAAGATAAAGTGGTTCGGGATGTGGTGTTCCTCTCCTGTGTGGGACTGCGGCCCGTGGTGGTTCACGGCGGCGGCCCAGAAATCAACACCTGGCTAGAGAAACTCAACATCGAACCCCAGTTCAAAGATGGTTTGCGAGTCACAGACGCCGCCACCATGGATGTGGTGGAAATGGTTTTAGTCGGACGAGTCAACAAGGAACTCGTCGCCCTCATCAACGCCGCTGGCGGCCAAGCGGTGGGACTCTGTGGCAAGGATGGGAATTTGATTCAAGCCCGCCCCCAGGGGCAAGAGGGGATTGGCTTTGTCGGGGAAGTGGCCTCGGTGAATCCCTCGCTGATTGAGTCGTTGGTTGCAAGCGGATATGTCCCGGTGGTGTCGAGTGTGGCAGCCGATGAACATGGCCAAGCCTATAATGTCAATGCCGATACGGTGGCCGGCGAGATTGCGGCGGCGTTGGGGGCGGAAAAACTGATTCTGTTAACGGATACGGCGGGAATCCTCAAGGATTATCACGACCCCAGTACCTTAATTTATAGTTTGAACATCCAAGAAGCCCGCCAGTTAATTGATGACGGAATTGTGGCGGGGGGCATGATTCCTAAGGTCAATTGTTGTGTGCGATCGCTGGCCCAAGGTGTGGGCGCTGCCCATATTTTGGATGGACGCATCCCCCATGCGTTACTGTTAGAAATTTTCACGGATTCGGGGATTGGTTCGATGATTGTTGCTTCGGATTATAGTCGTTCGATTTGGGAGTTGAGTCGGGAGTAAGGCAAGAGGCAAGAGGCAAGAGGCAAGAGGCAGAACCCACCCCGCCCTCCGGGCACCCCTCCCAGGAGGGGAAGATGTCGTGGGGGCGAAAAATTTTTCGCCCCTACATTGGCCATTTGGTTGAAAATTGTCAGAAGGCACTACAATTTTTTCTAAAAGCGTTCGCGGATCATAAAAATAAGGAGAGATTTCAGGAAAAAGAATGCTGATAGTCCGGAAATGCAAAAGGCAATAAACGCCGCAATTGGGTAAGTTCCTGAGAGAAAAACAGCACCGGAAAGAATAGAAAATCCTGTGATACAGGCATAGACTAATACCGTTAACATGAGTTGAATCCGCTGCATTTGTCGCTCAAGTTCTGGGGAATTGGTGCGGAATTGAAACTCGCCTCGTTCGAGTCGTCCCTCAAGTTCTCGTAGTAACACTTCTGCCCGACTGGGGCGATTAAAGCGTTGATTGATAAAGCCTTTGGCTTGACGGGTAATCTCACCAAATACCTGTCCTCGTCCACTTTGATTTTCCACCACCAACGTTTTAACAAAGGGTTTAGCACAACCAATTAGGCTATATTGACTGTCTAATGTGCGGGCAATGCCATCGAGGGTTCCTAGGGCTTTTAAGACAAAGGTCATTTGGGCGGGAAGTCGGAACGGTTGCTGTTCAAACATGGTGTAGAGTTCCCGTTTGAGTTGGCCAAATTCCTGAAATTCAATGGGGCGATCGCGAAAGCGATCTAAGGCAAATTGCACCAGATTTCGCACGGGAGTCATGTCTGAGAGTTCCTCAACTAATCCCATGGAAATGAGCGTTTCTAGGACTTCATCGGTGTCTTTGCGCAAGACAGCAAAGAAACTTCGCGTCATTTCGGTTTGATTGAGGGAGTTAATCTCGGACATCATGCCAAAGTCATAGAAAATAATCTGTCCCTCTGGGGTGACAGCCATATTTCCCGGATGCGGATCGGTATGAAAAAAGCCATCGATTAACAGTTGTTTGAGATAGCAGCCAATCCCCATAACGTTGAGTTCCCGGAGATTGATACCAATGGATTCTAAGGTTTCTTTGTCATTGATTTTAATCCCAGGCAGATATTCAAGGGTTAGGACTTTTGAGGTGGTATAACGCCAATAGACTTTCGGCACTAAGATGGTTTCTGAATCCTCAAAGTTACTCCGAAAGCGCTCGGCATTTTTGCCTTCATGAATATAGTCTATTTCTTCGTAAATATAGGTTCTAAATTCGTTGTAAATCGATTCTAGGTCATATTTACGAGTCCAATGAAATAAACGCTCAGCTAAAACAACCTGTTGATAGAGAACTTGAAAGTCTAAATTAAAGAGTTTTTCTAAACCCGGTCGCTGCACTTTTACAACGACATCTTCTCCCGTGTGGAGACGAGCTTTGTGAACCTGTCCTAAACTGGCGGCCGCAATGGGATGATAATCAAAATCCCGATAAAGGCTATGGAGGGAATTTTTGAGTTCTGTCTCAATCAGGGCGATCGCCTCATCGGAGGAAAACGGGGGAACTTTATCTTGTAGTTGCGAGAGGGCGCGGATATATTCGAGGGGTAATAAGTCCCCCCGCGTCGAGAGGGCCTGACCGATTTTAATAAAGGTTGGCCCCAAATCGAGGAGCGTATTCACCAACCACTGGGCGCGACGTTGACGATGTTTGGAATCACGTTTTCCCCGCAGGCGATCGCAGCCGAGAAACCACAACAGCTTGGCCGTCGCCGCAAAAATTTCCACCTGGCGGGCGAACAGGGAGCCTCGGGTGCGTTGCCAACGCAAGGGTTTCGGAGATGCTTTCACTAACATAGACGGGGATCGAGCGAGGGGATAGATGGATTAAAACGGCTCAGACCGCTGAGGGGTCCATCTCTCGCCAACGGTTCTTTCAAAACAGGTTGCACTATAGGAAGTTTAGGCGAAAATTGCCCTCAATAGGAGGTCACAGGGATTTCATTGGCATGAACACATCCTGATAGGATGAAGGGCGTTGTTGATGTCAAATTACCCCCAATTGCTGTGAAGGTTTATTGTTATCACACTCCCGAACTTACCCCGGTTGAGCCAATCCCCGCCTGTGCGGTGGCCATCGATGTTCTCCGGGCCACCACCACCATCGCCACAGTCCTCGCGGCTGGAGCCGAAGCGGTACAAGCCTTTAGCGATATCGATAAACTCATGGCGGCCAGCGACGGCTGGGACCCCTCAAAACGCTTACGAGCGGGGGAACGGGGCGGTGCCAGGGTGGAGGGCTGCGATTTTGGCAATTCCCCCCTCGAATATGAGCGCGATCGCGTCTCAGGCTGTCGTCTATTCCTCAGTACCACCAACGGAACTCGCGCCCTGCAACGGGTTGAAGCCGCGCCGATTCTCCTGACAGCGGCTTTAGTTAATCGCCGGGCCGTGGTGGAGTTTTTGGTCCAAAATCGACCGGAAACGGTCTATTTGGTGGGGTCTGGCTGGCAAGGGAGTTACTCCCTAGAGGATACGGTCTGTGCGGGAGCAATTGTCGCCAGTCTGCTGGAGTCGGGGTCTTTCAACCTGGGGGAACTGGCGGGAAATGATGAAACGGTGGCCGCCTTGGCGTTATATGAACAATGGCGCGATCGCCTGGTGGACTTGATGGCGATCGCCAGTCACGGCCAACGCCTGTTACGACTCAACTGTAACGCCGATTTAGAGTATTGCGCCCAGGAAGATATCCTCGATGTCTTACCGCGACAACAAGACCCCGGAGTTTTGACCGCCCACACCTAGCCCCAAACCCTAGCCCCAAACCCTAGCCCCAAACCCTAGGCTACGATAAAATGCAAGATTCAGCGACTGTCTTGATTGAGAGTATTGAGTAATAATGGCAACGATTAACGAGAATTACCTAAAACTGAAAGCGGGCTATTTATTCCCAGAAATTGCCCGTCGTGTGGCGGCGTTTACTGAGGCAAACCCCGATGCCCCGATTATTAAATTGGGCATTGGCGATGTCACGGAACCCCTGCCGAACGCCTGTTTAGAAGCCATGTCGAAGGCGGTAGCGGAAATGGGCGATCGCGCCACGTTCAAAGGCTATGGCCCCGAACAAGGCTATGGTTGGCTACGGGAGAAAATCGCCGCCCAAGATTTTCAAGCCCGCAATTGTGACATTGATGCGTCGGAAGTTTTTGTCTCCGATGGGGCAAAATGTGACACAGGAAATATCCTCGATATTTTTGGCAAAGATAATCGTATTGCTGTCACCGACCCCGTCTATCCCGTCTATGTGGATACCAACGTTATGGCCGGACATACCGGCCCCGCTAACGACGATGGGAAATATGAGGGCTTAGTCTATATGCCCATTTCAGCGGACAACAATTTTACCGCCGAAATTCCCTCGGAAAAAGTGGATTTGGTCTATCTTTGTTTCCCCAACAACCCCACCGGGGCAACGGCAACGAAAGAGCATTTAAAAGCCTGGGTCGATTACGCACGGGAACATCAAGCGATTATCTTGTTTGATGCCGCTTATGAAGCCTTCATTACCGACCCCAGTTTGCCCCATTCTATCTATGAAATTGAAGGGGCTAAAGATTGCGCGATCGAGTTCCGGTCCTTCTCCAAAAATGCCGGGTTTACGGGGACTCGTTGCGCCTACACCGTGGTTCCCAAAACCCTAACGGCCAAAACATCTAGCGGGGAAACCGTGCAACTGCATCAACTCTGGAATCGTCGCCAATCTACTAAGTTCAACGGTGTTTCCTACATCGTGCAACGGGGGGCAGAAGCGGTCTATTCCGAGGCAGGACAGGGGCAAATCAAGGCGTTAGTGGGCTTTTACTTGGAAAACGCTAAAATCATCTGCGATCGCCTCAGCAACGCCGGTTTAACGGTCTATGGTGGTGTGAATGCACCCTATGTCTGGGTGAAAACCCCCAATGGCCTATCCAGTTGGGAGTTCTTCGATAAACTCCTGCAAACGGCCAATGTTGTGGGAACACCGGGTTCTGGCTTTGGGGCCGCCGGTGAAGGCTATTTCCGCATTTCGGCTTTTAACAGCCGCGTCAATGTCGAAGAAGCGATGACTCGTGTGACGCAAAACTTCAAGGTTTAACTGAAAGGTTTAACTGATTCGACTCCTAGCCGGGTTTCTCCATCATGGATCTTGCATTATGGCTCGATTGACTGATGTGGGAACCCGGCTTTTTACTGGGTTGCGGCCAGCGATGTAAAGTTTTGTCACAAAAAACGGCAATTTACGTAAAACTCGCCCCCTTAAACCGACAGACTAAGGACAGGGTTTTAAGCGAGTGATCCATGGTTCCCACATCTCCTGCATCTGATCGAGTATCTCCCACCCCAGCTATTGCCGACGAGTGGATTTGTCCCGATATTCGTCCTTACTGGCAACTCGCCAAAGTAAAACAGGATAGCCGCGTTGTCTTGCGGTGTCCCCAATCGGGCGATCGCCACCTCTTCTCAGACGTCGAAGGCTATGCCCTACGCTACTTCACGGGCAAATATAGCATCCGAAACATCCAAAACCGCTGTCAGGCTGAGTTCACCCTTGTGGATAGCCAACTGGTGGTACAGCTAATTCAAAAACTCATCCGTAAAGGGATTCTCGCTCTCGATACCTTGCCAACCGAGAATCGCCCTCAACTCAAACCGGAGGTGCAATGGGTCAAAAATGCCGATGGTTACTGGATTTTGCGTAACCGAGGCGATCGCACCTACCTACAAGTGGCCCCCAAAGACCAAGCGGCGATCGTCGCCTACCTCAACGGAGACAAACCCAACGTCTCCCCCGCCAAACTCCAGCAACTCCTACAACTGCTGGCCAGGACGGGAATGTTAGAGGGAACCACTCCCCCGAAACCGCCCAGGGGCAAGTTCAACCCCATGCAACTGCTATTTTTCAAAGTTCCCCTGTTCAACCCCGATGCCTGGCTGAACCGACATATCAACAAACTACGCTGGATTTGGACCAAAGGAACGGCCTGGCTCCTCATCGCCTTTCTGGTGGCCTCCCTCATCGTCGGTATCTCTGAATCGGCCAATATGGCTCATTGGGGGATGCAACTGTGGAGTCAGCAGGGAGGACAGCTAATGATTCCTTTTGTCTTGTTGATTATGGCGGTCGTCTCCATTCACGAACTCGGCCATAGCTTCACCCTCAAACATTATGGTGGCATTGTTCCAGAAATTGGTCTGTTGTTCATGTGTCTCTTTCCCGCCGCCTATACCAATACCAGTGACTCCTATTGCTTATCCCGTTGGCAACGGATTCAGGTGGTCGGGGCCGGGGTTCTCACTCAACTCATTATCGCCGCGATCGCCCTCTGGTTATGGCAATTCGCCGTCGAAGGCAGTTGGTTGTCTACCAGTAGCTATCTGCTGATGATGGCGGCCCTGTTAACGGTGGCCCTTAACCTCAATCCTCTGGCCAAATTCGATGGGTATCACCTGGCTGTGGCGGTGACGGGAATTAACAATCTACGCAGCCGGTCTTTCACCTTTTATAAACGACTCTTGAGCGGCCAAACTCGCCGGGAACGACCCAGTGATGCCCGAGTGTTGGCCCTCTATGCTCCTCTGAGCCTACTTTATATTTCGATGGTATTTGGCCTGTTGTTCTTGCGACTTGGGGACTGGACGCTGACGAACATTCCGGCGATCGCCCTGACGCTGATTACCCTCTGGGCGATCTATTTTTTCCTAATGCCTGATCCAGCTTAAAGCCTTAATCTCTTAAGCAGATCGCAGTCTTGTTGCAACGAGATAAGCCGTCAAATTTTCAGCACTAGAAAGACTGGCCCCCTCGGGAGCCAGTCTTCTCAACAGGATTAAGACTCCGTTAATGCACCACCACAACTCGAACCACATCCCGCCGTACAGCCATAACAATAATCCCGAGTTTGAATCTGTTCAATGACATCCAAACTCCCCGCCTGCAACAACCGTCGTACCGTTAACCGTTCCCCCGTCGCCGCGACAGCGTCAACTCCCTCCATCTGGTTAAAATCACAATCATAGATATTCCCCAGATAATCGACCGAAAGCTGATTACGACACATCACCCCCGCCACTGTTGCCGAGTTAAAATTCGCTTCCAAAAAAGCTGTATAAGACTCATGTAGATGCTGACGTTGCAAAAACTGTTTAGTCCGTCCAATGGGTAAATTGGTAATCGTCAAAAGATTGTTAAACTCAATGCCAAACTGTTCGCCCAAATGAGCCTTATAAGCGGCTTCTAATTTTTGCTGAGGGGGAGGAAGTCTAAACTCATCTTCAGACCAAGGCATCGGTGGATTATAGACTAAATCTAAGCTCAACTCTGGGTTGCGTCCATATCCCAATCGGTTGAGCCATTGCAGGGCGCGAATCGACTCATCAAACACGCCATTTCCGCGCATTTTATCGACATTATCTGCTAAGTAACAAGGAAGGGAGGCGACCACTCGAAGCTGATTTTGAGCGAAATACTCTGGCATATTTTCATAGCCAGGAACAAAGTAAATGGTCAAATTAGAGCGAACAATGACCTCTTTACCGTTGGCTTTTGCAGCTTCAACTAAGGGTTTAAACCCTTCGTGCATTTCCGGTGCTCCGCCGGTTAAATCTAAGGTTTCAATTTGGGGAAATTGCTCAATTAAGGTGACTAAATCTTGCCAAGTTGCTCGCGAAATCTCTTCGGTTCGCTTCGGGCCGGCTTCGACATGACAATGGCTACAGGCGAGATTGCAGCGTTTACCGAGATTTACCTGCAAGACTGAGATTTTTTGTTTGCTTAAGGGAGTGTCAAGTTTGTGATGAAATGGGGTAATGGTTTGAGAGCGAGTGGGAGTTTGTACCATGAAGGGCAAAAGATATTAGTTTTTCAAGTTAGATGTTCAAACAGGGAAAAATGGGTGAGTTACGGGAGTTCTCACCCTTAGGTTGACATCTAAACTAGGAACAGCAAGATTGTTTAGGGGTAGATGAGGGGTCAGAGGATTGCGATCGCACCCTTGACGGTTTAGCCGTCGCTTTGGCGGTTCCTTTATAGGCGCGAACTGTCAGCGATCGAAACTCAATTCCCTCGACCACTTGCCAAGGTTCTTCCTGACGAGTAAGAACTTCAACATCACGAAATCCTACCTGCTCGAACTTTTTAGGAAACTCAGCTTCCTGGAATGCTCCAGCAATGCAACCACTCCACAAGTCGGGGTCATTGAGAATTGTATCGCTGGGGAACTGGTCACTGACAATATCGGAAATAACCGCTCGTCCACCGGGTTTGAGAACGCGGAAAATCTCTTGGAAAAGCTGCTGTTTGTCCCGAGGACGCACTAAGTTTAGGACACAGTTGGAGACTACCACATCAAGGCTATTGTCGGCGATGAGAGGCGTTTCTCGGCGGATGCGATCGCAGGCTTGCTCAAACTCAGACAAGTCCTCTAAATTGTGAATCGGATGTTCACTCAGCCAATCCTGAACCTGCTGCATATCTAGGGCTAAATCTTGAATTTTACCCTTGACAAATGACAGATTTTGATAGCCAATTTTCTCGGACATCTCATCTTGATACTTGCGAGCTAGGGCCAGCATCTTGTCATTGAAATCAACCCCAATCACCGACCCGTTAGCACCAACTTTTTGCGAGAGGATGTAACAGATTTTTCCAGCCCCTGAACCTAAGTCTAAGACCGTTTCCCCAGCCTGGACATACTGAGAGGGGTCGCCGCAACCATAGTCTTTCTGCAAAATTTCTTGGGGAATCAGCTTCAGATAGGTGGTGTCATACTCAGTGGGACAACATAAACTCGGCTGAACTTGGTCGGCTCCCGCTTGATAGCGCTCTAGCACCACCTGTTCGACATCATAGGTCTTAGAAGCCGTCTCGGAAGCGGTCTTAGAAGCTGTCTCAGAACGGTCTGGACGCAAGGTTGAGGGTGTGTTTGGGGTTTGAGTCATAATCCAACAATCAGGTCTGTCTTTGTACTGTATCGCGATCGCCCCAAGATGTGATGACGGATAGGGTCTATCTTTGGGGGCCATCTTGGCATCTATCTTCACTACGTGGCTTCGCCAACATCGGATTTTCAGCGCTCATCACGAGTCGGTCAAGTCTGACTGAGCAGAGATCCCCCACGCCCTAAAATAGAATCAGCCTCACTGCTCACGTTCAAGTCCCTGGCCATGCGTATTCTCCTCGTTGATGACGAAATTGAACTAACCACTCCTCTCTCACGAGCCTTACAACGAGAAGGCTACGACATTGACGTGGCGTTCACGGGACGAGACGGCCTGAAGCTGGCGGCCCAACATCAGTATGATTTATTGGTCTTAGACTGGATGCTCCCCGAATCCTCCGGTTTAGAGGTTTGTCAGGAGCGGCGATCGCATGGAGACACCACCCCAGTCCTGTTCCTCACCGCCAAAGATACTCTCGATGACCGAGTTCTAGGACTCGACGCAGGGGCCGATGACTATCTCGTGAAACCCTTTGAACTGCGAGAACTCCTGGCTCGGGTGCGGGCCTTACTGCGGCGATCGCCCCATTGGGACGGCGATCAGGACCCGCTGCGCGACTCAACCTCAACCGCCCCAACCCCGACCAAACAACGGTTACAGGTCGCCGATCTCACACTCGACCTCGACAACCAACTGGCCCATCGTCAGGAACGTACCATCGAGCTATCGAGTAAAGAACTACGGCTACTGGCCTATTTCATGAGCCATCCCGGACAACTCCTAACCCACCAACAAATCCACGATTATCTCTGGGATGGCGATCGTCCCCCCAGCAGCAACGTCCTGGCCGCCTCAATTCGTCTGCTACGCCGCAAACTCTCCATTTCCGGCGAACCTCCCCTGATTCACACCGTTTACGGCAAAGGCTATCGCTTCGGTGAATAGTCCCCTAAGAGGGCCTCTTGCCTCTTGCCTTCCCCTCCACCGGAGGGGTGCCCGGAGGGCGGGGTGGGTTATGCCTCTTGCCTTCTTCCCCCTGTTCCGGTGTTCCCTGTTCCCTATTCCCTGTTCCGAAGTTCCCTACTCCCCTACAAATCCAAATCTGGCTGACGTAGAGGAATCTGCATAAAGAACTCCGTTCCCGTGCCTACTTCTGACTCACACCAAATCCGTCCCTGGTGTTTCTCAACAATGATTTGATAGCCAATCGAGAGACCTAACCCTGTTCCTTTACCAACGGACTTGGTGGTAAAGAAAGGATCAAACAGTTTCTCTAGCATTTCTGACTTAATCCCTGGTCCATTGTCGCGAATCCGAATTGTCACACGGTCAGGGGTGATACAGTTCTTCGCGCCGTTCGTTAAGCCACTACAAGTTTTCTCCGTACAAATGGTGATTGTGGGCGTCTCGGAAGACTGCGGACTACGCAATCCATAATCCTCGACAGCATCGATCGCATTGGCGATGATGTTCATAAACACCTGATTGAGCAAGCCGGGGAAACAGTCCACCTTGGGCAAGTCCCCATAATACTTAATCACGCGAATCGGGGCCAGTTCTCCTTTACCCTTGAGGCGGTTATGGAGAATCAACAGGGTGCTTTCAATCCCCTCATGGATATCGACGGCCTTGACATCGGCCTCATCAAGCCGTGAGAAGTTCCGCAGTGAGACGACAATCTGACGGATACGCTCGGCCCCCATTTTCATCGAATCGATTAACTTGGGTAAGTCTTCTTCGAGAAATTCTAGGTCAATATCCTCGATTTCGTCCTCAATCTCCTCGGGAGGATTGGGAATATGGCGTTGATAGAGGTCAATCAACCCCAGTAAGTCTTCGACATAGGTACTGGCGTGGCTGATATTACCGGTAATGAAGTTCACGGGATTGTTGATTTCATGGGCAATCCCGGCCACCATCTGTCCTAAACTGGACATTTTCTCATGTTGGATTAACTGGGCCTCGGTTTGCTTGAGATGTTCCATAGCCTCTTGCAGTTGACGGGCCTGGGTTTGGGCCGCCAGGGCCGCCGCGCAGGTTTTGGCGTAGAGTTCGGCCTGATCGATGGCGATCGCCAACTGATCGACCACCGCCTGCAACAGTTCCACCTCATTATCATTCCAAATGCGGCCACTGCCATGACTACAGGCGATCGCCCCAAACTGTCCAGAGCGAGTTCCCAAGGGTAAAATCAACTGGGCCTTAACATCTAACGGTTCTAAAAAGGCTCGTGTCTCCTCATCGGCCTGATCGAGATTATTCAACTGCACCGTTTCCAATTGCCAAATTTTAGGAACGAGCCGTTCGGCCTGAGACATAAAGCTTTCGCCCAAAAAGCTGGGAATCTCTTTCGCACAAGCTTCATGAGTCACCGCTAAGGTCAGGGGAGACTCACCTTGTCCTGAACACCAGAGATAATAACAGCGGTCAATTTGCAGCAGACTACGAATTTCATGAACCGCCGTATCCAAGATTGTATCGAGATCGAGGGAATTGCGAATCTGCCCGGCCAGGCGAAACAGGAGGGACTTACGGCGATTGACGAGGGCCTCACGCGCCCAGGAGCGATCGACTGACAAGCCGATGGTACTTGAGAGCCAATCTAAAACGCTGACAGCATCTTCAGTCCAGGGATGACAGCCACAAATCAATAGCGCTCCTAATAGGCGTTCTTCGACAATGAGTGGATAGAGAACCAATCCCTGAATGTTCTGGTCTTTGGCCCATGCTGTTAGCTTCTGCACATCGAGAATCGACGGATCGAAGCCTGCGTCTGGCCCAGTGGCGGCTACATCTGAGAGAATATCTTGGCCAATGCGATCGAGGCGATTATTGATATAGGGTTCGCGAGTATCCGCCACCCAACCCAACAGAGATTCCTCTAAGACTGTTGTTGTGGGAAATAGATCCTCCGGGAGAGGATCTCCGGTGCGGTTGTGTTGCACCAATGTCAGAGGTTTTTCGCTGCAATCAAAGGTGGTTGTATCGGGGTCATCGGCTTGAACCAGCCAAATTCCTACGGTTTTCGCATGTAGATGGGTCAACAGGGCCTGAATGCTGCGATCGAGGCTTTCATCGAGGGTCTGACTTTGAGCCAGAGCGCTACTGACACAACCGACGAGAGTCGAGAGGTGGCTTTGCTCAAGCAAGACCGTCTCATTTTTTTTGTATTGGGTGACATCCCGAAAATAAATCGATAGCCGTTGGGGTTCCGGGTGCAGCCGCACTTCGAGCCAGATTCCCAGAGGCTCGTAGTATTCCTCGAAATGGCGGCAGGTTTGGCTTTCAAAGGCGGCGTGACATTCTTGCGCGAAGACAGATTCAATCAAATCGGGGAAGGTTTCCCAGAGATGGGTGTCTACGACCTCATTACGGCGGATATTCCAGAGTTTTTCGGCGCGGCGGTTGACGTAGAGAATGCGCCACTGGCGATCGACGGCGAAAAAGGCCTCGGTAATCGTCTCTAGGATGCTAAAGCGATTGGGGGTTTCATCCTGGGAAAAGCCAGAGATCTCATCGGGGGATGATCTGGCCGCTGTCTTGGCGGGGAGGGGTAAATGATAGGGATTTTTGGCTAGGGGAACTGCACCGAGATAATGCTGCTGGCTGCGGCTATCTTGCCAGGGAGAGCGTTGAAAATAGGTGCCAAAGTCCCGTAATGCTCGTAGCGATCGCGTCGCTTGGCGGCTGAGAGTCGCCAGAGCTTTGCGCTGAGTTAAGTCGAGCTGACGCGGTTTATAGTCCAGAACACAGAGGGTTCCCACGGTGGTTCCTTTGGGACTCACCAGGGGCATCCCACAATAGAAGCGATAGTGGGGATAACTGTCAATGAAGGGGCGATCGCTCAACTGAGGCTGTTGGCTTAAGTCTTCGATCACCGTCAGGCGATCGCGATCGAGGGTTATTTCACACAGATCGATGCAAAGGCCAAACTGCTCCGGCGCAATTCCCAACGCCGCCTTAATCCAACAGCGATATTGGCCAGGGGCGGTTTCCCCTAACCCTTGGCCAGCAGTCGATCGCATCCCGTTGCTAAAGACGATCGCCGCAACCGGAGCTTGGCAGATATAAGTGGCAAGTCGTGCGAGATCTTTGAACGCCTCATTGGGGTGTTCGTCAAACGCACAGGACGCTTCGGGCATGGCAACCTCTAACAATGCACGGGATGGATGGGGCTGAGCTAACATAACAGTTGCCTCGACTGACAAGTAGAGCCATCAGGGGGTTAATCACGTTGTCTAGCTGAACCTGAAACTCTCGTTGCAACTAAATTTCGTGAATGGGTGTCTCGAACGCTCATCAGCAGTAGATTGCGATCCTGTACCAGTTCAAGAGACGATGACGGGTTTGGCCCAGGGACACCCCTCAAACTCACCGATTGATCTACCTTTATCGTATCGAGGAACCCGGCCTTGGTCGCCCTACCTCTCTAGTTTACCTGATTGTCTTTAGATTTCCTAAAGATTTAATGAAATGCAAGAGTTGCTTTTTCGGTCAATTCTTGCTTGGCGCTTCCCACAAATGACCGTAGGATTACTTACTCAGAACTCCGACTCTAATACCATTTTTCGAAATCAGTTGCTATACATTAACGCCGGGGGAGGGCCAACAGCCGTCCCCTCTTGGGAGGGGTTAGGGGTGGGTTCCCCTACAGAACTCTATAGCACGACAGCCAAGAAAATTGGTATAAACTCCGACTCTGAACTCAAAGTATTAAAAAAAATTAAAATTGAGAACCTTAGCTCAAGTCCAGCCGAGACGAAAAGAGATCTCAAGTTTTAAAAAGCTTTTCACTGAGGCGGCTCAAAAATTGTTACCATGGCCACATAAACTGTTAAACCCTAGCCGATCGCACCTCCATCCCGACTCCGATTGAGGAGATAGGTGTCCCCCGTACCATCCTTAAATTCGCTGCAATCAGGACTTGCGATCGCCGCAACTGGGACGTCCCTCTTGAGAGAACGCCATGTCTGTCAACGCCTTCAACTCCCCCACCATTCTCGCGGTCGACGACAGTCCAGTGATGCAAAAAACCATCCAACGGACTTTAGAAAACCACTACCGCGTCATCCTAGCCGACAACGCCCTAGATGCCCTTAGCACCATCTATCACGAACGCATCGCCGTTGTCCTCCTCGATGTGTCCATGCCCGACATTGATGGTTTAGAAATGTGTCGAACCGTCAGAAGCCTGCCCCAGTTTGCCGATTTGCCCATCATCATGCTAACGGCCCGGGACAAAGCCTTCGACAAAGTCAAAGGTCATCTGGCCGGCGCGACCGAATATCTTACCAAACCCTTTGATGGAGAACAACTCCTAGACCTCGTCGGGAAATATAGCCATCAGCCCCAACCCCAACCCTCATCCTCAGGTAGCTAACGCCAATGTCTTAGAATACCCTTAAGCCATGGCTTAAGTCCCTAACCCGACAACTGTGATGAGCAACCTCTTCCCCGACCCCTTCAATGGTGGTCCCAATCCCTTCAACGATACCCCAGGACTGTCCAACGACCCCGTTTACCAAAACTCCGAACCTCCCGAGGGAGAATTTCCCGAAAACGCCATCCAGCGTAGCGACAAGACCGCCTCAATCCTACGCCGCTACTTCAGTATTCTTGTTCTGGGGGGACTCGTGCTGGGCCTGATTTTGTCCATCGGCGTCATCCGAGTCATTCAGCATTTTGGTCTCAACGACGCCCCTGTACAAGTCGATTAGGGCAAATTTGGCTAAACTAGACCTAACACGCAGCTCTCCATCCCAGGGCCGACTCACCCCGGCCAGGTCGGAGTTAGCTCGTCATCTCTTCCCTTACAGACCTGCACCTTGATCGACATACCATCATGAAACTACTACTGTTTGTCCTCATCGTTGTTTACGCCGGCGGCGTCTGGAAATTCTGGCAAGGCTTCCACCGCACCAGCTTCGAGAGAGGGATTGGCAATCAAATCGCCCTCTCCCTCATGTGGCCCGTTCTCTACATTGGCAACAAGTCCTATCGTCAAAACTTTACCAAAGCCCTCAAAGGGCGCTAATTCCCGAGTTTTAAGTCCCCCAGTCTGGAGTCGTTACCGTCAATCCTCGTGAGCCAAATTCCCCTCAGCGATCGCCTCGCCCAACTCTCCGCGCGGTACAATCGAGACTATCGTGGCGACCCCTTCGAGGTTCCCGCCGAAGTCGAATCCCTCGATCTATTTCCCGACTGGGCCGCTGGCAAACTTCAGCAGCGGATTGCCTCCCCCTTTTGGGACCTGGCCAAACCCAAAAAAAATCAACGCTGTCTCGATCTCGGCTGCGGGGTTAGTTTCCTAATTTACCCCTGGATTACTTGGGAAGCTCTCTTCTATGGGCGCGATATCAGCACAGTCGCCTGTGAGGCCCTCAAATCCCGCGCCCCACAACTCAACTCCAAACTCTTCAAAGGCGTCACCGTCGGTGGCGCTCACTTCCTAGAAGACTACGACGCCAACTTCTTCGACCTCGTTATTGCCACCGGGGTCAGTTGCTACTTTCCCCTCGACTATTGGCAGCGGGTGATCGAAGCCGTGCAAACCGTCCTCAAACCCGGTGGCCAGTTTGTCTTTGATGTCCTCAACCCCGAAGCGCCTCTGGCTGAAGATTGGGCCATCCTAGAAACCTATCTCGGCAGTGAGGTCTTTCTCGAACCCCTCAGCGACTGGGAGCGTTTGTTTAACGCCAAAAGCCAAAAGGTCAGCCGTCGCCCTGGGGAGTTGTTTATGCTCTACAAACTCGCATTCTAACCCTGAAGGCATTAACCCTTAAGAGCATTCAAGATCAGGTCACATCATCGAGGGCGTGCAACGTTTGCACTAGAGACTCAATTTCCTGAGCCTGGTGGTGGTTCACCTGAGCAATACGATTCGTCGTCTGGGCCACAGCCTGAATTGACGTTTGAACCGTTGCAAAGACTTCAGCCGTTTCACCGGCAACGCGCACCCCAGAATCGGCCGTTTCTGTGCCTAACTGCGTCGCCGTCGAAGTCGAGCGAATCGCCGTTTGAATCTCAGTACTCAGATGACGAATCCGCTCGGCCGACTGATGACTCTGATCCGCCAGTTTACGAATTTCGGCCGCCACCACTGCAAAGCCTTTCCCCTTCTCTCCGGCCCGCACCGCTTCAACGGCCGCATTGAGGGCCAACATATTGGTCTGTGAAGCTACATCCCCCACTAGCCGAGCAATGACCCCGATGCGATCGGTACTCTCATTTAATCGCTGCATCTCCTCTAAAATGTCTTGAATCTGTTGCCGCAGGGCCTGGGTCCCCGAAAGGGCATTAGCCACATCCTCGGCTCCTTGATGGACCAACTTCAAGGCCTCCTTAGAGGTTGATTCAGCTTGTTCAGATTGATCAGAGACCTCACGGGCCGAAGAGCGCAGTCGTTCAATCTGCTCCATGGCCGCCTGGAGATATTGCTCTTTTTTACCTTGCTGTTCTAAGGCGGCATTTTTCAGGGCCAGCAATTCTTGAGTTTCATTGAGTTGCCGTTCCAAGTCTTCAGTTTGCACGATCGCCTGTCCCGCCAAGGGCCGCAACAACAGCACCATCACCCCACTGCCAACCAGAGTCAGGATCACAATCACCCCAGCCAGGTTACGGATATCCTCCATGATGCCCTGATAAAGTTCCTGGCTGTCGAGTTTGACGGCCAAGGCCCAGTCATGATTGGGCAGTCGCAGGCTGGCGATCGCAATCTCCCCTTGGCTTGTTTCCACTAAACGCAGTTGGGCCTCCTCAGCCACGGCCTCGGCCAAGGCCTGCTCAAACTCCCCTTGATGCTCAAGTTCTCCCCTGTCAAAAAACAATTCACTTCCGCCATTCCCTTGCCGGCCTAAGACAATGGTCCCACTGTCGCCCAGCTGTTGCCCTTGCTGGCTTAAACTCTCCAAATTGGCAATCTCAAATAACACCAAATCTGTCCCCACCCGTTGCCCTTGCCCATTGAGAATGGGAGCAGCTGCGAGCAGTGCATACTGACCACTCTCCAATTGGAAAGGAGAACCCAGTTGGGCGCGTTGAGCCGATGACTCGGGAATCATCCAGGCGGTTCTGGGAATCGTTCGCCCGACCTGCACCGCTAGATTATTATTAGCATCGAGACGCGTAATCCCGAGAATTTCGGGGGACTGCTGCAGGGCATCCCCTAAAATCCCTTGATTACTGGCCACAAATGGCTCTCGCTCGAGTTCACCGCGATTATAGGCTTCGAGTTCTTGGCGAGCGCGAGTGCGACTGGCCACCTGCATGGCAATATCCGTCAGGCGGGAGAGAATTTCCTGCACCGTTCGACCATGAGTGGTCGCCGCAAATTCTAAGTTGCGCTGTTCTCCCTCTTTGAGTCGTTCGGACAGGGGAAAGATGGCCACCAGAGCAACTAAGGCCCCGATGATAAAAATCCCCACTGCTGATGTACTGACTAAATAGCGTTGAAACTGTTTGGTATTCATGGCGTGTGCCATTGGGGGATTTTCCATAGAGCATCTCAATAAGAATGGATTCAACCCGTTATAGAACAAGGCCGCTCATCTCAGAAATTCTCTCACGTCAATTCTCAAGAGTCCAACCACTCAAGTCGAGATGCTCCCATATTGACCATGGTTCCAACTTGGAGAAATCTAGCGGGCCAAAAACCAGGCCAGCAAGAGAGGGCGAACACAGTTCGGCGATCGCTCGCCGACCCTAAAGGTACGCCCCTTCCTCTTGCCTCTTGCCATCCCCTCCACCGGAGGGGTGCCCGGAGGGCGGGGTGGGTTCTTCCTCTTGCCTCTTGCCTCTTGCCTCTTGCCTCTAACTAAACTGAATCCTCAAATAATCTTCATCCATTTTTGCCCCCGAAGGTTGTAGAGCCGCCAGAGCTTGAGGCAAAACCAAATTACGGCGGTGATTGCCGATGCAAATGTTTAACTCGTCGCCCGTTTTCGAGAGTTGAATTTTGTCCTTGGTGATGCCCGGTAAATATAACTCCAGACGATAAATTCCCTCTTCCTGGAAAACGCGAATTGTATTTTCTTTGTAATAGACTTGGCTAGGGTCTTCGTCGCCATAGAGAGTTTCCCGCAACCGTTGCAATGCCTCCATGCCACACATTTCTTCGGAGTATAAAGGAACTTCTTTTACCGGCAAGGGGTGGAAGTTTTCGTGAATTTCTTGCTTATAAACCTGCTGTTGTTCCTTCCAGCGCAAGAAAAAGGGATCGGTGACATTGTCCGGTAGAATGCGGTTGGCAATCACTAAATCTGTAGCCACATTGTAGAGACTTAAATAGGCGTGAGCGCGTAGAGACTCTTTAATCACCATTCGCTCCGGGTTCATCACCAGACGAACCGTGGTTTGGCTGTTGTCGGTGAGGACTTTTTCTAGGGCTTCAATTTGCTCGTAAAATTCATAGGGTGCATCCATCACGGCGCGATCGGGCAGAGAGAACCCCGCGAGAGGTTTAAACAACGGCTCAACCAAGGGACGTAGCGCCACGGAAAGACCCTGTAACGGCTTGTAAAACCGTCTCATATACCAGCCCCCCACTTCCGGCAAACTCAACAGCCTCAGAGCCGTTCCCGTGGGGGCAGAGTCAACGATCAAGACATCATATTCGCCCTCATCGTAGTGGCGTTTCATCCGCACCAAGCCAAAAATCTCATCCATCCCTGGCAGAATAGCCAGTTCTTCGGCTTGCACCCCTTCTAAGCCTCGGGCTTGCAGAACTTCAGTAATGTATTTCTGAACCGAACCCCAGTTCTCCGCTAACTCAACCAACGCGTCTAACTCTGCCCCCCAGAGGTTCTCTTGAATCAGACGGGGTTCATGGCTGAGTTCTTGATCGAAACTATCGGCTAGGGAGTGAGCCGGATCGGTGCTGAGAACCAGGGTTCGATAGCCCTTTTGGGCGCATTGCAGTCCGGTGGCGGCGGCGACTGAGGTTTTGCCTACGCCACCTTTGCCAGTCATGAGGATAATTCGCATTGTCGGGGTGAGTCCTTAAATTCTGAGAAGTGCTACACATTTGTTTACCTTTGTTTACCTTAACGTTTTTTGGCAGCGGCTGCGTCCATCACCTGCTAGAGATGATTTAGAGAGGGTTAAATCTTGGGCTGAGAGGGGGGGGAAGCGAAGGGCAAATGTTGTCGTAGCACCTGCCAGGGGGAACAATGCCAGTAGTCGAGATGACGGCTGATTTTCCCTTCGCTGTTGACGGTTAGCTCGCTCCAGCCGGGGATGGAGATGCGAGGGAACCAGGGTAGGGGGGTGTTCCAGCTTAACGTCCAATCGCTGCGGATGCGATCGCCCTCTTGGCGGAGATCATGCAACTCCAGATGCACCGCCTTAAACCAGGTGGCGATGAAGTGAATGTTCTGACGATAGCGATCGCAGCCACGAAATTCATTGAGCGGATCTTTAAAATAGACATCCTCAGCATAGATCTCGTAAGTCTGATTCTCAGGGAAGCGTTGGTAATCCTGGCGGAGAATATCAAGAAGCGTCATCAGGGGGCCTCAAGCGAGAAGGAAAAAGAAATTTGACAGCTTGTCACTGCGATCGTACATTTTCCTTTACAATAATGACTGTGACGCTCCGTCATAGATGATTGAGATTGGCAAATAAAATAATGTCGAACCGTTTAATTCAAGCTTTCTTTGCAGTTGTGCTGGTCATCAGCAGCTTCGCGATGTCCGTGGCTCCCGCTGCGGCCGCAGATGTCACCATTAAAATGGGTGCCGACAACGGGATGTTAGCCTTCGACCCGCCCACCGTAGAAGTCAGCCCTGGAGACACCGTCCATTGGGTGATTAACAAACTTCCTCCCCATAACGTTGTCTTTGACGAAGCCAACTCCGCCGATGCTGGTGTTGCCAAACAACTGTCTAACACCAAGTTAGCCTACTCCGCCGGTGATGGCTACGATGTAACCATTCCCGACGATGCCACCCCTGGAACCTACAACTACTTCTGCACCCCTCACCGTGGCGCAGGTATGGTTGGCAAACTGGTCATCAAATAGGTCAACCATAGGTTCCATCGCTGTACCAACCAGAGGCTAAGACTGAGATAATTATCCGAACAATGACCTGAGTCTCAGCCTCTGTGTTAGCCCTCAATCTCCCGATTGGGGGTTTTTTGCTTGGGCCAGGCTCTCACGCCGTTCTCGCAGTCGTAGGATCACCGTTTCCTGAAGTTCGCGAGTCACGGGATAGTGGTACATCAGTAGCAAGCCAATCATCAATAACAATGCTGGAAGTGGCCCAACTACCAAACGAATGGCAAACAGGGCCGACTCCGGTTGCGGGGGAATCGGTTCTCCAGGCAAGGATTCGACAAACCCCGACAATTCTAAAATAATCCCAGCGAACCAGATTCCTAGGGCTAGGCCGGTTTTTTGCAGAAAGACCATCAAGGCGTAAAACGTCCCCTGGCGTTGCTCGCCGGTGTTGAGTTCATCCAAGTCTGTGACGTCCGTTAACATCGACCAAGGAATCAGATAGGCCGTCGAGACTCCCAACCCAGCTAAGGCACAGAGGATATAGAGCAAATCCACGCGATCGCTCGGCAGGAAAAATAATAAGATCTGAGCCACAATCCAGCCCATCATGCCCGCAAAATAGGCCCGTTTGCGTCCATACTTGTAGCTGATCCAATTCCAGAACACCAAAGCCAGCATCGCTGTCCCTTGAACCACCAGAGCGACGCTAAAGTAAGAATCCATCTCCATATAACTGACGGCATAGTAGGGGATAATTGCCGCCGTCAGTTGAAACGAGAGCCAGGAACAGAGATAAATCCCGATGACATACCAAAACGGGCGACTTTGTAGCACATCCTTAAACTGAACCCAAATTGACCCCGAGGGCCGCAGATCCAACTCTGATCCCGGTGATGCCGCTCTCTGACGAGGATCAAAGGCCGTGGGATCGGTGGTTCCCCAAACACACCAGTAGATGGGTAAGACTGAGAGAACTGCACAAACTCCTCCTAAACTCAGATATTGGGCAATACTGTCATCAGGAAACTGCATGGCAAAAAATTGCCCCAAGGCCAAGGCCAGAATACTGCCACCAATGGAAAACAAGAAGCGGTAACTGGTGAGGCTGGTGCGTTCATCGTAGTCTCGGCTCAATTCTGGGGTGAGAGCTGTATAAGGCAACGTCACCGCCGAGGAGACGGCGTTGAAGATAATACTGATGATGGTGTAATAGATAAAACGCCCCCATTGGTTCAGTCCTGGGTCTTCGCTGAAGGTGGGGACAATCCAGTAGAGGAAGAAAAAGACCCCAAAGGGAATCGAGGCCACTAACATCCAGGAATGGCGGCGACCCCAACGGGAGCGGGTACGATCGCTGAGGTAGCCAATAATCGGATCATTAACCGCATCCCAAACTTTACCAATCAACAACACCGTTCCCGCCAGAGCCGGACGGAGGTTCGCCACATTGGTCAGGAAAATCAAGAACGAGAAGGCCAGCAAAGTGGCCGTAATGCCGGCCCCGGCATCTCCGGCCCCGTAGGCTAGTTTAGTTTTAAAGCTTAGGGATTTATGATTAGGCCTTGTTGGTGGCTCAGTCGATTCGTCGTGCATTGGCTCGTCGTGCATTGATAGAGAAAGGGCATCGTGTATGGCATTGGCCATTCTAGGCGATCGCCTAGCCCCACCCGGTCAAGGGGGGGTCGCCATAGCCAATTGTCCCCACCCCGGCCGCTGAACAAGCCGAGACTGAACAGCCAATCTCGGCCAATCCGTTGGAATGGAATCAACCTGAAACGATGCCACCCTTGCGATCGCAAAACGCCCCAACTCACCGCCGCTTCCGTTGGCCCTGGGCCATCATACTCATACTGGCCGGCCTCTGTTGGCTTCCCTCATTCCCGGCGGCTTCAGTCACCTCCTCTTTCACAGACGCGACCCCCCTGCGAGTGGTCACGCGACCCCTTGCCCCCCTGGTCATCGAAGACAATGGCCAATATCAAGGCTTTGTCATTGATCTCTGGCAGGAAATCAGCCGTCGCCTCACTATCCCCTACGCGATCGACTCCGTTGACAGCGTTGAGACGTTGCTGGAGATGGTGGAGTCGAACCAGGCCAATATTGGCATTGGGGCCATCAGCATCACCGCCGAACGGGAACAACGCCTTGATTTCTCGCAACCGATTCTTGAGTCAGGCTTACAGATTCTCGTATCTGGGCAGAATCAAGGATTGTTGGGACAAATTCAACAAAGCGCCCTAAGCATTATCTCTTCGCCCACCTTCTACGGGGCCATCGCTGTGTTTATTGTGATTCTGTTGCTGGTGGCTCATCTAATCTGGTTACTGGAACATCGGCATAATCCCGATTTTCCGCGACCCTATGCTTTGGGAATTTGGGAGGCCTTCTGGTGGGCCGCTGTCACTGTGACCACTGTCGGCTATGGGGACAAAACCCCGAAACGACCTCTAGGAAAATTGGTGGCCCTGTTCTGGATGTGTGCCGGCTATTTTGTCTTTGGCTATTTCATTGCCAGCATGACCACCATTTTCACCGTGGATGGCTTGCAGGGAGCAATTCAGTCGGTCGATGACTTGGCCGGGCGACGGGTGGCGACGGTTGAAGCCAGTACCGCCGCCGATTTTTTGGCCAACAGCCCCGCGATTCCCGTAGAATATGCCGACCCAGAACAGATGTATCAGGCTTTGCAACGAGGGGAAGTTGAGGCGATCGTTTATGATGCTCCCGTGTTGCAGCATTATGCCAGCCGTGAGGGCAATCCGGGGCAACTCGTGGGCGGGATCTTTGAGCGTCAGTTCTATGGCTTTGCGGTTCCGATCAATAGTCCCTACCTGAAGGCGATTAATGTGGCTCTCCTGCGGACGATTGAGGATGGAACCTATGAACGCTTGCGAGAGTTATGGTTTGGAGACGCTTGAGCGACCGTTGAGCGCCGTTCACGACGTTCGTTGGTATTCCAAGCAGAGCGTGGGGCGGTTGGTTCCGCTGGGGCGGTGACGCTGAACTTCTTGCAGGCCGTGTTGAGAAATCTGTTGCAGTTCGCTCTCTGAGAGGGGCCAAGGAGGTCCATCGGGTTCAGCCTCGTCTTCGCGAATATTGGTAATCAGAAATAGGGTTCCGTTGGGGGCCAGGAATTGGCAAATGGCGCGTAGGGTTGGCTGACGAACCTTCAGGGGGAGGGCTTGAATGGTGCGACATTCAAAGACGAGATCAAACGCTTGTGAATGAGTTTGGGCAAACTCGAATAAGTCGGCCACTTGATAATTTACTGAGGAGTTGGGGAATCGTTCTTTACACCAGGCGATCGCCGTCGGGGAGATATCAAAGGCTGTCACCTGATACCCCTGTTCGGCCAAGGCTTCGGCATCATCGCCTAAGCCACAGCCAACCACTAAGGCTCGTTGGGAGGAATTGGGGCCACGCTGATCCAACCAGGCCAGCAAATGGGGGTTCGGCTGCATCAGCGCCCAAGGAATGGCATCGGCTTCCCCCTCAGCGGTGGTGTACACCTGCTCAAACCAACGGGATGGATTGGCATCTTCTGTTGCTTTGGTGGCGATGTTACGAATATACTCCCGGCGGGATTGAGGCTCAGACATGGTGGATTTTCTTGAATAATCAACTTATTGAGTATACAAATTGACCCGGCCAATGGATTGTTCAAAATAGCGATCGCCGTCAAACCCCAATTCCTACGCCAGCCTCTGAATCAGGCGTGAGGTCAGTCACACCAAAGCTCAATGAATCGGTCACAGTAGAAGGACTCGCTCAACTCTCCTGAGATTATGGCCATACCTCTGACCGTTGAACCACCAGGACGGACTCCCCGAAGTCTTCTATCTGTACTTCTATCTATGAGCATTTTGCGGGCGATCTCCATGTCCATTGGTGTTGCCCTATCACTCCTGAGCGTCCCCAGTTCAGCCCTCGGGCAATCCTTTCGAGACACCTCAGACCATTGGGGAGGCGATTGTATCAGCAAACTGGCTGCCGAGAACGCCCTCAATGGATATCCCGATGGCAGCTTTCGCCCCAATCATCCTGTCACCCGGGCGGAGTTTGCGGTTCTCATGCTGAATAGCTTTCCCGACGTGAGAGCGCGATATCAAGATGAACCTGAGTTTAGAGATCTCTCCAGGGATCATTGGGCTTATTCGAGCATCCAAACAGCCTATCGCAAGGGGATTTTTGTCGGCTATCGGGATCAAACCTTCCGGGCCGATCAATCCATTACTCGTATCGAAGCCCTGGCCATTCTCTCGACTCTAATTCGCCGGCCGTCTCACCAGCGTTATCGAGAGCGAGGGTTGGCGATTCCCCCCAATCCTCAGCAAGTCCTGGCTGAGATGGTCCAAGATGCTCAAGAGACTCCCGATTGGGCGCAAGAGGCGGCCAGTGCGGCGGCGGCGAGTTTTTTAATTGTCGATTATCCCAACGGACAACGATTACGACCCCAAGCGGCCAGTACTCGGGCTGAGATTGCGGCCTTTTTATGTCAATCTCGGGATTGGCATGGTTTGGTTCCCATCGCGGCGGTGGCCGGGAATCAGCATTTTTCGGGCCATCCTGGGTTTGCGATCGTGCAGGAGGCGACGATCCGAGGCCAAGCGGCTTGGTTTGACCGCCAACGAGAGAGGGTGGTTCGACCGGTTCCCCCTGCTGGCTGGCAGGTACAAGAACTCGGAGATCTGGCCGAGGAGCGGCTGGCGGCTCTGTTTGAGGATGAGTCGGGAACTCGGCGTTGGGGCTATTTTGATGACGAGGGTCAGTTGGCGATCGCCCCTGAGTTTAGCAGTGCGGCTGAATTTTCTGAAGGTCTCGCGGCGGTCTCACAACAGGGCCAGTATGGGTTTATTGATGCTACGGGTCAGATCGTCATTCCGGCCCAATTTGAGGCGGTTCAACCCTTCCGTGAAGGGCTGGCCGCCGTCCGTCGCCAGGGACAATGGGGCTTTATCGATCGCAGCGGCCAAGAGGTCATCGCGCCCCAATTCGTCGCCGTTGCCCCTTTTTCTGAGGGGTTAGCCCGCATTGAAACTCGCTCTGGTAACCAGAGTCACTATGGCTTTATCGATCGCAACGGCCAAGCGGTGATGGCGGCCCGGTTCAAGGAGGCTCGCTCCTTTTCTGAGGGCTTAGCTGCCGTCTGTGTTGAGGATCGAGATAGCGGACTAGACCGTTGTGGGTACATCAATCCCCAAGGAGATTGGGTCATTGAGGGAACCCTGGGCCTCGGGGGCGACTTTTCATCAGGGGTTGCCGCTATCCGTCGCCTTCAGAGGGGTTCTCGTGTCGAAGTTGGCTATAGCGATCGCAACGGCCACTGGGAAATCGCCCCAGAATCACTGACGCAGGAGTTAGGTGGCGTCGCCCGAGACTTGGGAACCTTCGTGGATGGATTTGCCAGCCTCCGGGTTGGGGAAAACGCCGGAATCATCGATCGCCAAGGTCGTTTGGTGGTTCCCCTCAAGTTTTCAGCCATTGGCGAGATGGCTCAGGGCTATGCACGAGTTCACTATGGCGGTATTTGGGTGAGCTATGTCGGCGGCTATGATCATTCTGCGATGCCGTTCTACCAAACGAATTTGGAAAGTGGACGCTGGGGATATATCAAACTCCCAGATTAGTCGCTGAGACAATGGCTTGTAGAATGAGCTAATAAACTATAACCCCCCAGGGGCTTCGCTTGACCGAGCTACTCCGATATGACGACCACTTCCCCGCCTCCGACGACTATGCCGGATATTGAACGACGGATTCGCCAGGCGATCGCCCCGTCGCAGTTACGTCAATGGTTAACCCTCAATCCAACTCGGGCTTATCGGGATATCATCCTGGACTGGTTGGGAATTGGTCTCGGTTTGGCGATCGCCGCTCAATTCCAGACTCTTTGGAGTTATGCGATCGCCATCCTCATCATCGGCAACCGTCAATATGCCCTCTTTATCCTGGCCCATGATGCCATTCATGGGGCCTTGCATCCCAATCGTCGTCTCAATGACAGCCTAGCCCGCTGGTTGGTCTATGGTCCGATGTTTATGGCCCTAGAGGATGCCCGTCGCAATCATCTGCAACACCATCGCCACATGGGAACCCCGGCTGATCCCGATCGCTATCTCCATACCTTCGAGGGTAAAAACTCTCCTTTTGCCTTTCTCCTCTACTGTTCGGGCCTGGCCACCTTCGGCAAAACGGTTCTCAAAGTCACTCCCTTTGGACTCATGACATCGAGGAGACTGCCGACCCCGACCTCTAACACTGGGGCCACCCCGCCTCAAAACCCACTCAAAGACTACGTTAAACAGCGCTTGCCGGTTTTGATTTGGCAGCCGCTACTCATTTGGCTATTTTGGCTCTCTCCGCTGCCAATTTGGGCGTATTTGCTGCTCTGGGTGTTTCCTATTTATGCCCTGGTCTTTGTTCCCGATGAAATTCGCGCTTTTTGCGATCATGGGGTTCTGCGTCATCCCGCCAGTAGCGGTGATTCTCTGCGGTTGGTGTCCTTCCGTCCCCCCCTCTGGGAAGCGGCGATGTTTGCTCCCCATCATATGCACTATCACGCTGAACATCATCTCTGGCCGGCCATTCCCCACTACAAGTTACACTTGGCTCATGGTGCGGTGCGCGATCGCCGGGAAATCACGGTTCGCCCCAGTTACCTGGGGTTTCTCTGGCGGGTGGTGCGATCGCTGCCTCTGACGGACAAAACAGCAGTTATTTCGGGAAACTAGGGGATGTGGTACGGCTGAATCTACAACAAGAATTTGTCTCTTGTGGCGTGTGTGGTAGTGATCGCTGGCATCCCTACGCCAGTGGCCAGGACTATGAATACGATACTTCAGGGGATATCTTTCAGATTGTCCAATGTCGTCAGTGTAGCCACCGCTATCTCAACCCACGGCCGGTTACAGCGGAACTTCCTCGCATCTATCCCCCCCATTACTATGCCTATAACTACGATCAGGCCATTCACCCTGTGGCTTTACGAGCCAAGGATTGGTTAGATCGTGGTAAAGTGCAAGGCTGGATTGGCGATCGCCTCCGTCAACCTCACCCAAACCGTAGAACGTCCCCCGAGAAAGCCTTGCGGGTTCTCGATGTTGGCTGTGGGAACGGACGCTATCTCAAGCGGTTACATCATCTGGGTTTAGCGAAACATAACTTGTTTGGCGTGGAAATGAATCAAGAGGCTATTCATCACCTCAACGACGAGGGATTCCAAGGCTATTACGGACGTTTAGAAGCTGTCGCCTCAGAATTGCCCGAGAATAGCTTTGATGTGATTGTTTTGTTGCAAGTTCTCGAACACGTCGCCAATCCGGCTCAAATTATCCAGATTTTAGCCCAACTTCTCCGCCCCGGTGGCCGCTTAATTTTAGAAACGCCCAATATCGAGGGTTGGGATGCGCAACTCTTTAATCAGGGCTATTGGGGAGGCTATCACTTTCCCCGTCACTGGCATTTATTTAACCGCAAAACCTTAGAGCGACTCTTTCGTGATGCGGGACTCGAGCCGGTTCACTTTCGCTCCTTACCCTCCCACGCTTTTTGGATTCTCTCCTATCACCATTGGTTCAAACATCAGCTGCACTGGCCGCACTTGGCAAAAACCTTTAATCCGTTGCAAAACATTCCTTTACTCAGTGTATTTACTAGCTTTGATTTAGTACGGGGTAAATTCGGCTTTTCGACATCCAACATTCAGGCGATCGCCCATAAACCTGATCCTGATTTGGGTTAAATTTGGGTTAAATTTCACATTAAGCTTAGGTTAAATTTTGGAAAGGGTTTCTGGTCTTAGATTACAGAGTTTTTAGCCAGTCCCGGATTCCAAGACAATTACCGTAGAATAGGTCAGAATTGAAGTGAGCGATCGCGCGTTATCGCTCAGCCAGACGATAGCCCTAAACTCAACGTATCTCACTGTTTCAACCGTATCCTAGAGATTTCGACGCGATCGCAGGGTGTTCACAACCGGGTATAGGGTGTGGCTACGGTTCATTGTTTCTTGTTAATTGTTCATTGCTATCATGCTAGAAATCGAAGGTATTTCTGACATTTATGGAAGTTCGCTGGACAGCTTAAATCTCAACTCAAAACTGCAAGACTTAGCCCTAGAAAGCTTTAGTCTTGACATTGAAGTTCCCGGAAGCTTTTTAGTTCAGCAATTCAATCAAAACCCCTTGCTTCCCGGCGCAATTCTTCTAAAAAACAATAAATTTTTTGGCATGATTTCTCGTCGAAAATGCCTAGAAATCATGAGTCGTCCCTATGGGATTGAGCTCTTCTACCACCGTCCCATCCAATGTCTCTATGACTTTGTAAAAACTGACCATCTCTCCTATCCCGGCGACAGCGACATTTTCACAGCCGCGCGTCAATGTTTGCAGCGATCGCCAGCCAACCTCTACGAACCCATCATTGTCATTCTCAGAGATGGCTCTCACCATCTCCTCGACGTTCATAAACTTCTCATCGCCCAATCCCAACTCTATGAAATCGCCAGTCAACTCCTAGAACAACGCCGTAAAGAACTCGATCGCGCCAATGCCGAAGTTCAAGAACTCAACGAACGTCTAAAAGCCGAAAACCTGCGTCTGAGTAGCGAAGTTCACATCGCGCACCAATTACAACAAATGCTACTACCAACAGACCAAGAACTCGCGCAAATCCAAGACCTAGACATCGCCGCTTACATGGAACCCGCCGCCGAAGTGGGCGGAGACTACTACGACATCCTACCCCATGCCAACGGCGTTAGAATCGGCATTGGTGACGTCACCGGCCATGGCCTCGAAAGCGGTGTTTTCACCATCATGGTGCAAACGGCCATCCGCACCCTTCTGTCGGCCGAAGAAACCGATCCGGTTCGCTTCCTCAGCATCCTCAACCAAACCATCTACGACAACGTCGAACGGATGAACTCTGATCGCAACCTCACCCTAAGTCTAATTGACTACAACCAAGGGCAACTGCAACTGAGCGGCCAACATGAAGAAGCCATCCTACTGCGGCAAGACGGCTCCCTCGAACGGATTGATACCCTAGATCTCGGATTTCCCATCGGACTCGACAACGACATCGACGCCTTCATCCACCCGATTCAACGAAACCTCGAGCCTGGAGAAACCCTGATCCTCTACACCGACGGCATTACCGAAGCCGAAGCCCCCAACGGGGACTTCTACGGCATCGAGCGTCTGTGTCACATTGCCCGTCAATATGCCCATTGCAACGCCCAAGGAATCCAAGACGCGATCATTAAACACCTAAAAGATTATATCAACGGTCACAAAATATACGACGACATCACCCTATTAGTGTTAAAACGGAAGCTTCAGGGTAAACCGTCACACCATACCCAACCCCAAACATAACAGCGGCAGACTCAACAGGCGATCGATGCGCCTACCGTGACGGGGGGCGGATTGTGTGTCACAATTTAACCTGAATTTAACTGAACCTTGCCTGTTTGCTAACTGTGATTTCCTTGAGCGTGTTCTCACTCGTGTTCTCGATCGTACAACCACATGGGAGTGAGGGGAGCAGTTACCCAGTGTTCGATATTCTGTGGGTTCTAGTTTGTGCCGGTTTAGTCTTCCTGATGCAGCCGGGGTTCATGTGCCTCGAATCAGGACTAACACGCTCAAAAAATAGCATTAACGTTGCCGTAAAAAACTTTGCCGACTTTGGCATTTCGGTCTGTCTGTTTTGGGCCTTCGGCTACGCCCTCATGTTCGGCTCCTCCATCCTCGGCTGGCTGGGACAAAACAGTTTTTTTTTGGCGGTGGACAACGATCCCAAACTGGCCGCCTTCTTTCTCTTTCAAGCGATGTTTTGTGGAACCGCCACCACCATCGTCTCGGGAGCCGTCGCTGAACGAATTAAGTTTGGCACCTATCTCGCCGTGGCCTGTCTCACCTCAGGGCTAATCTACCCAATCTTTGGTCATTGGGCCTGGAACCTAAAAGTCTCTGGCTTAGCCGGCGGTTGGCTCGGACAACTCGGCTTTGTCGACCTCGCCGGGAGTACCGTCGTCCATAGTATCGGCGGTTGGATCTCCCTGGCGGTTCTGTTGGTCATCGGCCCCCGCGTGGGGCGCTTCCTCCCCGACGGAACCCCGCAAAAAATCCAAGGGTCGAATTTACCCTTATCTGTCTTGGGAACCATGCTCCTCTGGCTGGGTTGGCTCGGCTTTAATGGAGGCAGTACCCTGGCCTTCAACGATCGCGTCGCGGCAATCATGGTGCATACGGTTCTGGCCGGAGTCGCTGGGATGATTACCGCCACCTTCTACAGTTGGTCCCGCCATCGCGTCCCGGAAGTTGAACTGCTCCTCAATGGCTCCCTGGGGGGTCTCGTCTCCATTACCGCCTCCTGTGATGTCGTCACCACCTCCGGCGCGGTTGTCATCGGCATTGGTGGCGGTCTAGTGACGCTCCTGGTTAGTTCCCTCCTCAAGCGCTTTCGCATTGACGACGCCGTTGATGCGGTTCCCGTTCACCTCGGTGGTGGTATTTGGGGAACCCTGGCTGTGGCCATTTTTGGCGATGTCGAGCTGTTGGGAACCGGACTGAGCCACGGAGAACAGTTTTTAGTGCAACTGCTGGCGGTTCTGGTGGCGGGCCTGTGGGCCTTTGGCATCACTTACCCCCTATTGCGCTTTTGCCATTCACGAGTTCCCCTGCGCGTCTCCCCGGAAGATGAGGAGATGGGGTTAAACGTCTCCGAACATCGCGCCAAAACCGAAATCTATGATCTGTTCCAGGTGATGGAGTCGCAAGCGCAAAACCAAGATTTGAGTTTGCGGGTTCCCGTTGAACCCTTCACCGAAGTTGGACAAATCGCCAAACGCTACAACCAGGTGATGGAAGCCCTCGAAGATGCTGTCAACCGCACCAATGCCATTGTTAACACCGCCAGCGATGCGATTTTGACCTTTACCCCCGATGGCTTGAAAATCACCAACGCAAACCCCAGTACAGAGGCGATTTTTGGCTATCCGCGCCAGAAAATTCTCGGACAATCCCTCATGTCTTTGATTGATTGGGATGCCAGTTCTCAGAAGGCAGACCCTCTGCCTCGTCTATTACTCGAAGGACGGGCCGAACTGGTGGGCCGGCGGGCCGGTGGAAACGGGATTCCCCTGGAAGGGACGGCTACTAAGGTCTGTGTGGGAGACCATTCGTTCTATACCGCCATTTTCCGGGATATTTCTGAGCGTAAGCAAGCTGAAACAGCTCTGGCTCAGGCTAACGAAGAAATTACCCTTCTCAACGATCGCCTGCAAGCGGAAAACCTCCGCCTGGGGGCAGAATTGGACATCACCCGTCGTCTGCAAAAGATGTTGCTGCCCAAGAATCGGGAACTCAAGGCGGTGATGGGGTTAGAGATTTCTGGCTATATGGAGCCGGCCACGGAAGTCGGAGGCGACTACTACGACGTTCTCTGTCACGATGGTGGCGTCAAAATTGGCATTGGCGATGTCACCGGCCATGGTCTCGAAAGTGGGATGCTGATGTTGATGGTACAAACAGCGGTGCGGACGCTGTTGGAGAATGATGAGGTCGATCCCAAACAGTTCCTCAATACCCTCAATCGCACCATTTACGGCAACGTACAACGCATGGACTCTGATCGCCACCTCACCTTAGCTTTACTGGACTACCGCGATGGGGAAATTCGCCTGAGTGGCCAGCATGAAGAAACGATTGTTGTCCGCGCTACGGGGGAGATTGAGCGGATTGACACCATCGATTTGGGCTTCCCCATTGGCTTGGAGGCCAATATCAGTGAGTTCATCGATGAGAAACTCCTCAAACTCGATTCGGGCGATGTGGTGGTGTTATATACCGACGGGATTACCGAAGCCGAAGACGAGCAAGGCCGCTTCTATGGGATTGAACGACTCTGCGATGTTGTGCGACACTATTTGCGTGAACCCGCTGAGATCATTCGACGGGCAGCCATTGAAGACCTACGCCGTCATATTGGGCGACAAAGGGTTTACGATGATATTACTTTGTTAGTAATGAAACAAAAGTAGCTTCTTCGGGAGTCTTGGCAGATATGACGCAAATTTTCGGGGACTATTGTGAGGGTGAGCCAAATAGCCCAGAGTTTTTAATTATTGGCTTTTCCCCCAGTTCGGTTCCTCTGAAACAACGTTGGCGCAATAATGGACTGTCGGCAGATTTTATGGCCGACTATTTGACGACGTTCTTTTTGGGCAATGAGGACAACCCGGCGTCGATGCGCCGTCAGGCAGAAATAAAGAGTGCGGTGGGGTTCATCGCGAATGAACTTTTGGAAAATGCGATGAAGTTCACCGATGAACGCTCGGCGTTTCCCATTAGCATTCAATTACAACTTCATCCAAACCATTTGATGTTTTTTACGACCAATAGTGTTGAACCGGAGAAAATTGCTCAGTTTCAAACTTATCTTGAGGAACTCACGTCTTGCGATCCGGAGGAAATGTATGTCCGTCAGTTGGAGAAAAATGCCCTAGAGGACACGGGTACCAGTTCTCGTTTGGGATATCTGACGATGATGAGTGATTACATGGCCCGTTTAGGTTGGAAGTTTGAGACGGTTCAGAAAGATCCTGAAGTTGTTGCGGTGACAACAATGGTTCAGCTTCCGGTTTAAGGAACGGTTCCCGACTCCCTTGATCAACTTCGGCTCGGCCCTAGGTCTCGGGCCTGTGGAAGGTTCTCCTAGGGGCGTCCCGCTGGGGTATTCCTGGCCTATTCATGGCATAGTAAAGATAGGTCAGCTTAAAGATACCAACTTTGCTAGGTTTGGGGAAGTCGAGGAGGCGATCGCCGCCTCATTCGGTAAAGGAGGGTTTCTCCTCTGTTCACGTTAACAGTGCATTATGGAAATTAAGACGGACGATTATTGTATTTGCTACGACCCGGAGACGACGACGGTATCCTGTCAAGGTTCACTCCGACTCAGTGGAATGGCTGAATATGCTCCCATTGCGGAACTTCTCGATGAGGTCGCAAGTCGAGAGCAATCGCCGGTGGTTCTCGATTTACAAGGGCTAGAATTTCTCAATAGTTCGGGCATTAGTATGCTCTCGAAATTTGTGATTAAGGTTCGCCATAAAAAAACTGTGACGATGATTGTCCGTGGCTCGAAAGGGATTCCCTGGCAAGGAAAATCTTTGAAAAATTTACAACGGTTAATGCCATCTCTCACCCTAGAATGGGACGAGTAGGTCGAAACCCAGCAACTCTGATTGAGTTGCCCTTGGAAAATCTCTCATCACAGTGATACGATGGGGGTCTGTCTAAGATTAGACAACCCTGGGGCAATGTCCCGTCATGATCGCATTCAGTTAACTCACCATTTACCTCTGGCTATGTTTTGGGCTGATAAAATTGCCGCAAGTACGCAAGGCGACAGCGTCGTCAACGATTCCAAAACCCCTTCAGGACGGGTTCATGTGGGGTCGTTGCGAGGCGTGATTGTCCATGACACCATTTATCGGGCCTTGAAGCGTGCCAATAAACCGGTGAGGTTCCTCTATGGGATTGATGACTATGATGCCCTCGATGGGATTCCGGCCTATCTCGATGGCAACCGCTTCGGGGACTATCTTGGACAGCCGCTGTGTAATGTCCCCTCCCCTGGTGAGGGTGCGAGTGACTACGCGAAATACTACAGTGGTGAGTTTTTTCAGGTCTTTGAAGAACTTGGGGTGCGTCCAGAAATCTACTATCTACGAGATCTCTACCGTCAAGGCCGCTTAAACTCTTATATTGACACCTTTCTCCAAAAGGCTCACTTGGTTCGAGAGGCCTATAAACAGGTCAGTGGCGCCGAACGGGCCGAAAATTGGTATCCCTTCCATCCCATTTGTGAGAACTGCGGCAAAATCGCCACGACTGTCGTTAGTGATTACAACGGCAAGGAGGTCTTTTATACCTGTAAACCTGATGCCATGAGCTATGTCAAAGGCTGTGGCCATTCCGGTTGGGTGTCTCCGTTTGATGGAAACGGTAAACTGCCCTGGAAGGTCGAATGGGTGGCTAAATGGGATTTGTTAGGAGTTACGATTGAGTTGGCGGGGAAAGATCACTCGCAAAAAGGCGGTTCTCGGGATGTGGCGAACGCCATTTATCGCAAAGTTTTTGATAAACGGCCGCCCTTCCATTCTCCGTATGAGTTTATCCTGGTGGGAGGAACCAAAATGAGTTCCTCGAAAGGAGTCGGGGCCAGTGCGCGGGAGGTGGCCAACCTGCTACCGCCGCAGTTGTTGCGCTTTTTGATGTTACGAACTCAGCCGAAAACGGCGATTAATTTCTCGCCGAACTATGAAACCATCACGCGGCTATTTCGGGATTATGACACGGCGATCGAGAAGTATGGCCGCCTTAGTACTCAGGACCAACAGGGGGATTTGAGTAAGGATTTACTGGCCCTGCTGTATTCGCAACTTGATGATCAGATTGAGCCTTATCATCCGTTCGATTTTAGTACCCTAATTTCCTTGCTACAAGTGCCTCATCTCGATATTGAGGCGGAGGTTCACAAACGCAGTGAACAGCCGCTAACGGAACGAGATCAGCAGGTGGTGCGTCAGCGGATTGAGGTAGCTCAAAAGTGGCTGGACGATTACGCAGATCCTGAAGAAAAACTCATTTTATATGTTGATGAGATTCCGCCATCGGTAGAGGGTTTAGAGGAGGCCCAACGTCGGTATTTAGGGGAGTTGGCGACGCGCCTTGACAGCTTAGAGGCTTGGGATGGGGAAACACTGCAAACAGAGATTTTTACCACCACCAAGCTGCTGGAACTACCGCCGAAACAGGCGTTCCCAGCGCTCTATCATAGCTTTTTAGGCAAGGAACGAGGACCCAAGGCGGGAAATCTCCTCTCCTATCTCGATCGCCCCTTTGTGGTGCAGCGACTGCGGGATGTGGCTCAAGGACAGAATTAAGGAGACGGTAAGGTTCTGGCTGAGGCTGGGATCAATCCGGTTCATTGGTCAAGGTTTGGGTATAGGTAACGTGACAACAGGACAAAGGATGGTGACAAAGGTGTTGAGTCTGTCCCGATTAACTTCAGTCCGACGTTATCGCGGTTACGGCGGCCGCTGTGTGCTTATGGTTTTGACCGTTTTGGTTTTAGCGAGTTGTTCGATCGATGGCGAGAACTCGTCGGCGGTGGATGTGGCGGATTCTCCGACTCCTGAGCCTACCACGACTCCGGCGAATGCGTCTTCGCAACTCGGACAACGGTTGCCGATTGAGGCTTATGTTTGGCTGGGCGATCGCCGCCTGGAGTTAGAGGTGGCCCGCACGCCGCAGCAACAGGCTATGGGGTTGATGTACCGAGAGGAACTCCCGGACGATCGCGGGATGGTGTTTCCCTTCAATCCTCCCCGGCCGGTCAGTTTCTGGATGAAGAATGTCCGCATCCATTTGGACATGATTTTTCTGTTGGAGGGGGAAGTCGTCGGTTTGGCTGAAGATGTCCCTCCCTGTGAAACGGTGGCCGCTCGCTGTCCGACGTACGGGCCTGGGGATGATGTTCTGGTAGATGCGGTGATTGAATTACGCGGGGGCCGGGCCGCTGAGTTAGGGATTGAGGTGGGCGATCGCCTGGAGGTAGTTCGGGATGAGTCCTAGGGGCGATCGTTAAATGTTTGTAAAAATGTTGCCCTTGTATCCATTCAACGCTATGAAACTCTGTTAGGGTGGTGGCTTAGCGATCGCTGCATCGGGGTGGTGATGGTGAGTCATCCCAGAATGGAGTGACTGGGGTGAGTTGAGAGCGGCGGACATCCGAGGTAGCCAGTTTGTTAACTGTTCAATGCTCTCGGGGGGGAAACCGACGACGGCTGGTTCGGGTTAAGCCGCCTGATGCAGCCAGCTTACAAGCTGGCCCGCGAATCGGTGGATTCGGGCAATGTGCGTCCGATAATACCCCTAGTTTATGTGAGATATCGGTGATCATCAAAGGGGGGCAATTGAGTCATGGGAGCAACACGACAACGACAGTTTATTGACTTTTTGCAAGAGGAGTTATCCCTCTCGCCAGACTCGATCGCGATCGCTTTACGTCGTCGAGATACGGATGTCGGACCGTTGCCGATGATTCTCTGGAAGTATGGCTTTGTCACCCTGGATGAATTATCTCAGATTTACGATTGGTTGGAAGCGGTTTAATCAAGCCGTGGTTTCTTGAATGAGGGTATCTTCGGAGTATTCGGCACTCATGGGCGATCGGGTAAGTGAGGGGCGAGTTGGCGGGCAAGCTGGGGCAAATCATTCATCGCGACTTGCCACAGAAAATCGAGATCCACGCGATCGCACTGATGAAGTATGATGTCTTGAATTCCGATGATCTGACTCCAGCGAATGTGACTGAGTTCGTTGCGAGCATCATCGGACAGGCGGCGGGCAGCTTCACCGACAATTTCGAGGCGGCGAACGATCGCATCTTGTAGCATTCTATCCTGTTCCACTTCGGACTGGGTTTTGTCACTGAGGTACTGCGGTCAGTCATGATTCAGGATAAAAGGATTGAGCGGTTCCGAGGATAGCAGCGCGACGGATGGGATTGTGACTCTGTTCGATCGCTCGGCGAGTGACCAGATCGACAGGGCGATTATCAAACAAGAGACTCAGTTGTCATTCGATACTATCCAGGTCAAAAAAGGTGATACGAGCCGTATCAGCAAAAGTGACCAATAAATCGATATCACTATCGGGGCAAAAGTCGTCCCGCAAGACGGAACCGAAGAGTTCGAGTTTGGTAATCTGCCAGCGATCGCACAGGTCCCTGAGTTGTTGGCGATCGACCGTGAGATTGGGACGTAGGGCGATCGCCGTCTGAGAGAGATTGGGATTGGTTGGGGTCATCGCAACTCCTCCGAAATGTGATTAACTTCTGCGAGAATACGATCGCCGATATGAGGTTTGAGACCGTCTCTCATCACCAAATCGACCTTGACACCAAGGCGATCGCTCAGTTCATGTTCCAATTGGCAAAAGGTCAGAAGTCCAAGTCATAAATCTGTAACGCCTCTCGTAAAACACGATCGCGAAAATACCCACTCAACTCAGCCGGAGTTCGCAGATCAACCCGTCGCCGTAATTGCTGCGTTAAGCGATCCTCCATCTCCACCAACTTCCAAAACCCCGGAACACATCCCGGCTTAAACTCCACCAACACATCCACATCGCTGTGTGGTGTAAAATCCTCTCGCAACACCGAACCAAACAGAGACAAACGGGACACACCATAGCGTAAACAAAACGCCTCGATCGCCTCTAACGACACCGCGATCGGTAACTCCGAAATCGTCATCTCCTCATCTCCTCAACAGTTAAACCTCCCCAAACTCCCCGGGGTAAGGGCGAACACCGTTCGCCCCTACCGAGAATGGCCCGTCAGAAAGACTGGGCCATCCACAAGAACCGGGCCATTACGACTTGTCCGATTTCGCCTCCAAAGCCTCCAGACGACTGAGAAGATCTCGATTGAGTTTCTTCATCTTGTCCAACTCCCGACGCAGGCCCGTCACCGCCTTGTCCGTTCCGATGTTTTTCTCCACCGCCTCGATCGCCTCCTCAGCCACCCGAACAATGCGGCCATCAGCCGTTTGTTCAGCAATCCCTTGTAGAATCGCGATCGCCCCCGAGGTTTCCATCGACTTCAACGCCACCACCACCGAACGTTGGCTTAAGAAGAAGTCCTCCCGGGCCAACTGTTCCAAACGAGTGAGAATGCGATCGACATCTGCCGGCGACTGTCCCGTCGAAACCGTCCCCAGGGCGCGAATCGCCCCTAAACGCAAGGCTTGGGGAACCGTGTCAGCGGTGTACTCCAGAATCAGATCCAGGGCATCCTGGCGAGTTTTGAACTGACTCAACCCGGCGATCGCCCCTAAACGAACGACCTCATTCCAACCGGCTTTTGTCTCTAAGACTGATCGCAAATGGGCGATCGCTTTTTCCGGTTTCGGTTTCCCGTCAGGGAGTTTGGCTGCAATCATCCCCAACGCCTTCGCCGCCGCTGCTTCAACCCGATAACTAGCGTCGCCTTGCTTAACAATCGACTTCACCGCCTTATAACTGGCCCGAGTTTTCACCTTCGCCAAGCCGTTCACCACCGCCCGACGGACGCGGGAATCCTCATCTTGTAATCCTGCTAACAACCCCTCAAAAGCTTGGTCAAGGTTGATTTTAGCCAACTGACCCGCTATCTCCACTCGTACCCCCCAAAATGGCTCGGATTTGAGGGCTTTCGCCAAGGCTTCCACCGCCGCTAAACTGCCCTCTTTCGCCAGGGCTTCAGCGGCATAAATCCGGGAAATGGGGTCATCATCTTCAGTTAACTGGGCGATGAGATTGGGGAGAGGATACTTGAGTTTTAGGGTTTTGAGAACCGTATTCCCCACATCAAAGGTGACATAATGGGGCTTGCGAGGGAGGGCGAAATAAAAGGTCTGTTCCGCGTCACAGAGATGGACAGTCATTCGTTGGGCGGTGTCGTCTTCGTAACCAAAGGCGATAGGAACATGGAGGTCAAATAGATTGCGATCGTAGAGAGTATTTCCGTCTTTTGCTTGCGTTTGTTTGACGGTCACTTTAGCAATGTTGCCCTCTTTGTCCCAACTGTAACTCACCTCAAAATCAGGATGCCCCCCTCGGAACACATATTGGTCAAACAACCCTTGTAAATTGCGTCCTGTGGCTTCAGAAATTGCCCGCAACAAATCAACCGTTCCCACCGTCGAATGAGCATTTTGATTAACAAAATGGGCGATCGCCTTAAAGAACAACGCCTCACCCAACTCACACCGCAGCATATGATAGACACAAGCCCCCTTCTCATAAATGTGGCTATCATACAACTCAATCGGTTCTCGATAGACATTGGTGACAATGGGGCGACGGTAGCGGCGTTTATCTTCATCGAGATAGCTGCGGGCTTCTTGCAACAGATAATAAGCCCCATCATCGTGACTATATTCATACTCCGTCCACAAGACTTCAGCATAGGAGGCCATCCCCTCCTTAATCCAAGCCTGAGACCAATGTTCAATCACCAATAAATCGCCAAACCATTGGTGGGCTAATTCATGGGCCACCAGGCTTTCACTGCGGTCATTGTCGATCGCCGCCCGTTCATCGAGGAGACAGCGATCAGTTAAAAGTGTCGTTGAGGTGTTTTCCATCCCCCCAAAAATGAAGTCAGCCACACAGACTTGAGCATATTTGGGATAAGGATACTCGTAACCAAAAGCATTACTAAAAAACTCCACCATTCGTGGCGTTTTGCCCAGAGTGCGTTTGCCATCTTCGAGGCGATCGCGTTCCACATAATAGGTGATGGGTTTCCCATTCCATTCATCGCGAATCTCGGCAAAACGCCCCACCGCCAAGGTCATCAAATAGGTTGGATGAACTTGAGTTTGTTGCCAATGATAAATCTTCTCCTGACCCTCATCTTCAGTCCTGAGGAGAACGCCATTAGAAATCGCGAGGAAGTCTTGGGGAACGCGGACACGAATTTCCGACGTCGCCAGTTGTCCAGGATAGTCAAAACAGGGAAACCAAAACCGAGAATCTTCATCTTCCCCTTGAGTCCAAACCTGAGTCGGTTTATGGGGTTCCGCCTCCGTTGGCCCCACAAAATATAAGCCCCGTCGAGGCTGTTTAACACTGTAGTCAATTTTAAGGAGTAGGGGCTGATCCGGGCTGGTGGGGTCATCCAAATCAATGGTGAGAGTCTCGCCGTCAGCCGAAAAGGACTGGGGGCGATCGTTGATTTCAACGTCTTTAATCTGGAGTTGAGCCGCATCGAGTTGTAGCTGAGTAATCCCGCCACGAATGGGTCGCAAATGGATATGACAAGTTCCCGAAAATCGCTTTTTGGGGATATTTAAAACTAAATCGAGGAAAATATGTTCGACTTGTCCGGGACGATCTGGGGTGTAGTGAGGACGTGCGCCGGGGAGTTCAAAGGCGTTGGTGTTCGTGTCAAAGTAGAAGTTGGACATAATGCAGGTTAAGGACAAAATCAGGCGCAGAACGTGAACAGGTTATGGTAGGGGTGCAACGATCGCCCCAGCGGTGTAACGGGTTCCTTGTGGGGTGGCGATCGCCCCCTATCCCTAGTTTACTGACTGCCGGGCCGACTGGGTCCATCTCAGGAGTCAGCCATTGGCCCCAGAGTCGGGTGGTTAGCTGAACCAAGTCGCTAGAAAAAGAGGTCTTCAATGAAAAACGCGAAAGAGTCGAAAACCGGTAAGGGTTGGTGGCGTCCAATAGCCATCGCCACCACAGTGATCTTAGGAACCGGCGCGATCGCTCTCGGTTGGTTACGGCTGCGTCCGAGTCCCTTAAGCTCCCCCCAGGAGGGCGCGGAGGCAGTTCCAGCCGAGGCGATCATGGCCCTATACATTGAAATGGATGCGTCCGTCTGGGGACAATTACAACGCTTTGGCACTCCCGAAGCCCAAGCCTCTGTCGAAACACTACTGGCTGAGTTTCAGCAAGATCTCGCCCAAGATACCCAACTCGACTTTAACCGTGATCTCAAACCCTGGATTGGCAATGTCATGTTAGCCCTGGTTCCCAACCCAGCGGGCGATGACGAACAGCTCCTGGCCATTGTCGGGATTCGCGATAAAATCCAGGCCCTGGCCTTCGCCAACCGAGTCAAGGGGTCTCAGGACAAGGAATTACAAGAAGAAACCTATCGCAACACCACCATTTCAACAGTGACCATGACGCAGCAAGCAGGAGACGAGTCGCCGCAACCCGAGTCCTATAGCATTGCGGTATTCGGAGATTATCTGGCTGTGGGCGATCAGCCCGATGTGGTCAAAGCCGCCATCGATACGGCCAAAGATAACACCTCCTTTGCTCGTGAAGGTCAGATGCGAGATCTGTTGCGATCGCAGCTCGTTGAAACCCCACTCATCCAAGCCTATATTGCCGATGTCGCCGACTTACAACAACTCGATGAGTCCGCCTCGGCACCGGCCGAGTTAGCCGAAGCGACCCCAGGGGCCATCGTCGCAGGACTAGGTGTCACCGATATCGGACTTCATCTGCGAACCCTGCTGAGTGTTCCTGAGGACTCGTCCCTCAACGTCCCCGTTCAACCCCTGGCCAACTCTCGGGTTAATCGCTTCCCAGAGAATACCCTGGCCTTGATTGAAGGGAGTCACCTCGATCAGACTTGGACTCAATGGACTGAATGGGTCGAACAAACCCCAGAAGGGACGATGCTCTTGAGTGAATTACGAGCGGCGGCGGGCCAATTTGGGATTGATCTCGATCGCGAGATCTTTGCCCCTCTCGATGGAACCTTCAGCCTGGGGGTGGTTCCCGTCGCCGGAGGTCGTCCCGGCCTCTCCTCGACCCTCGGTGTGGGGGCGATGGCCTTTATCGAGAGCAGCGATCGCACCACCCTCGATGCCAGCCTCGACAAGCTAGGAACCCTGGCCCAAGAGGGGTTTGGACTGCCCATCGGCATTGAGTCAACCACTCTCGACAGCGTGGCCATTACCCAATGGACCTTGTCTGTGTTCGGTGTAGAAGGGGAAACACTCCTCGGCTATGGTTGGCCCGAAGCCAATCTCTTGGCCCTGGGGATAACACGGCCCATGCTGGAGTTGGCCCTGACACCGCCAACCAACAACCTCGCTCAACAGTCAACTTTTACTCAGATCGAGGAACGCTTTCCACCCTCCTATGGCGGCCTGGTGTTTGCGAATGTCGAAGCCATGCGTAATTCCCTGGATTTGGTCGCCTTGCAAACCCAGGAAGTCCTCACCCCCGAGGCGGTACTCCTCTTGGAAACCGTCCAGGGACTGGGAATAACGGCCGCTTCAGATGATGATGGCGTCTCGGCTCTGGATATCCATATTCCCTTGGTTCTGGCCGATTGACCCGGAGTATAGAAGCCGTTGCCCGCTCAACAAGAACGCTAGAATGGGGATGAGTCGAGAGCGACTCTGTTGTCACTCCCGAGTTGCAGTATGCAGGTTCGTCTGAATGCGGTCTCAATTTTGATAGCCCTGGCCCTGGCGGGGTTGTGGGTGTTGCTGTTGGCAAAACCAACTGCCTTAGGCTGAACGGGGAATCGCTCGATTGAGCGTACAGGATAATGGGCGCTACAATCAGCGGTACAATCAAGAGGTAATCTTCGTCAAGTTGCACGACGGTACAATCGATGCATCTCCTCAGTCGAACTGGGGGATAGGTGAGGGAGGGACCCGATGGTGGATGAGTTAAGAACAGCCTTAGAATTGGCAAGTGAGGAAGAACTGCATGGGTTAACCCAGTTGTTGTTTCGCCCTCGCTTTAATCCCCTGGATTATATGAAGCCGGTCGATCCCTTGGAATTGCAAAGTCGCGATCGCCAAGAGTGGATGGATGCGATCGAAGAGCGGTTCCGTTTCCTGGCCGCCGATGGACTGACGGTGTTGCGGGGACAAAGTCATGAAATTTCCTACCGCACAGTGTTGATTCAGGTCTGTCACTATCTGCGGATTCCCTATTCTAAATCCCTCTCGACAACGGATTTGGAAGCCGAGATTTTTCTACATTTGATGGGACGGGCCTGGGATAAACTCCCGCAAGCTGAGCAAGCGGCCTTGATGGTTCGGGTTCAGAAGTCATTGGCGAAAACGGAATTCGCCCAACCGTTGCCCCTTCATGTGCAACGAGATCCCATTGGCTGGCTGGTGAAGGGAGGGAGTGCGATCGCCGTCAATTCAGTCCTACGTCCCCTGTTACTCAATCAACTGGCCCGACAGTTCGCCATTGAGTTTGCTCGCCATCAGTTGGCGAAAGAAACCCTCAAAGGAGGGGCCGCCGCAGCGGCCCGGTTGAAGAGCTATGTGGGGGTTCAGATGGCTCGTCGGGGTATGGCGACGGCTACGGCTCGTTATACGGCAACTCGTTCGCTGTTTGCCTTTGTGGGGCCGGCGTTATGGGCTTGGTTTTTTGCGGATATCTGTTGGCGAGCGGTGGCGACGAATTATGCCCGCATCATTCCCACGGTATTTGCACTGGCCCAAATCCGCCTGACGCGATCGCAAACCTGTGAATTTGCCTATGGTTAGGTCTTTAGGGGGCCGAATCTCCGGCATGATAAGAACTCCGCACCAGAGGACCCGATCGCACCTGAGAAAAGCCGAGATCTCGCGCGAGGTCTCCGAGGCGATCGAAGTCGTCGGGATGCCAGTAATGGCGCACCGGCAGATGCTCCAGGGATGGACGCATATACTGGCCTAGGGTGAGGCGATCGCAGCCCACGGCCCGCAAGTCCGTCATGGCCTCGATAATTTCCGCCTCGGTTTCCCCATGACCTAACATCAAACCCGATTTGGTGGGCAAATTGGGATTGAGGTCGTTGACATAACGCAAAACCTTGAGGGAGCGATCGTATTTCGCCCCGCGACGTACTGGCCCCTGAAGCCGACGCACCGTTTCGAGATTGTGGTTGAAACAGGCCGGTTCGGCGGCGACCACTTGTGCAATGCGTTGCTGTTGTAGCTGTTCTGGGGAGGTTCCCGCCTCCCGGCCACCCCAAAAGTCTGAGGTGAGGACTTCGATTTGAGTCTCGGGGGAGCGATCGCGAATCGCCTCTAGGGTCTTGACAAATCCACCCGCACCCCCATCAGCTAAGTCGTCTCGGGCCACGGCCGTTAACACCACATAGCGCAACTGTAGTTGTTCAACGGCTTCAGCCACCTGCCGGGGTTCCTCGGCATCGAGGGGCATGGGCGCATGACCACTATCGACTTGACAAAAACCACAGGAGCGGGTACAGGTTGGCCCCATCAATAAAAAGGTGGCGGTTCCTTGGGCGTAACATTCCCCCCGGTTGGGACAGCGGCCCTCTTCGCAGATGGTGTGGATCTGTCGCTGTTTAATAATTCGCTGTACCCTGGAGATCTCACTAGCTTGGCCGAGGGGACGACGCAGCCAGGGGGGAAGGGTGGCCAGTTCAGCGCGCAGTTGCGCCCGGCGGTCTCGATCGCTCATGATGAATAAGGATAATACTCGTCGAACAGGTGTAGGATGACCCAGCAGGGCGATCGCGGGTCTGTCCTGTTTCGACCATGTTACCTCGACCATAGGTTTGCCCCACCTGATAGACTATATCCGGTAGGGTAAACTAGATAGCATCTATCCCTCAGCCTATCCCTTCGCGCACCGCTCAAGGAGTCAGTCGTGGCAAGTCACAAAATTTTGGTCATTGATGACAGTCGTGTCATCCAGAAAACTGTTAAAAGTATGTTGCCTCCGGGGAACTTCGATGTGGTCGAAGCCAAGGATGGTGAAGAAGGTTTGAATAAGATTCACTCGGATAAGCCCAGTCTGATTATGTTGGATTTCCTGCTTCCCAAACGAAGCGGCTGGGAGGTGTTTCAGGAAATTCAGGCCGACGCGAATCTACGCAAAATCCCTCTGTTGGTGATGTCGGGACGCAAGGAAGAGGTCACCGAGAAGATTTCTGAGCCGTTTGAGTTCTTTGAGTTTATCGAGAAACCGTTTGAGAAGAAACAGCTTCTCGGGGCCATTAAGTCGGCCATGGCCAAGTCCAAAAAATCTCGCGCAGCAGCGGCGGCTCCCGCAGCAGCGGCGGCTCCCGCAGCGGCGGCTTCTGCTGGCGGTGGCGAGGATGTGGCGGCTCTGCGAGCTAAGGTGGCTAGTTTAGAGAAGGAAGTGGCCGGCTTGAAAAAGCAAGTTTCGCAGATTCTCGCCTTTATCAAGCAGAAGTTGAAATAGTTTCGCTTTGACGGCCCGTTGGGGGCGATCGATTCTCTTCACGGTGGCCCCCACATCGGTGACCGGCTCTGCTATGTCGGTCTTGATCTTTAATTTGCCAAAATTGATCGTCAAGTGTTTGAGTCTGTGCTACACTGTCCTATGTTAGGATGGTTAATCCATCTGACCGTTAACACCGGGATGTAGCGCAGCTTGGTAGCGCACTTCGTTCGGGACGAAGGGGCCGCTGGTTCGAATCCAGTCATCCCGATTGTTGGGTGAAAGTCGTCTCAGTACGGCTTTTAGACACCCATTCAGATAAATTCAGTCCTAATCTTCGTCAGCTAGGTGGATTATTCCCAAGTTTGGGAACCCTAGCCTTAGTGACCTGTCGCGTTGGTTATCTTGGATAGCATATCGGGGCGATCGCTAGGGGGTACTTCACTCTTCCCCGAGGTTATCATCCCTGGGACGTTGGCTCATTCCTCCGGCCGTGACTCCGCAAAGTTGCTTAGCAAATAAACGTAATCACGAGAGTCATCACCTCAGACCTAGGTGAGACTACTGATGTTAGGAAATCATCTAAAGATTATCGAAAAAATTGACGTTTTTTCCAAACATCTGAGAGGATTTAGAGAATCCTAATCTGGCAAAAGGTGGGTGAGTGATAACGGTTAAGGGCGATCGCACCTCAGGGATAACACGGACTTATCGTTAGCGGGGATCGCGCGAATCAGGCAGACTTCGCTGGATCACAAAAGTCTCAGGCGATCGCAACCCAGAGCGATCAAGATCACAACGAAAGGGTTATATCGATCGCAGAGCAGCCCTCAAATATAGTGCATAGTAAGAATGTCCCGAAGACGGACTCAATTTAAAATCATGAAATTTAACAAACTCGCAAAACTGATTCGCTTTTTACAAGACGATTTATCCGTTCCCTCGAACTCCATCGACTTAGCCCTGCGTCACGGCGAAAACGCGCCTAATGCCTTCCCGATGGTCTTATGGCAATATGGACTCATCAGCCTCGAACAACTCGATCGCATTTTTGACTGGCTTGAAACCGCCTAAGAGACATCCTCCGTCTCCTGATCGCTTCGTTTAACGGTCCACATCTTGGCAAACCCGTCTCACTCCGTTACCCGTTCGATTTAAAAACCTGTTTGAGCACTTAAAAAATGCAATACTCTATCCCCAGAAGCCGCCTCAGGTGAGGCGGCTTTCTCGATCCGAGTCATCCTCCCACAGCGACTCAAAGCCCGAGAATCATCGCCACGAGCAACACAAAGATGACCCCGTGACTCAAACCATGAGCCAAGAGAATCGTTCGATCTTGATCAACCCGAATCTCATAGCGAACCAAGCGTTCGGTTTTCAAATGCTCAAATTGCTCGTAAAAGACTTGACTCTCTAACGGCAGGATCTTGAAGCGCTGTAACACATAGAGACATTGACTTTTAATAAAAAAGCTGGCAAAAAAGACAATGATCGTGGCGATGGCCAGCACCGACTCAATCCCGTCCCGGCCAGGACGGCGCACAAACTCTCCCGTAAACAGATATCCCATCACCTGAATCACCCAGGGATGAGTCGCAAACGTCTGCACCAGAATAAAAAAGCCAATCCAGCCCAATAGAATGCACAACAAGTCAGTCACCAGAGCATACTGGACACTCGCACGACGACTAATGGCCAAACGGCGATGAAACACCGTCGACTCGATCGCCACCGACACCAGCAGTAGTAGAATCTGAGAGGCGATCGCCCTCAGCGGTAATACCATCAAGGTCAACAAACCTCCCCAACCCGTGCCGTCGAGGCCTATGGTACTCTCTTAAAGCTGTTTGTTTGCCCAACAGCCCCTGATTTTTGATCCAAACATCTCCTGTAACTGACTGAACTATGAAACTGGTTTGCACCCAAGGGGAACTCAACACCCATCTCTCCCTCACCATTCACGCCGTCCCCTCTCGTCCCACGCATCCGGTTTTAGCCAACGTCCGACTCACCGCCGATGCCGAACAACAACAAATCCGCCTCACGGCCTTCGATCTCAGCTTAGGGATTCGTACCAGCTTCCCGGCCCAAGTTGAATCGAGTGGTGACGTGGCCCTACCCGCAAAACTGCTCAACGACATTGTCTCGCGGCTTCCCGACGGCGAACTCACCCTCGCACAAGACGACGACAGTTATCAAACCACCCTCACCTCCCTCTCAGGAACCTATAAAGTCCAAGGAATGAGCGTCGAGGAATTTCCCGAACTTCCCGCCATCGAAGATGGCAAAGTCATCCAACTCGACAGCGAATCCCTCCTCGAAGGCTTACGGGGAACCCTTTTCGCCACCAGTTCCGATGAAACCAAACAAGTTCTAACCGGGGTTCACCTAGCGGTTCGGGCCGATGGCATTGAATTTGCCGCCACCGACGGCCATCGTCTAGCTGTCGTCGAGGCCCTCAACGATGCCGAGGCCCCGGCCATGAATCTCGAAGAGGGCGAAGTCTTTGAAGTCACCGTTCCGGCCCAGGCCCTGCGGGAACTCGAACGCACCATTGGCAAACGGGCCGCCGCCACTCCCTTAACCCTCTCCATTGACGAAGGACAAGCGGTGTTTGAAGTCGAAGATCGTCGCCTCACCAGTCGTACCCTAGACGGGGCTTATCCCGCCTATCGTCAACTGATTCCCCGCCAATTTGACAATCAAGCCAATCTCGATCGCCGCGCCCTCTTAAGCGCCCTAGAGCGCATTGCCGTCATTGCCGATCGCAAGAATAACATTGTCAAGTTTAGCTTTGACAGTGCCGCCGGCCAGGTGACTCTAGGGGTCGATGCGGCGGATGTCGGCAGTGGCAGTGAGTGCTTACCGGCCCAAATTTCCGGGGATAGCTTAGAGATTGCCTTCAACGTCAAGTATGTAATGGAATCGCTGCGCAATCTGCAATCGACAGAGATTCAACTTCAGTTAAATAGCGCCACCTCTCCGGTGATTCTCACCCCCCTCGGCGGCACGAAGATGATCCACCTCGTGATGCCGGTTCAGATTCGCGAGTAAGCCCAAAACCCCCCAACCTCTTTAGGACGTTGGGGGGGTGACAATCTGGGTTGGGGCAATTTGGGGGGATTCACCCGGAAACAGTTTCTAGGAGTTGCCACTGTTCACTGTCTACGACGGCTGCTTTCACGGACTCGAACATCATCTGACAGTGATTATTCACTTGCAGGGGCAGTTCTTCGTTTTTGACCACGAAATTCAGCCGTACTTCCGGTTTATTATCAATGGGAACATCAATGAGAACATCAACCGTGACCAGTTTAGAAAACGAAACCCGTCCCGGAGTTTCCCGAGCCATAAAATAATCCTCGGTCTGATAGATTGGCTCGAAGTCGCACGCTTGGAGGAGTTCAGGCAGAACCTGCCTGACGTGCTCGACTGGAGCGGCTACAACGAAGATAGCAGTGTAGCGAGCCATAAGAAACAACAGAAGCACGACATTGAGTTTCAGCTTACCACACCCGCAAGCGAAGGGGAGCGTTTCGGGAAAATCGACAACCGGGCGGCGACTGGGGCCACCCGGTGTCTTAAGGACGAGTTCCCCCAGGGGCTAGTCCGGGTTAGACTCAGGATGACTCTTGCGAATCTTCTCGGAGTCGGGACAGTCATCGGCGATGAGCGGTTCAAATCCAGACTTGGGGACGCTGGCCAGTTTTTGGCTGACGGAACCGATGCTGTCGAGACGCACAAGTTCTTCCCAAGCACAGATTTCGTCGTCTTCGTCGGATTCGTAGCGGATGGTTACGAGATCTCCTTCGATGTCGATAATTTGGGCGCGATCAATCCAGCGTTGTTGATCTCGTAGAAAAATACAGACTTCACGACCTTCACAGCAGAATTGATAGAGCTTGCGATGTAGCATTCAAAGTTTGGGAAAGACGTATGCTTCCTCGCCATTCTAACGCGATCGCACCCCCACGTCGATGAAATTACCGAGTCTGTTGGGGGCGATCGCCCCCTTCCCCTCTGTTGTCAGGCCAATCCTCGTTAAGATGAAAGGATACCCGTTTCATCTCTCTGTATCAAGACAGATTAAACAGGACAATGCAATCACCCAAAACGCCGCGTCTAAGGGTATCCCCTTTCGCGCATCTCTATCGTCCTACCTAAACTGTCTTGATAACTTACCTTAAGACACTCTCATTGAGGAGATAACCAACCACTAGCCCCCCATACCCCATTCACTATTAACTATTCACTATTAACTATTCACTATTCAATGAGTGCCAACCCTGTGAATGCTTCTGTTTTTGCCGATGAACGCCTGTTGTTCGAGCCAGTCTCCCCAGAGGCGAACCCTCTGGAGGTGATTTTTGCCTTTCCCAATACCTACAGTGTCGGCATTACCAGCCTCGGCTATCAGGTGATTTGGGCCACCTTGGCCATGCGAGAGGATGTCTCAGTCAGTCGCCTCTTTATGGATGTCAGCGAACCCCTCCCCGATGGGGCCGATGTGTTGGGGTTCTCCCTGTCTTGGGAACTTGATTATGTCAATATCCTCAGTTTGCTCGAATCGTTGCAAATTCCCCGACGATCTGAGTTTCGCCAGGAGAACCATCCCCTAGTGTTTGGCGGTGGCCCGGTGTTGACAGCCAATCCTGAACCCTTTGCCGATTTCTTTGATGTGATTCTTCTCGGGGATGGAGAAGATTTAATTCCCAACTTCCTCGATGCCTGTCAAGAGGTACGGGGGGCCTCACGAGGAGAACAGTTACGACGTTTGGCCCAGGTTCGGGGGATCTATATTCCCAGTTTATATGAGGTACGTTATCACAGTGCCGAGGGGGCGATCGCCTCAATTACCCCCAGCGACGCTCAGATTCCCCCCCAAGTCGAGAAACAAACCTATCGAGGGAATACGCTGTCGGCATCTTCAGTGGTGACGCAACAGGCCGCCTGGGAAAATATCTATATGGTGGAGGTGGTACGCAGTTGTCCAGAAATGTGCCGCTTTTGTTTAGCCAGTTATCTGACGCTTCCCTTTCGTACAGCGAGTTTAGAGGCCTCTCTGATTCCGGCCATCGAACGGGGGTTGGCGGTGAGTCATCGCTTGGGGTTGTTGGGGGCCTCAATTACCCAACATCCCGAGTTTGAGGCGGTGTTAGACTATCTCGATGGCGATCGCTACGATGATTTACGGTTGAGTATCGCCTCGGTACGAACCAATACGGTGACCCCCAAGTTAGCCGGGATTTTAACGAAGCGGGGGACGAAATCGATCACCATTGCCGTGGAAACGGGATCACAACGGCTGCGACGGGTGATTAACAAGAAATTAGAGAATGACGAGATTGTTCAGGCGGCGCAACAGGCCAAGGCGGGCGGTCTCAAAGGGGTTAAACTCTATGGCATGGTGGGCATCCCCGGTGAGACGGATGAGGATGTTAGTGAAACGGTGGCCATGATGACGCAGTTAAAACGAGAGGTTCCGGGGTTACGGCTAACTCTCGGCTGTAGTACCTTTGTCCCCAAGGCTCATACTCCCTTTCAAGGCTATGGTGTCAATCCTCGGGCCAAGAAACGGTTAAAGGTTTTGGAGAAGGCCTTGCGATCGCAGGGGATGGATTTTCGCCCAGAAAGCTATAACTGGTCAGTGATTCAGGCGTTAATTGCTCGCGGCGATCGCCGTCTCTCGCACTTGTTAGAGTTAGTACGAGACTATGGCGACACCGTCGGCAGTTATAAACGGGCCTTCAAGCAGTTACGAGGACAACTCCCCCCCCTCGATTACTATGTGCATGAGGACTACGACGGCGATCGCGTCCTTCCCTGGTCTCATCTGCGCGGGCCATTACCCCCAGAAACCCTCGCCAAACACCTCACCGACGCCCAACAAGCCATGGCCCTTCCTTGACACTCCCGCCGTTAAATCAAAGATTATAACGGGGGATTCTTGCTTCATGACTGTTTGTCTAGCCCCAGAGCATTTTTGCCCCGAAACCCCGTC
>LJZT01000173.1 GCA_001314905.1 Phormidium sp. OSCR
TGTCAGCTATGGCCTGATTACCAATAATCTGGGGACGTTGCTGGATAAGTTCCGCAACAGTGGCGGTATTTTACGCAACGAAGACATCGCTAAAGCCGCTGGCCGCGCCGTGGCCAAGACTTTGGAGGAGGAAGTTAGCCCCCACCATAGCGAGGTGAGACAGGTAGGCGGGTACTTCTGATGTTCCCATTTTTCTGGGGTGGTGTTTTTGGTGAAACAGGATGAAGTTTCGCATAGGGTCCAGGTAGGACTTCTCGGTTTTGCGACTGAACCTATTGAGATGGCTTGGCAAAAAGGGTTTGCACGCCGCAATGAAGTAGGGGCGAAAAATTTCCCCTCCTGGGAGGGGATAGCAGGTGGCGCGCCCTAGTCCACCGCTGGGGGATTCTCTTTCAACTTAGGGTGTCAATCAGGCACTCTTCGATGGCCATAGAACACAATTTCGGCCATGGCCAGCAGCATCTTTCCTCCCTGCTGGCGACCCTCAACATCCTCTGGCGGCTCTTCGATACCCGGCTAGAGTGGCTCAATTGAATTGCTTGAATTTCCATCACTTGAATTTCCATCATGAGAATTGCGGGTCTTCAGCTTGTCCTATGGATCATTTTTGGGTAAATTTGCTAGTCTAGCTTAAATACGTTTGGGAACGGTAAGTAACAGTGGATATTGAAATTGGACGAGGCAAAAACGCTCGTCGCGCCTACGGAATTGACGAAATCGCCCTAGTGCCGGGAAACTGCACCCTCGATCCGATCCTTGCCGATACCAGTTGGGAAATCGGCGGAATCAAACGAGAAATCCCCATTATCGCCAGTGCAATGGATGGTGTCGTGGATGTGCAGATGGCAGTCAAACTGTCTCAACTCGGGGCGCTGGGTGTCCTGAACCTTGAGGGGATTCAAACTCGTTATGATGATCCCAACCCGATTCTCGATCGCATCGCCTCGGTCGACAAAACTGAGTTCGTGCCACTGATGCAGGAACTTTACCGTCAGCCGATTCGCGATGAACTGATTGTCAAACGGATTCAAGAAATCAAAGAACAGGGCGGAATTGCTGCCGTCAGCGTCACCCCTGCCGGTGCGGTGAAGTTTGGCGATGCCATTGCCCAAGCCGAAGCCGACCTAGTCTTTGTCCAGGCAACGGTTGTCTCAACGGCTCACCTATCTCCTGAGACGGTGACACCGCTGGATTTAGGTGACTTCTGTCAGCGGATGCCTATGCCGGTGGTTCTGGGGAACTGCGTCACCTATGACGTTGCCCTAAACCTGATGAAGACGGGGGCGGCTGCCATTTTAGTAGGCATCGGGCCAGGGGCCGCCTGTACCTCTCGGGGGGTTTTAGGGGTTGGAGTTCCTCAAGCGACTGCTGTGGCTGACTGTGCAGCGGCTCGGGATGACTTCTTCAAGGAAACCGGTAACTATGTGGCGGTCATTGCCGATGGTGGACTCGTCACCGGTGGCGATATTTGTAAATGTATTGCCTGTGGGGCAGATGGGGTCATGATTGGCTCCCCCATTGCTCGTGCCAAGGAAGCCCCTGGACGTGGCTATCACTGGGGTATGGCCACACCCAGCCCAGTGTTACCTCGGGGGACTCGTATTAATGTCGGTAGTACCGGAACCCTCGAACAGATTCTGCGCGGTCCAGCACAACTCGATGATGGAACCCATAACTTCCTTGGAGCCTTACAAACGAGTATGGGAACCTTGGGAGCGAAAACTCTCCAGGATATGCAGCAGGTTGAAATTGCCATTGCTCCTTCGTTATTAACCGAAGGAAAGGTGTATCAAAAAGCGCAACAGTTGGGCATGGGTAAGTAGGCTCTCTGTTTGAGGAGATCTTGTCCGCGAGCCGACCTCACAACTGGCCCCATATAAAGTTAAGTGTCTAGGAGACAGGTTTGCCATTTATCTCTTAGAATAGAATGAGCGGAGACACATGTTTCCGTTCACTCCTCACACCACACTCCGCCCGGACGATTCGTTCGGGTGGTTTCTTTTTGAGGACTTGCCCTGTTCGGGTTGACCAGGAGGCACCTAGGGTTTTCAATTGGGTCGGGCGACCCCTGTGGTAAAATCTAGGGGAAAGCGTAGTCTATGGTGATCACTCGCTAGCTCCCACCTGAGGAGACTGTTACGCTCAACATTGCAAACAAGATTAGATAAGGACTTTTGAAGTATGTCAGCAACCGCAGAGGTTTCAGACGCAAGCTTTAAAAACGACGTTTTAGAAAGCGAACTGCCCGTCCTGGTGGACTTTTGGGCGCCTTGGTGTGGACCTTGTCGGATGGTGGGTCCTGTGGTCGAGGAGATCGCCCAACAATACGAAGGAAAAGTTAAGGTCGTCAAGCTCAATACTGATGATAATCCTGAAGTCGCCAGCAAGTACGGGATTCGTAGTATCCCCACGCTGATGATTTTCAAAGATGGACAGCGGGTGGATATGGTCGTTGGTGCCGTCCCCAAAACGACATTGGCCAATACTCTCGAAAAGTATCTCTAGGATGTGGGGGGGCGATCGCGCCTCATTTCCGTCCTCGTGGAGACTTGTTGCTTGCCTCAAGTACCGGTCCGAGTGCTGGGTGGACTCTTCGGAGTTCCCCCGGCACTATTTTGTTGGCAAAATCTGTAAAATAGGATACTGCGCTCCAATTCACTACAGTTATGCCATCTCCTCAACACCTCCCTGGACCTGTTCCCAATTCCACTCCAGAACAAAGCTTTGAGCGTCTCTCCCAGGATATTTCTCATTTGGTTGAGGAACTCCCGAGTCACGAACATTGGAAGTGGATTTCGCGATCGCTCTCAACGCTCGTCAAACTGGCCAAACACGATACCGATCGCCTCGATTGGAAAATCGTCAGCCATTCCCTCAAGGACATCGAACGGGGCCTAGACGTCTTCGAGAACTATCGTCATGTGCGTAAAATCGCCATTTTTGGCTCAGCCCGCACCCCGAGCGATCGCCCTGAATATGAACTGGCCCGAGAGTTTGCCCGTCGTCTGGCTGAATATGGTTTTATGATCATCACCGGGGCCGGTGGTGGAATTATGGCTGCCGGGAACGAGGGGGCTGGAACCGAGCGATCGTTTGGCTTAAACATTCAACTGCCCTTTGAGCAAACTTCCAACCCCTATATCAGTGACGATCCCAAGCTGGTTAACTTCAAATACTTCTTTACCCGCAAACTCTTTTTCCTGAAAGAAAGTGATGCCATTGCCCTGTTTCCCGGTGGCTTTGGTACCATGGATGAGGCCTTTGAAACCATCACGCTGATGCAAACGGGGAAATATGGCCCCGCTCCCCTGGTTCTCATCGATCGCCCCGGCGGTGACTATTGGTATGGCTGGCAAGACTATCTCAAAACCTGTCTGCTCGATAATGGAACCATTAGCGAGGAAGACTTAAGCCTGTACAGCATCACCGATAACGTCGACAGTGCTTGTCAGATTATTCGGGAATTTTACCGAACCTATCATTCAAGTCGGTATGTGGGCGATCGCCTGATTATCCGTCTCAAGTCCCCCATTTCCGATGCGGCGGTTGAGCAACTCAATGAGGATTATCAGGATATCCTCACCCGGGGCCAGATTGAGCGAAGTGACCCCCTTCCCGAAGAACTGCGTCACGAGAGTGATCCTCTACCTCGTCTGGCTCTGTATTTCAATCAAAAGAACTTTGGTCGCCTCTATCAGATGATTCGTTGTCTGAATCGCTTTGAGCCGCACACAGAGGAACAGACGCATCCTGAGAGTAAATAGCCTAACCCGAAGGGAGGCAGAGCCTCCCGTTGGGCATTCCTTGGCTTCAGCCAAGGAACGAGGAGAGATCGAGATCCTGAACCCCCCAAATGGCTAGACTTCGGCGAGAAAGTCCGAGAGGCGATCGCGTTGTAGGCCCTGGCCAATAAACACTAAGCGAGTTTGTCGCTGTTCATCGGCTTTCCAGGGGCGATCGAAGAAGGATTCAAACCGTTGTCCGACTCCCTGTAACACCATCCGCATGGGTTTGTTGGCGACATTGACAAAGCCCTTAATGCGATAAATCTCCTCGCGTTCGACCAACTGTTGCAGTCGTTGGCTCAAGGCTTTAGGGTTGAGGGGGCGATCGAAGGTCAGACAAATCGAATTAATCTCATCATCATGGTCATGATCATGGTCTCCATCATGATGACTCGGGCGACTGTCCAAATCGTCCTCAACCGCCGCATTAAAACCTAACAAGACACTCGATTCAATCTCGCCTTGATGACAGGGAACGAGTTTCACCCCTGGACGAACCTGAGACTCAAGCCAAGTACGTACCTCTTGATACCGATCGCTCGGGACGCGATCGCACTTCGTCAAGACCACCAAATCAGCACAATTGAGTTGATCTTCAAACAACTCCTCAATAGGCGTCTCATGTTCGAGACTATCATCGGCCTGACGCTGTGCCTCTAAGGCTTGCCAGTCGCTCACCAGGCGATTGTCGGCGATGGCTTCACAGTCAACCACCGTCACCACGCCATCCACCGTAGCCCCGGTGCGAATTTCTTGCCAACGAAAGGCTTGTACCAGAGGTTTCGGTAGAGCCAACCCCGAGGTTTCAATGACAATACTATCGATGCGATCGCGACGGAGCAGCAATTCCTGCATCGTCGGCAAAAACTCTTCCTGAACCGTACAACACAGACAGCCGTTAGCCAACTCCAAAATATTCGAGCTGTCCTCGCCATCCTCATCACAGACTTGACACGAGCGTAACAAGTCCCCATCGATGCCCACCTCACCAAACTCATTCACCAACACCGCAATTCGGCGGCCCTGGTTATGTTGCAGCAGATGACGAATCAGGGTGGTTTTTCCGGCCCCCAAAAATCCGGTAATGACGGTGACGGGTAGTTTCGCTGGCATAAAATCTCAGTTGATGGGTTACGTTAACAATCTCTCATTTCACTTTGACACTCCCGCCGTTAAATCAAAGATTATAACGGGGGATTCTTGCTTCATCAGGTTTGTCTAGCCCCAGAGCATTTTTGCCCCGAAACCCCGTCCA
>LJZT01000174.1 GCA_001314905.1 Phormidium sp. OSCR
ATTCGCAGAAACCTGGAACGGTCGCCTAGCCATGCTAGGTTTCGTCATCGGCATCGCCACCGAAGTCTTGACCGGACAAGGGATTCTCTCTCAAATCGGCTTGATGTAATCACATCCGTCAGCCTACGCTATTTTTTAAGTCATAAATAGAAAAACCGGGAGATATTTCGTCTCCCGGTTTTTCTAATGCTTAATCCCTAACGCTCAAGAGTCAACTCTTGAGCCTCCAACTCCTCCTGACTCAAAATTGACTTCATCCCCTCCAACGTCGCCGGAATATTGCGAGGGTCCATAAACATCACCTTACTACTCTCACTCGTGCCAATTTCAGCCCCCATTTCCAGATACTGTTGCGCCAGCAAAAACTGAAGCGACTCCGCCATTTTCGGATGCACCTTTAACGTCTTCGCCAAGGTCTGCATCGCCTCAGCCGTCGCTTGAGCCTTCAACACCCGTTCCTGACGATGGGCCTCAGCTTTGAGTAAAATCGCCTGTTTTTCCGCCTCAGCCTTCAAAATTTCCGCTCGTTGACTGGCTTCAGCCTCAAGCACTTGCGCCTCCGCTCGTCCGCGAGCTGAGTTCACCGCCGACTCCCGTTCCCCTTCCGACGTCAGCACCGCCGCTCGTTTGCGCCGTTCCGCCGACATCTGTAACTCCATCGAATCCTGAACCGCCTTCGAGGGGATAATATCGCGCAGTTCCACCCGTGTCACTTTCACCCCCCAGGGGTCCGTGGAAATATCCAACTCCCGCAACAGCAGTTCATTGATTTCTGAGCGCGCGGTGAAGGTTTGGTCTAACTCCAGTTTCCCCATTTCCGAGCGAATCTGAGTTAAGACCAAATTCTGCATTGCATTGCGCAAATCCTCAACCTTATAATAGGCTTTCTCCATGTCCATAATGCGCCAATAGACCACCGCATCCACCGAAATTGCCACATTGTCGGAGGTGATACAAGGTTGGGCCGGAATATCGAGAACCTTCTCACGGACGGTTTCCTGAAAAACAACTTTTTCCAGAAAAGGAATCATGAAATTCAAGCCCGGTTCCAGCTTCTTACCACTATATTTTCCTAACCGTTCAACCAGAACCTCATTTCCTTGATTAACAATCTTGACGGAGCTATTTGCTACAGATCCGCCCAAGATAACCACAATAATAAATGTCCACAAAGCTTCCATACTTGTCTCCTAAATATCGCTAAACGTTAGCATTTACAGCCCTTCACTTCTACAAAAATAAAGCGAATTAGATTCATTCCTGAAAATCTTCAGGTAAAACGAGAAGTGTGTTTCCTTGACGGCCGACCACGAGAGCCTTAGAATTTGCTGGAATCAAAAAGTCTCCCTCACAACGAGCCTGCCAAGAATTCCCTTCAAACAGGACACGCCCCGTCTTTCCTGGCTCAATACTGGTTAAGGTTTGTGCTTCCGTCGCTTCAGCCAGAAGATAGGAATTTTGTTTGGGAACAAAGCGTTTAAGGGACAACAGGAACACCAAGGCGAAGACCATCCAGAGAAAAATCTGAATTGATAACTGTGGAATAAGCAAAGAGAGCAAGGCCACAACAAACGCCGCCAGTCCCATCGCCAGTTCCACAAACGCCGTCGGTAAAAACAACTCCATCAGGCAAAAGAGAACCCCGAGTCCAAGCCAGAGTAAGGTAAACGTGTCCATAGATTAGGTCGAGATGGAACAAGGGAGGAAGAATGCAACCGCCATCCTCCTCTATCATAGGCAAGGAATTTGAGAGTGGGAAGTGTTGCGATCGCTCATTGTGAGATGTCGTTTTAAGAATCTATCCGTTTGCCGAGGGACAGGCTCTATACTAAAACTGATTCATCGGCAGATTCACCACCCCCCCTCGTCCAGTTTAGTCTCATCATAGGATAGACAGCCGTGCTGTTCCGCGAATTTGTTAACCGCATTGACCCCTCCGATCGCCCTCTACCCCAGTATCTCTGGGCCGTGGGAGAGTTCGCTGCTCAAATTCCCGTGGGAGAGACCCTCGGCGATCGCTACGAGGTCATCGGCCCCCAACTCTGGTGCGATCGCCACCCCGATCGCGCCCCCGAATTCCCCGAAGAGATCACCCTAACCCATCTCCCCTACCTGCGTCTCGTCCGTCAGCGGCTCCATGTACCGCAAATTTACGGCATCTACCGCCAATCCGCCTCAGATAGCCAGCCAGACCAGGAAATACTCCTATTAGACAACGCCCCCATCAGTCCCGACGGACAGCTCTATCCCAGCCTACGAGATGCTTGGTCCACCGCCCCCGCCGTCCGGCAAATCTACTGGCTTTGGCAAAGTCTGCAACTGTGGCCCATCCTCGACGAACAAGGAGTCGCCGCCAGTCTCCTCAACCCCGAAAACTTGCGCGTTCAAGGTTGGCGACTCTGGTTACTCCAACTCCACAGCGGTAACACCGGCCATCAACTGACCGACCTCGGCTATCACTGGGCCAACTGGATTAGTGCCTCCTCGGCGATCGTAGCCCAACCCATGACGCAACTGTGTCAGCGGATGCGTGAAGGCGAACCACTCACTAGCATCGAAGCCAGCCTCAATCAACTGCTCCTCGAACTGGCCGCAGAACGGCCCTTATCCATCGAGATTAGTGGGGCCAGCGATCCCGGTCCCCTGCGATCGCACAACGAAGATGCCTGTTACCCCACCCCAAACGACCTCAACCATGGCGATCGCGACATCCGGGATTTAGCCATTCTCTGTGACGGCGTGGGCGGTCACGATGGCGGCGAAGTGGCCAGTCAAACCGCCGTGCGCACCCTAACCCTACAAATCCGCCAGCTTCAGACCTCCATCGAGCAAGACCGCCAACTGTTGTCCCCCAAACTGGTGAGCGAACAACTCGCGGCGATCGTGCGCGTCACCAACAACACCATTGCCCACCAAAACGATAGCCAAGAGCGACAAGCCCGGCAACGCATGGGAACCACCCTCGTCCTCGGCTGGCAACTCGGCCAGAGCCTACGTAACGATGCCGGTGTCGTCCGCACCAACAGTCATGAACTCTATCTCATCAACATCGGTGACAGTCGCGCCTACTGGCTCACCCCTCACTATTGCCAACAACTCAGCGTTGACGATGACGTGGCCCATCGAGAAGTCGAATTTGGCCGCAGTTTCTACCGAGAAGCCCAACACCGCCTCGATGCTGGGGCCTTAACCCAAGCCCTCGGCACCAGAGATAGTGAATTTTTACAGCCATCAATCCAGCGGTTTGTCATCGAAGAAGATGGGATTTTACTCCTGTGTTCCGATGGCCTCAGCGACCAAGATTGGGTTGAAAAATCCTGGCAACAGGTCGCCCCAGCCGTCTTAGCCGGAGACTGTCCCTTAGACGACGCCGTTCAGGCTTGGATTCAACTGGCCAACGAGGTCAACGGTCATGACAACACCTCCGTGGTGATGATGCTCTGTCGCGTCTCACCACCACCGCGTAAACCCCTAGACTCCTTTAACAGCGAGTCCGAAGCCCCCGAAGACCCCCCAGACTCGGAATTTTCCGAAGCCTCCAAGGCCCTGTTATATGACCAAGCCACCGACGTTGCCGGTGCTGCTTCTCGCCGTCGCCGTCGCCCGAACGCCACCTTGCAAAACATTTTGGGAATTGTTTTGACGATTCTCTTGGGCCTGGGGGTCTTCTGGGTAGCCTACCAACAAATGCGACCCCAAGATGACACCCCTGACCGCTTTCCTGACCCCCCAGCCTCAGACAACTAGAAGACGATAATTGAACTCGTATCAATATCAGAAATACTTACATTATTGAAGTTAAGGAGGGTAATCTGAGAGTCCGGTCCATTACCGTCAGGATCATAATGAAGATCTGCGTTGAGGGTGGTAATAAACTCAAAGATAAACCGATGGTCTGGGCTGAAAGCACTACTGCCAAACGCCAATTGTGTTGGGGCGATGCTTCCGGGAGTTAAACCGCCGCCAAAACCAGCCGCTGAAACCAAAATCCTATCCTCACTCGCAAAAAGACTGGTCACTGTGTCGACACCCTCTCCAGGGTCATTGAAGATTAAACTATCGGCACCACTGCCACCCACAATCACATCTTCAGTGAATCCACCTGAGAAGAAGTCACCGCCTCCGTTACCGACGAGCGTGTTATTGCCCCCCGTTGAAATTAGGGTGTCTTGTCCTGGAGTCCCCGTTAAACTATCATTTCCAGCGCCGGTAATGAGTACCTCTATATCATCGGGAAGTTGAATGGTCGTATCCTCGTCCCCGTCAATCCGGAGGGTATCTTGACCGTTACCGCCACTGACAATATCTTGAGTGCTCGCAACAATCAGATCGTCTCCCTCACCTCCTGATAGGGTATTGACATTACCACCCCCCACCAGAACATCATTGCCAAATCTACCAAAAAGCTGATTGGGATTCTCATTACCCAGCATGGTGTCATTGCCAAAGGAGCCTTCAACATTATTGAAGTTGGTGACCGTCACCTCATCATTGACGGTTTGGTCGTCCTCGTTATCTAAATCCACCGCTACTGTGGTTGACAGCAATAAGGTGTTGTTTCCCTCTCGTCCATCAAGCACTTGCGGTTGAGTGCTGACGACGATCGCCGTTGCACTCGCTGTTCCGCCCGTTTCACTGACAATGGTGTAGTTAAATTGTCCTGTTCCTAATTCCTCAAAGATATCATCTCCAACAAAAATAACTTCGTCTCCTTCCTGGGAAATCTGGCCATTAACACCTCCTTCAAAACTTAGGATAGAGAGTTCTCCCCCTTCAGGATCACTGTCATTGATGAGTAAATCCTCAACATTGAGTAAAACACGATTGCCAGAGTCATAGCGGATCGTGTCATCGCCGGCGGTTCCAATGATCGTGTCAGAGGTAAGGGTGTCGTTTTCGGCAATGGGATTGACTGGCTCAGGTTCCGGCTCAGGTTCCGGCTCAGGTTCCGGCTCAGGTTCCGGCTCAGGTTCCGGCTCAGGTTCCGGCTCAGGTTCGGGTTCCGGCTCCGGCTCAGGTTCGGGTTCCGGCTC
>LJZT01000175.1 GCA_001314905.1 Phormidium sp. OSCR
GCCGCGCAGAACGGCAAGTTGTTCCCCCTGGCGGTTCCACAAGCGCAGGGTATCGTCCCAACTGCCACTGACAATCGTCTCTCCGTCGGGGCTGATGGCTACGGCAGTGACCCAATCCTGATGGCCGCGCAGGACGGCAAGTTGTTCCCCCTGGCGGTTCCACAAGCGCAGGGTGTTGTCCCCACTGCCACTGACAATCGTCTCTCCGTCGGGGCTGATGGCTACGGCAGTGACCGAACTCTGATGGCCGCGCAGAACAGCAAGTTGTTCCCCCTGGCGGTTCCACAAGCGCAGGGTATCGTCCCAACTGCCACTGACAATGGTCTCTCCGTCGGGGCTAATGGCGACGGCGTTGACCCCACCCTGATGCCCGCGCAGGCGATTTTGTTCTCGGGTAGTTTGAATGCCGGTGAGCAAGCTACTTTGAGCCGAACTCATGACTCGCCGCAATTGGCCTTGACTCTCTCCCGTCGCCTGTATCGCCAGCACTAACCCCTCCAAAGGTTGGGGAGTGGAGAGCAAATGTTGCGCCTGGGCCGCGTTGGCCCGTAAGTTGGCGATGGTGGCTTGGCGTTGGGCATTCAGCCAAAGTCCCGTGACGACGCTGAATACGGTGACCACCGCGCCAATCCCGAGAAGGCGGCTGTTGCGTCGCTGGCGGATGCTTTTTCTCACAAACTCTCGCGCTAATGGGGAGAGGGGAAAGGTCTGGCTATGTTCTCGCTCAAATAGCTCAACTTCAGCTAAATCTAATCCCCTGAGCAATCCTTCGCGGCGTTTGCCTTTGTCTGCCCAGTCTCGGGTTTTCTTTTGGATGTCCTCTTCTTGCCGCTTCGCGTCGAAGTTTTCCTTAACCCACCGCTCTAATTGCTTCCAGTTACTGATGAGGGATTCGTGGGCAACATCCACTACGATGATTTTCTCCTCTGGGTTCCCTCGGGCTTCGAGTTCGCTGGTGACGATTAACCGCGCTGCTTCTAATTTCTCTAGGACGGTTTCCACCTCTTCGGGAGGATAAGGCAAGTCGGTTAACTCGGATTTGCGGACTTGTCGGGCGATGGGTTTGCTGTTTTCTAGCAGTTGGGTGAGTTTGAGAAAGATACTCCGGGCGATGGCCTGTTGTTCTGAGGAAAGAGTCTGATAATAAACTTTATTGGCTCGATTTTGTAGGGCTTTTTGGACGCCGCCCATGTCTTGATAGGTTTGGACGGTCAACCGTTGGCTGCGTCGGTGCCAGAGTTGTTTGAGGATGTCTTGCAATAAGGGCAAACTGCCGGGGGATTTCTGAACATCTGCAACCATGAGGTTTTCTAGGTCTGGGGGGATGTTCCAGTTGACTTTTTTCGCGGGTTTGCCGATCGCCTCTCGTAACTCCGCCTCCTTCATTTCGGTGACGATCGCCTGATGGGTTTCAATGAGTTTCGCCAGTTGGGGATATTCCGCACATTTGCCCAAAAAATCCGCCCGCATGGTGATGATGACGCGCAGGGGTGAGGTTGCCGATCGCCCCCAACCCCCTTTGTCACGAAGTGAGTCAGAGTCAGTCGCCCCTAACAAACAGTCAAAAAACTGCTTTCGCTTTGCCGGATCTTGAGATGGGGTAAACACTTGCTCAAACTGATCCACGACGAACACGCAAGGGGCATTTGCTGGGGAAATCAGCCGGTGTAAGCCTTTCGCACCTTTGGCGAGTTCCTGGGTGGCTTGTTCTGAGGTGCAAAGCTTCTCGTTCACTAAGACTTGCGCTAAACTAGCGAGGGGGTCGTCTCCAGGTGTGAAGGGGGCACAGATTTTCCAGGTTTTGCTCTCCGAAAGGGTCTTGCCTTGCTTCAAGTTCGGGATTAAACCGGCTCTCACAACGGAGGATTTACCACTGCCGGAAATACCCAAAACGGCGAGAAGTTGGCTGTCTCGCAGTCGATTAACTAAGGTTTGAGTCAATTTTTCCCGGCCAAAGAAGTATTTGGCATCCTCTTCTTGAAAGGCTTCTAATCCCTTGTAGGGACAAGGGCAATCATCCGGGGGATCTTCGGGCAGTTCAAGTCCCGGATCTCGCAGCACGATCTCACCCCATTTACGACAGATGGGGGTTTGGTTGCGTGTTTTTAAGGCGGTTTCTATCCATTGACAGATGGTGATGTTGCTGATAAACCCTTCTTGTTGCAATCCTTGCAATAGCGCTTCGGTGAGGATGCTATGTTCTCCAGTTGTGGGTTCGTAAGCTGGCTCAAATTCTCGACAAGCGGCGATAAAACAGCGGGAGATAGTTTCCCCATCCCCCGGATCAGCTTCGTCAAAGTTGAGCAGTTCTCCCGCATAACAGCAATCCAATATCACAATCTGCTGTTTGACGGGACTCTTTTCTAAAATTTCCCGTAACTCTTTGAGGGGAAACCCCCAGGATTCTTTGCGATCCACGCGACTCGTGGCTAAAAAACCCTTGCTGAAGTTGCCGATTTCTTTTCGCAATCCATGACCCGCAAAAAACAGCAGGGCGGTTTCGGGGATGCTAACATTGGCATTGAGGGCAAATAGCTTGGTGATAGCGCCTTCTAGTTCGTGAGTGAGCAACTCTTTCTCTTGATGGACGCGCCATGCTTCTTGGGTGGAGGCAGAGGGTAGTCCGGTGACCTCGAATCCAAGTTCCATCAGTTTTTGGGCCACTGCATTTGCGTCGTTGGCTGGAGTCCGCAATTCGTGCTGAAACAGATAATCATTAATCCCGACTACCAATGCTTGCCGCTTTTTCATTGGCCCACCATCCGCTAGAATCGTTGGTATCTGAACTATAATACCGCAAATTTATGGAAACCTCGGTTGACAAAACGTTACTGGCTTTTTTGCTGGCCCTGTACCGGCTGGAGGGCGAACTGACGAAGGTGGAAGTTGCAGATTTACAGAATAATGTGGGGACGCTTCTGGAGCTTCGTCCAGATAAGGAGAAGGCAATTCTCCAGGAAGTTCAGACAATGTTGGAGAAAAATTCTGAGTTAAATCAACTGTATCAAGAAGCGATGACAAAGGTTGCGTCTCTGGAGGGAGAGCAATTATCTCAATGGTTGCCGCCGAACAATAGGCTCCAGCAGCAACTCGGCATCCAGGAGATTGACCGAGGTTATGTTCCCGAGGGAAAAGCAACTCAACAAACAAATGAGGTGGTCAATTTGAGTCGGATGGTAATGAGGCGCGATCGCCCTGAAAAAGATGTTAAAAAAATTGCTGAATTGGGCCGATATTGGGAGATCCCACCCGTCCCGATGCTCTAATTAAGGGTCTAAGAACAGTCTTGAGCGGATTTAATGAATAGGATTATTTATCCCACTGTTGATGTGTTTCTCTATGATTTGCGAGATGGATTGGGTGACAATCCCGAGGAAGTTGAACAGCATTGGCAGACGTTTAAACAAAAGCTCCCCCAATCGTTCCATGACCTCCTAAACTTCTCCTCGGGGTTTGAATCAGACTATGAGGAACTCTTAACAGGCCAGTTTGGTCATTTCGGCAGCGAGTCTCAGGGGTATAAAGGGTTTTATTACCCAGTGCGGATGAGCGATATGTATGGTCTGTTGCTCGATTGTTCCCCAGCGGATTCTGTCACCCCACAACCGGTAGACTGTCTCCAAGATATTAAGGGAGAAATTGAGCGTCGTCTGGGTGAACATTCGGCGATGTTAGGTCAAACTTGGTTGATTTATGGGCAATTGCCTCAGGGGACTAACGATTACAAAGCGGTGGCTAAATCCTGTTATAAGTCGATGTTTCCTGACGGGAATTGGCAGGATGATTTTCAGAGTCAAGGTCGCTTGTTGGGAGGGATGGTGTTTGAACTGGGTTCGTTTCAGGTCATGCTGCAAGAACCTGTCAAGAACGACCCTGATGCTGCGGTGTCGAATGACCCCTGCTTTGAGAGTCGTCATGTGATGATTGTGCTGTATCCGACGGCGTATGCGGCTAAGGCTGGGGCGGAGTTACTCTATGATTGGATGCGGTTATTTGCCTATCGCGCTAAAATTCTCTGGGCTTATGGGCAAACTCGCCAATTAAAGCAATGGCTGAAAGAAGATTACATCACAATTCAAGCTTGTTTGAAACAAATTCGCGGCAATACCCATCAGGATTTACCCATAACTGACCTGAAACAAATCCTTAATCAAGCCCGAAGTATTGTCTCGGATTATACGATTGATGTGGATGAGTTGGCGTATCAATCGCGAACGATCGCCATCAATCTGGAGAATTACCAAAAACGTTGTGAAACTCTAGCCAAAAAAGCCCTGTCGATACAGGCTTCTCAGAGAGAAATTCCTTGGACGAATGTGATGTTTTTAGAGACGTTTAGTGAGAAGGTGAGGGAGAAGTATTTACGACAAGTTGAGAAAGATTATGAAAATTTGAGTCCGGGTTTAGAGCGATTGGAGTTTGCGATCGCCACAATCCGGGGTTTAGTTGACGTTGAACGCGCCCGGCAAGAACGGCGGTTTCAGGATAATATCACGATTTTGGGCTGGGGTTTAGCGGCTGCTGCGATCGCCGCCTCTCTTTCGGCACAGTTTCCCTATGTGATTGTGCCGGTAGAAGTGCTGACGAGTGAACAAACATCGGAGGGGGAGAGGAGTCCATCTGTTGAACTCAATCCACCGCTATCCGCCTCCTGGGATGCGGCGGTTCTCTCCTTGGGGTATAGTCTGCTTGTGGGGGTTTTGTGTATGGCGATCGCGTGGTTATGGATTAAGCGGAAGCAAAAATCAAACTAGAATGGGTCGGGTGCGTCTCAAGGTATGCGATCGCTTCAGATCCCACCCCTTGTAGATGGAGGGGTGGGTCAATCAACTCGAAGAGACTCTTTAGAGGTCAGAGGCGGGGAGACCGGTTGCTTATCGGGTCTCCCTCATCTAAATTGCAATCTCAAAATTGCAATCTCAAAATTGCAATCTTATACCAATTTTCGATATGTTTGCTATACATCAACACTGGGGGAGGGCGCGCCACTTGCGGTTCGCCCCTACGGCCATCTATGGCATGAATTTTGAA
>LJZT01000176.1 GCA_001314905.1 Phormidium sp. OSCR
GTGAACAGATGCAAGAAGAAATTCGCGATTTGACAAATTATCACTGGCTGGAGTACACCTAAAAATTAAGGCTGTTTCAAAACTGGATTCCGTATGACTCCGTCCCCCTTGCCTAATCATGTTGAAGCCTTTATCCCTATCCCTGACCGAGGTTGCATTTGAGAGCCTATTTAACGCCGCCCTAGATGCTCTGCTCATCGCTGACGATGATGGGGTCTATCTACGTGCCAACCCTGCCGCCTGCGAGTTGTTCGGAACATCTGAGGCTGACCTGATCGGCTGTAGTATTCAGGATTTTGCCTTGGAAGAGTTTGACTTCGCGAGCGCTTGGCAACAGTTCCTAGAAGTCGGTGAAGAACGAGGTGAATTTCGTTTGAGGCGGGCTGATGGCGAAATCCGGGATGTTGAATATGCTGCCACAGCTCACCTTCAACCTCACTGCCACCTATCAATTGTGCGGGACATCACAGCACGGAAACAACTAGAAGCCGAAAAACGATATTTAGAAAATCTCCTACCCCCAAACAAGGTCCAACTCACTCCATTGCCAGGTGCTCCGGCTGACTCCTGTCCCCCATCAAGCCATTACTGTGAGTTCCGACAACTCATTGAGAATCTCAATGATATGGTATTTACAATTGATACTGAGGGTAAATTCAGCTATATCAGTCCAACCTTCGAGTCAGTCATGGGCTATGATAGGTCGGAGCTTTTGGGACAGCACTTTTCTCAATTCGTCCATCCTCAAGATTGTCACATCAACCTGAGGGCTTTTCAGCAGGCATTAGCCGGACAAAAAAGCCGAGGTGTTGAATATCGCGCCCTACATAAGGGAGGTGACTATCATTGGCATTGTTCCAACCTCTCAGTCATTACCAACTCAGCCGGAGAGCTGTTAGCCTGTTTAGGCATTGCTCGTGATATCCAAGAGAAGAAAGACAAAGAACTCAAATTAGAACAACTCAGCCAGCAACTGAACAAAGCGCAGAGTATCGCCCATTTTGGTTACTGGTCGTTCAACCTTGCCAGCCAAACCCTTGAATGGTCTGATGAAGTCTTTCGCATCTTTGGCATGAGTCCCGACCAAGAAAAACTCGATTGGGAACACCATCTACAACAATGTCATCCCGATGATCGTCAGCAGGTCATGGATGCGGTTAATCAAGCTCTACAAGGTTGCCCCAGACAAATTGAACACCGGGTTATACGAGCCGATGGAGAGGTTCGTCATCTCAACTGCTGCATTCAAACAGACTCTGACAAGGGTAGGATTGTGCGCTTATTTGGCACAGTGATCGATGTCACTGAACAGAAGCTGGCCCGAGCGCAACGAGAAGCCGCCTTCAAGCAATTATCTGATATTAAATATGCCTTAGACCAAGCGGCCATCGTCGCCATCACTGACTCACGAGGTCAGATTGAATATATCAACGATAAATTTTCGGAGCTTTGTGGATATACCCCGGAAGAAATTATTGGCAAAAATCATCGGATCCTTAACTCCGGCTATCATCCCCCAGAGTTTTTTCGCAACTTGTGGAAGACGATCAGCCAGGGACAAATCTGGAAAGGAGAAATCTGCAATAAGTCTAAACGAGGCGACTGCTATTGGGTTGACACTACGATTGTTCCCATCTTGGGCGAGCCGGGAAAACCCAAGTCTTATTTGGCAATTCGCTTTGACATTACTGAACAGAAACGAAGCCAGTCTAAACTTAAAACTCTCATCCAGGAAAAATCCCAACTTATTCGAGAATCTCAAGCCATAAGCGAAGCCATGAAACAGGCTTATGAAGAGTTACAAGAGACTCAAGCACAGCTCATTCAAGCCGAAAAGATGTCTAGCTTGGGTCAGTTGGCGGCTGGAATTGCCCATGAAATTAATAACCCAATCAGCTTCATTTATAGTAATATCCCTCATATCCATCAATATTTTGAGGAGTTGTTGTTACTCCTTAAATTATATCAAGATCACTCTACTCAGCCCTCAAGCACCATTCAGGAGATGTGTGAAGAAATTGATATAGAATTTATGATCGAAGATTTGCCAAAACTATTAACTTCCCTGGAGACAGGTGCTAAACGAATTGGTGAAATTGTTCGATCATTGCGCACCTTCTCAAGCCTAGATGAAGCAAGCCTAAAATCCGTCGATCTTCATCAAAATATTGACAGTACCTTGGTTCTTTTAGGGGGTCGAATGAAGGTGGGGCAAGGACATGAAATTCGGATCGTTAAATATTATGATGATATTCCAAAAATTATATGTCATAGCAGTCTTCTTAACCAGGTCTTCATGAATTTATTCCTAAATGCTATTCATGCAATTGAAGAACGGGCTAAATCTGAAACCGATCCCGATTACGTGGGAACCCTAACTATCACGACGGCGATGGAGTCTTCCAACCTTGTTTATATATCCGTCCAAGACAACGGTATCGGTATTAGCCCCGAGGTTCAAGCTAAAATATTCAACCCTTTCTTTACCACCAAACCCGTCGGGACAGGGACAGGGATGGGATTACCGATATGTCATCAAATCATCACTAAACAACATAAAGGAGATTTAAGCTTTACATCTATACCGGGAGGGGGAAGCGAGTTTTTTATTCAATTGCGATTCTAGTGCCAGTAGAATGCCAGACCCCCTGTACTCGCAGTTCACAGTTCATGCTGCTGACCGGTGAATGACGGGAGGTAACTCCCAAACCGAACAACAGTGGTCGCGCTGGCTGAGAGTCAGCCCCCCGGTGTCTATGATGCTCACCCGTCAAGGTGATGTCCCCTGACGGTCAGGCGGACATTCCTATTAAACTTATTGATACCGTTGGCTAAAAAACTGGCTAATAGATGAGGTAAGAATTCATGGCCGATATTGTTGATATTGCTGTCAGTGCGGGGTTATTTGAAACCTTAGTCACCGCTGTTAAAGTGGCAGATTTAGTCGAGACCCTCAAAAGTCCCGGACCATTTACCGTATTTGCCCCAACTGACGACGCCTTCGCCAAACTCCCCCCAGGAACCGTCGAAGCTCTGGTCAAGACTCCCCCCCCCAACTGGGTCGAATCTTAACCTATCACGTGGTGTCAGGAAAGTTTACCCAAGCGGATCTCGCTCAACTGGGGTCTGTAACCTCGGTGGAAGGAGCACCCATCCCTATCGATTGTTCCGATGGATTTGAGGTTAAAAATTCGACGGTGATTCAAGCAGATATTGAAGCCGATAACGGGATTATTCATGTGATTGATAATGTCTTGTTGATGGGTTAATACCCAGATGAGGCGATCGCCAGTTTGAGCCTGTCTTCAGTGGGCGATCGCCCCGATTTAGAGACTGGGCTTTTATCCTGAAGCTCCGCCAACAGGGCTAGGGTGCAAGACTTCCCATTAGACTAACTAACGTGATGAGTCTTGGATTGACGTTAATCATGCTTCAGGGAAACCCTCACGGTCTCGCTAGTTGAAACGGGTTCTGGAATCAATTGTCCATCATCCTGCATTCCTTCAAGATGGAATACAATCGCCTCTTGAATCAGTTGTAAGGCTTCTTCTTTACTGTTTCCTACGGCAACACATCCAGGTAAATCGGGGACGTAAGCTCCATAGCTAGAACTTGTTTTTTCTAAGATAATTGTGTAGTTCAGATAGGCTTGGTTCATCGTTGATTTTCTTCACTTCAATCCTGCTTGTTTTAAGACACTATTTAACGTTCCAAGGGGCATATCGACATTGAGTTTTCCCGATATCGTCACTGTACCGGGTTTTGTAGAATGGCGAAATTGTCGATGACTTCCCCGCATTCGGACTTGATACCATCCATCATGCTCTAACATTTTTATCACCGCTTTGACTTTCATGAGTTGAGTCTTGAGGCGAGGTTATTGGTAACTATCAGATTTAGTTTCGGCTGGTCAGTCATAACACGCCTCGCTTGAGACTGACTAATCACTACTAAAGTAAATTTCACCATTCTCCAACTTATGTTGTAGCTTTTCCCTGACATTAGCCGTTGAACCCAAATCCTGAAACATCTGCTCCAAATTTTCGTACATATCTTCCTTGCGTCTCTCAATGATTCGTTTGATCGTATTGCGGCGCATCCCACTCCCTTGGAAGGCCTGAACTAAATCATCAAACCCTGCCGTATTAACATCTGTACCTGTCCGTTCAGAAGTAGACTTCCCATCTGCAAGGGTATTTGGAGGGACTACCGGCTCAGGTGGCTTAGGCTGGGGAGGCTCTTCTACCTTAGATAATGGGTAAAACTCAATATCACTATTTTGGAGTTTTAGTTTGATGAGTTCAGGACAACTTGGGGCAAATACATAAGCCAAATCAGGAGTTGATTTTTGAGCATCAAACCCCACATCTTCCAGCCAGGTCTTAAATGTTGTAAAATGGTATCGGATTAGCTCGTAGTTTTTCGCCTCCCCAAAGGCTTTTGCAATGACATCACCACTATGGCGTAACTCCACATAGCCATCAAAGTTATGTCCCGCTAGATGAGTTGTAGTTTGCGCCACAATCAGCTCATATCGGTTCTTGCCAGACCAGCGTTGCCACTGACTATGATTTTGGTACTCAAGAGGCTCGTGAATTGGTGATGGTGAGGTGCCTAGTACAGCTTGGCAGAAATCAACCAAGTATTTATGAGGTCAGAGGCTTACCGGTGTAATTCCACTTAAAGGGCTTAGCCATAGTGCGATTGAAGTAC
>LJZT01000008.1 GCA_001314905.1 Phormidium sp. OSCR
AACTCCTCAAGGTAAGTTGAGTCGTGGAAAGAGGAAACCCCATCAGTGATGGTGGGAATCCCACGCTATATTCTTTGAATTAGCGTGGGAGGATGTCAATTCAAGAGTGATTGTAGCTGACGTTGTAAATCCTGGCCTGGATCAAGGCAAATCCCGCTACTGGCCAAGCTGGGGGGAACAGACTGGCCCCAGACGATCCAGCGACTGCTGGCGCTGAGGTTGTCTAAGGTGGCGGCGTTGGGGGTTAGCCAGAGGGTGGGGCGATCGCCGATGGGTTCGGCCACTTCCGATTCGCCAAAACTTGCCCCAGCTAAGGTTTCTAGCACCACTCGATGACCGTGGACTAAGCCAGTTTTCGCCGTCCAAAGACGCACATTGAGTTGCATCTGAGTGGCGTAGAAATACAGAGACGCAGCGGCGATCGCCCCCTGTTCAAAGTCTTCTGCATTCCAGTGGGCCGCCGTATCCAACGCAATCACCGCATCAAGTCCACTCTGGAACACTTCCAACTCCCGCACCCGTAACTCCCCATAGCGGGCCGAAGTGCGCCAGTGAATCATACGCATGGAATCGCCGAAGCGATAGGGACGTAAGGCGCGAGTTAAGCCTTCTGAAGCCGGTTGAACCTGACGTTCATAGGCGGAAAAGACGGGATTGTCTTCCTGGCCAATTCCATCAATGAGGGGACAGCGTTGTAGGGGGAGAACTTGGGGATAGACGATCGCCTTTCCCGGAACCTGGCGCGATCGCCGACACCAAAATAATCCCAGGGGTGCAGCGGTGCGTAGGCTAACCTGATCCCAATGATAAATTCCCCGCTGATGCGCCTGATGTTGATAAATCCAGCGCAACGTCTCCCCCCCAGGGAGAGATTCAATCACTCGTCGGGGGGGAGTTCCCAAGCGGGGGGGAATCTCATCTTGAAGTTTTAGGAGGAGTTTCGGACGACGTTGGGGATTGTGAATCTCTAAAATGACGGTGAGGGATTCCCCACTGCTGACGGGATCGATGGACTGGCGTTTGAGTTGCAAATGACGTAGCGATCGCGGGGGGAGGATGGCGGCGACTCCCAACAGGGCCAATGATGCACCACTAATCGCATACAGCCAGCCGGACATGGTATTGGCGGCGGAACCGAGATAAAACAGAGATAGTCCTAAACAGAACCAACCCGCAAAGGCGGGTTGTACCCAACGACGTTCAAGCCAATCGCCAAATTGCCGTACTTTTTGTTTCACTCAGGTCGCCCCTATCTTGTTGCTGGAATTTACCTGTTTGCCAAATCTTATCTCATCCTATCAAATTGTCCAGTCCTCTAGGGTCAAACCAGGAACTTTCTCAAAATCTCGACGATTACGAGTTAACAAAATGCGTTGATTAGCCAGAGCAATGGACGCAATTCTAGCATCCATTTTTAGGTCATTTCCTTTGCTATTACTCTAAGCTGGACTCATCTCCTCGACGAATCGCCTCTCCATATTTTAGAACGTCATCAAAGGCGGGTTCATTTTCAAAAGAACCACTAATTTGGTCAAGCCAATTCTGTGATTTCTCTGTTTCTTGGTTTTTGGCATTCATTTTGTTGTCGAATTTCGGTAACAGCCGCTTCAACGGAAGCTAGGCGTTGTTCTAACGATGAGTTTGATGTCATAGTTCATGAAGCCTTTATCGTTAACAGGTTTTAGCTGATCGCAGAATTACTCTTGATTCTACTGTAAGTGCAGTTGAGACATGGTTTAGACATGGTTTATCCCCTCAAGTAGAGACTCGATTGGCTAGTATCAGCTTAACGGATATCCCCACGACGGCAGGCGATCGGCATTCGCCAGCCGGTTCCGAAGGCGCGATCGGTAATCTTTAATCCCGGCGCAGCTTGACGGCGTTTAAACTCGGCGCGAGATACCAGTTGAATCACGCGATCGACGGTTTCCCGCGCATATCCCGCTTCGACAATTTCCGCCGCCGATTGATGACATTCAATCCAGCGATGGAGGATGTCATCAAGTTCATCGTAGGGAGGAAGCGAATCCTGATCTGTTTGATTGGGTTTGAGTTCGGCGCTGGGGGGTTTTGTGATAATTGTCTCGGGAATGACCTCAACTCCAGGTTGACGTTGATTTAGCCAACGACAAAGTGCATAAACTTGGGTTTTGGGAACATCGGCGATCGCCGCTAAGCCACCATCCATATCCCCATAGAGAGTACAATATCCCACGGACATTTCTGACTTATTGCCCGTAGAAATCAACAAATGGCCTAACTTATTAGAAATAGCCATCAGTAGAGTTCCACGAATCCGCGATTGTAGATTTTCCTCGGCTACCCCTGACTCGGTTCCCGCAAACAACTCGGCCAAGGTCTTGTCAAAACTCGTCATGGCCGCTTCAATGTGGAGATGATGGGTTTGAATGCCCAAATTCTCCGCTAGGGCGATCGCATCTGTCACCGAACCCTCGGAGGTATAGGGAGACGACATTAACACCCCTAACACATTTTCTGGGCCGACCGCTTCCGCTGCGATCGCCGCCACCAAGGCCGAGTCAATCCCGCCACTCACCCCCAAGACAATCTTGGAAAATCCACATTTACGCACATAATCCCGCACCCCCAACACCAACGCGGCCCAAATCTCCGCTTCACGACAATCGGGGAGGGGAACCACTTCAGCCTGACTTAATCCCGTCTGCGTCAACTCCAACTGGGCAAAATCCGTCTCACAGCCTCGCCCACGATAGACTAGACTGCCATCTCCATTAAAGGCCACACTGCGACCATCAAAAATCAGATCATCATTTCCCCCCACCTGATTCACATAGAGAATAGGAACTTGATAGCGACGGGCCGCATGAGACAACATCGACTCTCGCAATTGTTGTTTCCCGACACTATAAGGGGAGGCCGATAGGTTGACAATCAGGTCAACTTGTGCATTAGCCAAATCCGCCAGAGGGTTGCACGTATAGTGACGTTGACTCCAAAACTCCTCATCATTCCAGATATCTTCGCAAATGGTTACTCCAATGCGATAGCTGCGATCGCGGTTCCCGCACGCTTCGCGATCGCCATCGCTGAGGCTAAAATGATGACTCTGGGAATGGGGTTCAAAATAGCGATGTTCATCAAAGACATCGTAGGTAGGGAGAAGTCGTTTATGGAACTGGTGTTGAACCTTACCCCCCAGCAAACAGGCAATACTATTATAGAGAGGTTTTCCACCTTGATGAGCCTGGGGATTCCGTTGTACCGTTCCCACCAAAACATGAAGCTGGCTGGGGAGTTGTTGCGCCAACTCTGTTAACTGGCGTTCCATCGCCTCAACGAATCCAGGATTGAGGAGTAAATCGCGGGGAGGATAGCCACAAAGGGACAATTCAGGGGTTAATAAAACCGATGCACCTTGAGATGCAGCTTGCTGGGCCGCATCTAGGATTTGTTGGGCATTTCCTGGCAAATCTCCAATGGTTGGGTTGAGTTGGGCGATACAAATTTTCATAAGAAAGGCAAGAGGCAAAAGGCAAGAGGCAAGAGGCAAAAGGCAAGAGGTAATCCCTTTTGATTCCCCTAGGCAATAGGCGAAAGATAGGTGTTAGTCATTGAGTTTTTTGACTAGGGCAGCAATCATTCGGGTCTCTTCTTGTAATAGATTTATAATTTCTTCAATTTGTTGCTTTTGGCAGAGTCCAACTCTTTCCGATAAAATCAAATGTGTCTGAAGTTCATTGCAAGACCCTTGAGCGATATTTAAAAATCTAGCGTAATCTGCTTTTGAACGCCTACCATAGCCTTCAGAAATGTTTGCCGGTATCGATGCAGCACATCTGCGTATCTGCTGCATCATACCATAAATTTCTTCTTTTGGAAAAGCTTTTGTGAGGAAATAACTTTTCTCGGCTATTTCCATTCCTTTTTGCCAAATTCTTAAATCCTTAAAGTCACGAATTGATGACATTTTTTGTAGTACTCCGAATCAAGAAAGACTGTATCCTATTTGGATGTTTTGCTTTTACCTTTTGCCTTTTGCCTCTTGCCTAGGGCGACCACAAGGGTACGCCCCTACGTCTTTTCTTTTGCCTCTTGCCTTTTGCCTTTTGCCTCTCCTAAATAAAGACCATGGGTTTATCTTTTAGGGGCGCAAATGCCTCCGAATCAAATCGGTATAAACTCGCCGGACGACCTGCACCCCGAGAGAGTTTCATCCCCGTATCACAAAGAACTCCTAACTTCAAAATGCGAGAGCGAAAATTAGAATAATCGGCAAAGTTTTCCCCTAAAACCGCTGCATAGAGTTGATACAGTTCATTCAGCGTAAACATTTCTGGCAACACCTCAAACGCCACCGGACTGTATTCTAATTTACTTCGCAGCCGTTGATAGCCATATTTAACAATTTCGTTGTGATCAAAAGCGAGTTTGGGGACGCGATCGCAGGGAAACCAAACCATCTCCTCGGGAGAATCTGCTAGTAACTGAACTTCCTCATGTTGCACTAAGGCGAAATAACTCACCGACAGATAACGAACCCCAAACGACTGAGGGGATTCCCGAGGATCTCGCGCTGGCCCACCGAAGGTATATAACTGTTCTAAATAGAGATTTTGCACCGAAATTTTCTCCGAGAGAACTCGATAGGCGGCATCCTCTAGGGATTCCCCCCGACGCACGAGAGTTCCCGGAAGACTCCACTGGCCATAATCGGGTTCTCCCCCTCGCCGTAGCAGCAACACTAAAACTCGATTATTAGCCACATCCACCGAGAAAATTGCATTATCCACCCCCACTTTAAAATCTGCAAGCGGTGTTGATGAGGTCAATTCTTGCCGATTACCCTTCACCATAACTCAATCTCTACTCCCCCATTTTTTTCGCTATACATATAACTGTTGTCGCTGAATATACGCCTCAACACTGGGGGGGATTGCCTGGGAGTTTTGCGTTTTCCGATAAAAGGTCGAGGAAACATCTGGCGCATTCATATTGGCCACCGTGACTGTTCCTCCCAACTGCTGAAGTTGTTCTAGTTTCTCTAACTCTACCGGAGAACCAGGGCGAGGAATGACCAGTAATTGAACCTGTTGCAATAACTCTGTGACACGATACCAACGTGGAAGTTGTGTCAGTAAATCCGATCCGACGACTAAGATTAACTGGGCTTGAGGCCAAATTTTCCGTGCCTTTTCCACACTGAATAAGGTTCTCGAACAACTCAATTCTGCATGAAAGGCGATATTCTCGCAGCGGGAACCGTCAAGATCCGGGTGAGGTTGTCGCAACTCCTCCACCATCAGTTTTAGCATGGCGGCGCGATGGCTGAGGGGGGTTTGTTGGGGCTTCATCGGATTATCGGATGCCCAAACCGCCACCCAATCATAGCGATCGCACAGCCAACGCAAAATCTCACGATGGGCGACACTGGGGGGATCGGCACTGGTTCCAAAGAGGGCGATGTGGTTCATTATTAAGGCAAGAGGCAAGAGGCAAGAGGCAAGAGGTAAGCGGGAAATCTTAGACGGATGACTGGGTGAGATCTTGGGAGACGCGATCGCGCAAACTGGTTAAGGCTTGAGAAATCTCCACGTTGGGAACTTGGGGGTGATGGATGTCGCGAACCTCTCCGGGGAGTTGCATGACGTTGTCTCGGGTTCGTTTGCTGAGGGTTTCTAGGGAGTCGAGGGGCTGTTGCCGATCGCCGTTGATAATTATCCGTTGTAATAAGGGTTCCTCGCCGGGTTGAGGGGATTCATCGGCTAATCCCAGGCGATCGCCTCTCCATTGTCCCCCTTCGATGCGTCGAAAAATCTGTTTTCGTCCTGGATAGGTGGATTTGCCGCTAGACTTCTTCATGACGGGAATCCCATCGACTTCTACGAGTTTATAAACCCCGTTGAAGGGTTCCCCGGATACTAATTTTGTGCCAATTCCATAGCCATCAAGGGTGGCACCTTCCCCGAGGAGTCTCGCGATTTCCCATTCATCCATGTCGCCACTGGCAAAAATGGGAACTTCCGGGAGATGCGATCGCACCTCTTGAGAAAGGGCGACGATATCCCCAGAATCGATGCGAACCCCATGAAGTTCAATCTCGTCTCCTTCGAGGCGATTGGCCAGATAGCGGGCGGCGGCTACCGTATCAAAGGTATCAATCAACAGGGGTGCGCCGGGGAAGTGATGATGAAACGCTGTAAAGGCGTTGGCTTCGCTTCCCTCCATGGCCACTAAAGCCTGGATGAAGGAATGGGCCATGGTTCCGGTGGGTTTACGCCCCAATTTGAAGGCCGCTAAGACGTTGGAGGTGGAGTCAAAGCCGGCGGCGAGGGCGGCCCGGGCGGCGTAGAGTGAGGCTTGGGGGCTGAAAGCGCGACGGGTTCCAAATTCTAATAAGAGGGCGCGATCGCCGGCTACATCGCGAATCCGGGCGGCCCGAGTGCCAACTAGGGTTTGATAGTTAACAACATTGAGAAGATAGCTTTCGAGGAGTTGGGCTTGCCAGAGGGGGGCCTCGATGCGTAGTAGGGGTTCATGGGGAAACACCACGGCTCCCTCGGGAACGGCCCAAACATCTCCCTGGAAGCGGAAGTTAGCCAGTACATCCCAGATGCGATCGCTCGTCTGGGAGAAAATCCCCGTTTCCCGCAACTCCTGTAATTGGCTAGGGGTGAAGCGCAGGTTTTCCAGGTAATCAATGGCTGTTTCTAAGCCAAAGGCGATCGCATACCCGAACCCTGGTGGTAGCTTGCGGGCGAACAGTTCAAAACTTCCCCGTTCCGTCTCCAACCCCTCGCCAATATAACAGGCACTCATCGTTAACTGATACAAATCCGTCAGCAAACCATAGTCTTCGGGGCGAACCGTGAGTCGCTGTTCATCCGTTAGGGGGGCGATCGGTGCAATCTCAGAGACAGCCATACATCCTCGCTGAAAGCAGGTCGATTTAATTATAGTAGATTTTACCAAAAATAACAAATATCCCGATTAAATAACATTTGAATCTTTATTTTTTAAGCGAGATTAGCAAAAAATTGGGTGCATCTGATGTTAGGCAAGTTTGAACCCACCCCGCGCTATCGCGCACCCCTCCCAGGAGGGGAAATATTTAAAAAATCCCCTCCTGGGAGGGGTAGGGGTGGGTTCTCTGAAGTGATCGCATGCATTGAGATGCACCCAAAAAAATAGACTGTTAGGTATTATTACTACAATTGAATATTTAAGTCAAGATGTCAAGTTAAGATATTAAAGCCAGCCATGAAAGCTAATATCTCAAACATCCAAACATCATAGTAATAACTATCCATAAAAAAGGCACGTTCGACGATAAACGTGCCTAAAACTTATATCAGATCAACCGACCCTAAACAAACAACTGTGACAGGGGATATCCTTAACGAAACAATGTCGTGAGAACCTCATCCGCACTCAGCGATCGCCCCGTCAATTCCATCACCTCCACAAAAGCCATCCGTTGTTCTGCCGACATCAGCTCACGAATCGCCATGATACTCGAAAACTCATTATCCCGGATCTGTTTACGCAACGTCTCAACCTGATTCCGTTGGCGACGAATTTGCCGAGTCGAAGCGTCTCCAACCATCATGTCTTGCAACTCTTGACGAGCCGTATCCAACTGACCTTGCAAACGACCATTTTCAGCCAAATACGCCTGACGAATTTCAGAAATACGCTCTTGCTGCTGCTGCGTTAACTCAATGTCTTCACGCCAATCTTGAGACTGAGAGGGTTCCTCAACTCCAGGATTTGCCGGAGGCGAGGGATTCGTTGCTACCGGCTGCGATTGGTTCGCTAAAGCACTCAAACTAGCCGGATTCGAGAGATAGACATGACCTAACGTGCGTCCTTGATAAGTGCGTTTGCTGAACTCCCAGCCATCATGTAAGTCAATACGGACAAAATCATTTGCATAGGGAGCGCGTCCGAGTTCTAACGTCGGTTGATTAGGACGAAACGGAACCCCTTGCAAGACGACATCATTTCCCTGACGAACCGTTCGCAAACTATATTGAATCCCTAAATCCTGTCCTCCAGTCCGTAGGGAATAGCCATTACTATCCGTGAAGCGGCCACAAATTCCCGTAAAGTCGAAATTAAGCAATAATGGATTAACTCGATTTCCCGTTTCTCCCCAACAGGGGCGAGCATTTGATTGTTGTTCAATCACCAGTAGTTGATGGCGTCCAGTATTACCCACAGGAGCCGCAACCGCCACAAAATTTTGCTGTTCAACAGCCCGTTCCTCGAAGTTAGCCGCCTCCGCAGACTGAGGTGTAATGGTTGCGCTGAACGTGGACAAGGCGAGCGTGGAAACGGCGGCGAGACGAAGTGCGGTTTTCATGGCGACTAATTCCTGTACATAACTGTGGTTGGTGTCTGATACCTATCAGTATCCGATCAAGTCCTAGACTATCGATATCAAGAGGTTCTACTTCCTCAACTGTCCATCAAAGCCTATGCCAGTTAGACCCCTGGCGAGATGACAGCAAGAGCGAGAAATGGGGCAAAAAAATCCGGTTCCCACTCAGGAAACCGGATGCAAGAGGTTAACCTAGGAAAAGCAAGTTAAAGCGAGAGACATCAATTAGCGAAGCAGCATGGTGATAATCTCGTCAGCATCCGCCAGTTGATTGTCCAAATCCATCACATCCGCGAACGCCGTCCGTTGTTGAGCCGACATCACCTGACGAATCTCCATCATGCTCGAAAAGCGATTGTCGTTCATCCGTTGGCGCAGACGTTCAACTGTATTGCGTTGACGGCGGATTTGACGAGTCGAAGCATCCCCAATCATCATCTCTTGTAACTCTTGACGGGCCTGACTCAGTTCATTGTCGAGACGACCATTTTCAGCTAGGTAGGACTGACGAATGGACTCAATTTCACGTTCTTGGTCCTGAGTCAGTTCAATTTCATCGCGCCAGTCTTGGTCTTGAGAGGGTTGAGAGGGTTGAGAGGGTTGAGAGGGGTTTTTGTCCTCACTCGGCCGAGAGGGCGTTGAGGGACGGTCAGCTACGGTGCTAGAGTCATTATCCGAGTCATGGATCAAGGCGCTCAACTCCGATGGGTTGGAGAGATAGACGTGACCTAACGTGCGTCCTTGATAGGTTCGTTTCGCGAAATCCCAGCCATCATTGAGGTCAATACGAACGAAGTCATTACGATAAGGTGCGCGTCCGAGTTCTAAGCTGGGTTGATTGCCGCGCAGGGTGGTTCCCTGTAAAACTAAGTCATCTCCTTGACGAACCACTTGTAAGCGATATTGCATCCCTAAGTCTTCTCCAGCAGTGCGGATGGAGTAACCATTGCTATCAGTGAAGCGTCCGCAGATACCGGTAAAGTCAAAATCTAAGAGGAGGGGTTCGACGGTTGAGCCATTTTCGGCCCAGCAATCGCGGCGATCTGACTGTTGTTCGAGAACGAGGAGTTGGTGTCGTCCGCTATTCCCAACCGGTGCAGCGACGGCGATGAAGTCTTGTTGTTCAACGGCCTGTTCCCCGAAAAGGGCGGCTTGAGCCGGTTGAGGAGTGAAGGTTGCACCAAAGCTGGAGATAGCGAGAGTCGAGAGTGCGGCGAGGCGAAGTGCAGTGTTCATGGTAGTTGTCCTGTGATTGGGTTGGCGGTTGTTTGCTATGACTTCATTGTGGGGGGAGACTCTTGTGGCGAGGACTGGGAACAGTTGACTTCGGGAACTGTCCGGTTGCCCTTGTGACAGTTGGGAATTGGAGGAACGAGGTTTGAGGGGTTTTGGGCGTTTTAGAGGCAAATTATGGCGGCTCAGGGTAGCCAGTGATGCTGATTGGTGGGTTGGGAGGGCGGGTTTCGGGGGTCTCAGTCACGTCTGCTCCCCGTCCTCGGCCGGTACCACCTAGGACGGGTTACGGTGCGCCAGACGCATCGAGAGGCGATCGAGTTGCTTGAACACTTCCGGAAAATCGATGTCCCCTTGTGGCGTTAGGGGGAGCGATCGCACCTCCTCAAATCCCTCGGCTGTCGTCACCGGAGTTTGGGCCAGAGACTCCGCCATACGCTCAATCACGTGATTGGGAACCACCCGAGGGCGATCGCCATTGCGCTGTTTACAGACTTCAACAGGAACCTCCATCACCCAGGCCACCCACGTTAACGGTGTATCACTAAGGTCTTTCACTAATTGCAAAAAGTCCACACGCCAAGACCGGCGGACATTGGTAGCATCATAGATGACAGGACGTTCCTGGGCGATCGCCGCTTGAATCTGAGTCAACACTTCCGCCTCAATCTCACGCCAATTCCCCTGAATGATTGCATCCCCATAGAGTTTTTCCCGCACTGCATCCGTAGAAACCACGACATAGCGAGGATCTCGTTTCACAACTTCCTGTGCAAAGTGACTTTTCCCACTCGCGGGAACGCCGACAAGAAAATGACAAGGGAGAGAGATGGACATGGGGGAAGAAGGGAATAGGGAACAGGGGAAGAAAGGCAAGAGGCAAGAGGCAAGAGGCAAGAGGGGGAGAAGGGAATAGGGAATAGGGAATAGGGAACAGGGAACAGGGAACAGGGAACAGGGAATAGGCAATAGGCAATAGGGAATAGGCAAGAGGCAAAATCGGGCATAACCTTGCCCCGAATCTTTCCTTGAACGGGATTGTCTTGATTCAGCCAACCAAGCCAGTTAATAACGGAGGGCGATTGGCTTAAGTCAGCACCCTTTGGCGTTACAAATTACCTGACTCAGAGGCTTTCTCGGCTCGCAGCGGCCAAAAATTTGTCAGCTAACCGTAAAAATCGGACCCCAGACGAGACAGATTATTAAGGGTTTGCATCTAGTTCAGTATCGACTTGCATAAATTACCTAAAACTCAGGGTGTAATTACAAAGCAGATCAACTTGGAGGACTCCCGATGTTCGGCTTTCGTCAACGCCTGATGGCTTCTACCCCCCAACTTCCCCAACCCCCCTATGATCCCATTTTGGGGCGACTCGGGGAAGCCACCGTCTCGAAACGGATTGCCTACCATTGTCCAGGACGAGTGTACTACCGCGCCACTTGGTGGAAAGCACAATGTCCGCATCGGGATCTCATCCTCGAACCCGGAACCCGAGTTCAAGTGGTTGCGCGGGATATCACCATCCTAATTGTTGAACCTTGCTGGAGTTAAACAAAAGCCCCGGTTCGTGGAAAGAACCGGGGCGAAAACTTAATCAAGCCTGGCAGAAAAAACTCTTGACAAATTAGCGAGTTAGTGCAGTCAAAACTGCATCCATATCAGCATTGTCCAAATCCATCGAGTCAGCAAAGGCCGTGCGTTGTTCAACGGACATCACCTCGCGAACCGCCATCATGCTGGAAAAGCGATTGTCACTGATTCGTTGGCGTAGGCGTTCCACTGTATTGCGTTGGCGGCGGATTTGACGAGTCGAAGCATCGCCAATCATCATCTCTTGCAACTCCTGACGCGCCTGATTCAGTTCAGCTTCGAGGCGGCCGTTTTCAGCCAGATAGGATTGACGGATTTCAGTCATACGCTCTTGCTGATTGTTGCTGAGGGCCATCTCGTCGCGGACTGGTTCCTCTTGGCTGGGTTGAGAAGGTTGAGAGGGTTGTTTCTCCTGGGGTTGACGGGGAGGAGTGGGAGTGGAAGGACGGCTGGCGCTGGTGTTGGAGTTTTGCGTTAATGCGGTCAGCGTCTCAGCGTTCGAGAGATAGACATGACCCAGAGCGCGTCCTTGATAGGTCCGTTTCGAGAACTCCCAACCGTCATTGAGGTCAATGCGGACAAAGTCGTTGCTGTAAGGAGCGCGTCCGAGTTCGATGGTGGGTCGGTTGGGGAGGAAGGGAACCCCTTGTAAGACGAGGTCAGAGCCTTGGCGAACGGTTCGTAGATTGTATTGAACTCCTAAGTCTTGTCCAGCGGTGCGGATGGAGTAACCGTTACTGTCGGTATAGCGTCCGCAAATCCCGGTGAAGTCGAAGTTGGCTAACAAGGGATTGACAGTTGAGCCATTTTCTGACCAGCAATCGCGGCGATTGGATTGTTGTTCAATCACGAGCAGTTGGTGACGTCCGCTGTTACCGATGGGGGCCGCAACTGCAACGAAATCATCTTGAGCAACAGCTCGTTCCCCGAAGGTTGAGGCTTGAGCGGCTTGGGGAGCGAAGCTGGTCCCGAAGCTGGAGATGGCGAGGGTGGAGAGAGCGGCGAGGCGAAGTGCGGTTTTCATGGCGGTAGAGTCCTTATAGAGTTGTGAGTGCGAGGTCGTTTGTTTCGTATGAGTTCATTGTGTGCTGAGGACTCCTGAGATTGAGGTCAACCCCGGCGACTTTGCTGACTGTCTTCTGGTGGCTGTGACAGTTGAGGGGGTTGGGATACGAGTTTGCAAGGGTTTGAGGGATTGCTATCCACCCAGTTATGACAAAATTGCAGCCAGTGATGGGATTGGCTAGGATTTGGGTCATCTTGGGTCATTCCAGCCGGAAACTTGGCGACTCAGGTTGCAGACTGTCCTATGGCATCGTTCATGGAGAACAGCCGTTGCTAAGATAAACTACAGCAACTGGGGAACTGTTCCGGTTGGCTCGCTCTCTTAATTTCTGATTGGCTCTCAAGTCAGCCTTTGTGATCTATTAATTATGAACATCTCTACATTGGCGAAATGGCGCTTGGCGTTGGCCTTATCTCTCCCCATCGCCTTTTCTGGCGCGATCGCACCCCCGACCTATTCCCAAGCCGACGGTGGCGCACCGCTGACGGTTCGTGCTGATGAACAAGAAGCCGATGCACGGACGGGAATTGTCACGGCCCGGGGGAATGTGCAAGTGAATTTTCCCTCCCGCAATCTGCAAGCCACCTCAAATCAGGCCCAGTTTTTCAGTAATGAACAACGTCTGGTACTGACGGGGAATGTCTTTGTTCTCCAGGAAGGAAACAGTATTCGCGGCGAAGTGGTCACTTATCTAATTGATGATGGCCTCTTTGTGGCCCAACCCCTCCCGGAACGCCAAGTTGAAGCCATTTATCTGATTCCTGAAAATGGCAATTCTCAACGGCCCTCTGCGCCTGCACCGCCGGCTATCCGTTAAGCTTGTTTCCGTCATCCCCTCTGTTGCTGTCCCGAGTTCATGAAAATCGTCCTGGAGAATATCCATAAGTCCTATCAAAAACGCTCCATTGTTAGCCGCGTTAACCTCTCGGTGAGTCAGGGGGAGGTGGTGGGACTCTTGGGACCGAATGGGGCCGGTAAAACGACGACGTTTTATATGGTGACGGGGTTGGTGAAACCCGATCGCGGCCGGGTTTGGCTCGATCGCCAAGATATCACGCGTCTACCGATGCACAAGCGAGCCAAAATGGGGGTAGGCTATTTGGCTCAAGAAGCTAGTATTTTTCGTAATCTTACGGTTGAAGAGAATCTCTTGCTAGTGTTTGAACAGACGGGGGTTCCCCGACGGGAGTGGCAAAAACGACTCGATGCGGTGATTGATGAGTTTAATTTAGGTAAGGTGGCCTCAACCCTGGGACGACAGGTGTCGGGAGGGGAACGACGACGTACGGAAATTGCTCGTTCCCTCTCGACGGGATATGGGGAACCGATTTTTCTACTTCTCGATGAACCCTTTGCGGGAATTGACCCCATCGCCGTTAATGATATCCAGGAGGTGATTGCTCGTTTACGCGATCGCAATATCGGCATCCTCATTACCGATCACAATGTCCGCGAAACCCTAGAAATCACCGATCGCGCCTACATTATGCGCGAAGGGGAAATCCTCGCTTCAGGCAGTCCGGCGGAACTCTATGATAATCCCCTGGTGCGTCAGTATTATTTGGGCGATCGGTTTCAGATTTAGAAGAAGGCAAGAGGCAAGAGGCAAGAGGCAAGAGGCAAGAGGCAAGAGGCAAGAGGCAAGAGGCAAGAGGCAAGAGGCAAGAGGCAAGAGGGGATAGATTCTCTCTTTTCTCTGCCTAATCTCCTGTTCCTGGCCGGGGAATGGCGATCGCCTTGTGTTTATTGAGTTGACGTAGCCACATTCCGCCAATCACCGCCACAATTAGCCAGAACCAACCAAAGAGCGATCGCAGCAATAGAAAGCCGCCACAACTGAGTAACATCCCAAATAATAAGAGATTGGCGGCAACTGAGCGTTTCAAATCTAAGCTCAAATCCTGGGCCGGCAAGAGTCCGGTGTTGGCCTGTTGTCGTCCCCAGCCTAAACCGCCGGGACGCGCTTGGCGATAAAAGCGATCGAGGGTTTCTTCGGATTCTGGAGGGGTGAGGAACATCACCGCAATCCAGAGGGTACAGACAATCACCGTAATCGCCATGACGCGAATCCCATAGTCGGACATGGGAGTCACGACCCAAGTTTCCAGCCAACTCCCCGCCGGAACCTGCCAACTCCCCGCTAGGGTGGCTAAACTTCCGACAAGAAAGCTGGCCACAATCGCTGTCAGTTCCGCTGCTGCATTGACACGCCACCAGAACCAACGCAGCATTAACACCAACCCCGATCCCGTACCGATGGCAATAATTAACTCAAACACCTGACTGATATCATTGGCTAAGAAGGCGGCGATCGCTCCTAACCCCGTCACCAACACCGACGAGAGTCGTCCGACTAACACTAACTGGGGTTGTGTGGCCTCGGTATTGATAAAGCGGCGATAGAGGTCATTGGTGATAAACGACGCACCCCAATTAATCGACGTTGAGACGGTACTCATAAAGGCCGCCACCAACGACGACACCACTAATCCCAATAATCCCGGTCCGAGAAACTCTAACATCAACATGGGATAGCCCAGTTCCTTGTCTTCCAAGTCGGGAAAAACCACCAAGGCCACCAAGGCCACCACAATCCAGGGCCAAGTCCGGACCACATAGTGCATGATGTTAAAGGTCCAGGCCGCTTTTTCGGCTTCAGCTTCGGTTTTGGCCGCCGCGAACCGTTGCACAAACTCGCCGCCGCCATCACTGCGTCGCCAGGCCCACCATTGAATGAAGATATTGGCGAAAAAGGCACTGGCGGTGATTCCGGCGGCTTTGCTAAAGCTAATCCATCCCCCTTCGCCGCCAAACTCAAAGGGAAGAATGGCTAGGGTGTTCATATCGGTGACGTCGGGGATGCGGCTAATGAGGGTTTCCATCCCGCCGATGCGATCGAGGGCAATTACCGCCACCAATATTGCTCCCAATAGGGCCAAAATAAACTGGAAGAAGTCTGTGGCGACCACACCCCACAATCCCGCCAAGCCGGAATACACCAGGACAAACACACTCACCCCCACCACACTCCAGATTTTAAGCTGGGTGTCCCCAGCATCCATCCCCAAACCTTCCCAGATTTGCAACGCATCGACGACCTTCACCATTCCCAGCATGGCGTAGCCGATACCAATACAGTTCATGGGAACGGCAAAGATAAAGGCTTTGACCCCCCGCAGGATGGCAGCCATATTGCCTCCGTAGCGAATCTCCGTCAGTTCGGCATCGGTGATCACCTCTGAACGTCGCCACATCTTGGCAAACAGATAAATCGTCAGCAAATGGGAGATGCCAAAACTCCACCAAAGCCAGTTTCCGGCAATACCCTGGTTGCCGACAATCCCGGTAATCAGTAAGGGAGTATCAATGGAGAAGGTTGTGGCGGCCATACTCACCCCCACTAGCCACCAGGGTAGCGATCGCCCCGACACGAAAAAGTCTTCTAAACTATTAGAGGCTTTGCGGGACAGGTAAATCCCTAACCCCATGGTGATGACTAAATAACTCAGAACGATCAGCCAGTCGATGGATTGCATGATGGACGGTTGCCGCTAGACTGGCAGCCATTCTACCTGCTTTAGACCAATTTCGCGTTAGGGCTTGCCAAAAAAAGCCATCTCAGTTATATTGAAGGAATGCGCTTAAAATAAGTGCATCTCAAACCCAATTTGGGGGTGTGGCGGAATGGTAGACGCTACGGACTTAAAATCCGTTGACTGGTGACAGTCGTGTGGGTTCAAGTCCCACCACCCCCATTTTTTTTGTGCATCTAGGACAGTTAGGCTGACTTAGCTGTTGGGCCGGGTTGCTCTGTATCCGGTGACTGTTTTCGTGGGAAATAAGCGAAACCAGGGTTTTTATCCCAGGACCGTAGTAGGGTATCACCACAATGCTGAATCTCTAAGAAATTCGCATTTTCAAACGCCGGTTTATAGACCCGAAATGTCTCCATCAATCCCAAGGTTGCGCAACTTTCTAAACCACTAATAAACTGTCGAGAATAGTTCATAAAACAGGGCTGCTGACTCCAGAATTCCATTTGGCGAGCATTGAGAAAAAAGCAGCCAGAATGAGGGTCTTTAGCCCGATTAAACCTTAACGATTCTCCCATAAACTGTGCCGACAAAACCTGATTATCGCTGAAATTATGGGGGCAATCGGCAAAGGTTGGACTAATACTTTCAAGATCTGGGTCAACATAGACTTTTGCCGGCTGTCCCTGTTGCGCCACCTCAAACCGGTTGGGTTGCAAAACCGATTGATCGCCCATCTGTTGATTAAACCAGTTAAGTTTTTGAAAAAAGTAGGCATCTTGGAGAATTAAATCGTCTTCAAGATAGCCATAATAATCATAAGATCCTAACTGGCGCTTGAGGGTTAAATGGCAGCCGAGTCCTAAGTATTTGGGGTTTTCTAACGAGAAGGATTCTTGCCTAAACAAGTTGGACGGTAACGGAAGTTTCTCCAAGAGATGGAAATTCCCCGTTGTACAGAGGACGACATCGAGATCAACTTGGGTGCGGGTATTGGCTGGCTGGGGTTCGAGGCGGGAATGGGAGCGATCGTGAGCATAATAGCGCCCAACAGTCGCAAAGGTTTCATAGAGCGATCGCAGACAGCGGACTAAGGCCTCAATACGAGGCTGGGGATTGCGCTGCAAAGATCCATGCTTACCCGAACCTTGGGGATTAAAATAATGGGGGATAGTTAGTAGAACGCGCACGTCTTTAACTCAGAACTGCCAAAATCGTCCCTGATTATCCCATACTGTGGTTGATCCGCAACGACCCGACATCCCTTCTGAACCGCCCGAGTTCTTCCTCATCGCCGCTACCCATTGCCAAATTTGTCCCGTCCTCGTCACCCCCCCGTGAGATCCGTTCCGTTGTCAGTTAAGATGGAAGTTTCGAGTATCCTCAGAATGCAATTTTATCGCAGCCATTATCCTGCGCGACATTGACATTAGTCCGTTAGACATCAATTAAGGAGCCTGCTTTGGTTTATACGACACTAAAAACAACCAAGTCGGAAGAAATCTTTGCCGCTGCCCAAAAACTTATGCCCGGTGGCGTGAGTTCGCCGGTGCGAGCCTTTAAATCCGTTGGCGGTCAACCCATCGTCTTTGACCGAGTTAAAGGTGCTTATGTGTGGGACGTCGATGGCAACCAATACATTGACTATGTTGGGACCTGGGGGCCAGCCATCTGTGGCCATGCCAATCCAGAGGTCATTAGTGCCTTACACGAGGCCCTAGACAAAGGAACCAGCTTCGGCGCTCCCTGCTACCTGGAAAATGTCCTCGCTGAAATGGTCATTGACGCCGTTCCTTCCATTGAGATGGTGCGGTTTGTCAACTCTGGAACCGAAGCCTGTATGGGCGTGTTGCGCTTGATGCGGGCCTTCACCGGGCGCGAGAAAATCATTAAATTCCAAGGCTGCTATCACGGCCATGCCGATAGCTTCCTGGTTCAAGCCGGGTCTGGGGTCGCCACATTAGGCTTGCCCGACTCTCCTGGGGTCCCGAAGGCGGCCACCAGCGCCACTTTAACGGCCCCTTACAACGACCTCGAAGCGGTGAAGGAGTTGTTTAAAAACAATCCTGATGAGATTGCTGGAGTCATCCTTGAACCCGTCGTTGGCAACTCGGGCTTTATTCTTCCCGATGCCGGCTTCCTAGAAGGCCTGCGGGAACTCACTCAAGATAATGGTGCCTTACTGGTCTTTGATGAGGTCATGACCGGCTTTCGGATTTCTTACGGAGGCGCTCAGGAACGCTTCGGGGTGACTCCTGACTTAACCACCCTTGGTAAAATCATCGGTGGCGGTCTGCCCGTTGGTGCCTACGGTGGTCGCGCCGATATTATGTCCATGGTGGCCCCGGCTGGACCGATGTACCAAGCGGGAACCCTCTCGGGGAATCCTTTGGCCATGACCGCTGGAATTAAGACCCTGGAACACCTGCAAAAATCCGGGGTGTATGAGCAACTGCATGAGAAAACCAAGCGCCTCTCAGATGGGTTACTCAACGCCGCCCAAGAAGCTGGCCATACCGTCTGTGGTGGCTCCCTCAGTGCTATGTTTGGCCTGTTCTTCTGTGAAGGACCCGTGCATAACTATGATGATGCTAAACAGTCTGATTCAGAGAAGTTTGGTCGCTTCCATCGGGGAATGTTGGAACGGGGCATTTATCTAGCGCCGTCTCAGTTTGAGGCTGGGTTTACATCCTTAGCCCATAGCGATGAGGATATTGACCGCACCATCGCCGTGGCCCGTGAGGTTCTCGCAAGCCTCTAAGAGTTACAAAATGAGAAGGGCAAACTCACCGAGTTTGCCCCCTCTCAGAGCTTGAGTCCCTCGTAGAGATGAGGGTGATACTCAGGGAACTAGACAGAACAGATAAGACGTTACAAAAATCTAAAACGCCTATAGTATAGGCGTTTTATTTGTTTTTGCTGCCAATGTTAAAGAGTCAATGGTGAACGGTTGAGCCTTAACTGTTTGCATCCTCCGTTGCATCAGGAAGCAACTCTAGGAAAGCATCTAAATCAGCCACAGTTTCTTGGTAGTTTCTGGCAGCGGTTTTATAGTCTGAGGTGTCAGCAGCTAGGCTAATGGCTTCGAGGTGACGGAAGACCTCTCGGGCTAACTCGCGGCCCTGGGGTTGGTCTTGGGGGAGTAGATTACGGTTAAACAGGCTCATGTCCTGACGAAGCGTTCCCAGGGGACCATGGATAAAGTTGTCCACATAGATCCAATCTTGGGCTTGGATGAGTTCTTCGAGTTCTCCCATGCGATCGCGCATTCCTTGGATATCACTGGCATAAGACTCCAGACGTTGCACCAAATCCGGGGTGTAGGTGGGGGCTTGGGCTTGGGGTGCATTGCCACAACTGGCCAGAAACAGCATCATCCCAGCTAGAAGACTCAGCAACAGGGAACGAGAACGCGAGCCTATGCCAAACATGGATTTAATCGACTGCATTTTAGACATTATTTTTAGACATGGATTCTCTGCAAACTCGATCATTCTACCGAAATTTGGACATCTGCCCCAAAAGCGCCAATAGAAAATGGTTTGCGGCGCGTCAGTAAGGTAAAATCAGGCTTGGCAGGATATGGCGATCGCCCCAACGGTCAGGTCGTCGGTTAGGAGGTTCACTTGAACGTATTAGTCATTGGTAACGGTGGTCGTGAGCACGCGATCGCCTGGAAATTGCTTCAGTCGAAGCGCGTCAACAAGGTGTTTTGTGTTCCCGGTAACGGAGGCACAGCCAGCCTGGCGAACTGCTTTAACCTGGCCATGTCCGTCACGGATTTTGAGGGGATTGCTCGGTTTGCTCAGGTGCAAGGCTGTCCCTTCGTCGTCGTTGGCCCTGAAATGCCCCTCGCTATGGGGATTACCGACTATCTCCAAGAGCGAGGCGTGGCGGTCTTTGGTCCGACTCAAGCCGGGGCGCAGCTCGAAGCCAGTAAAGCCTGGGCCAAAACCCTGATGGTAGAAGCCGGCATTCCCACCGCTGCCTCAGCCACCTTTGAGCGTCAAGATAGCCAAGCGGCCAAAGACTACGTCCAACGCATGGGTGCGCCGATTGTCATCAAAGCTGATGGCTTAGCGGCCGGGAAAGGGGTCACCGTGGCCCAAACCCTCGAAGAAGCCCACGCCGCCATTGATGAGATTGCCGGGGGACGCTTCCAAGACGCGGGCCAAACCCTGGTCATTGAAGAATTTTTGACGGGCCAGGAAGTCTCAGTTCTCGCCCTCTGCGACGGTAAAACGGTGGTTCCTCTGCTGCCGGCCCAAGACCATAAACCCATTGGTGAAGGGGATACGGGAGCGAATACCGGCGGGATGGGAGTCTATGCCCCCACCCCGGTCCTATCCAAAGCCGGCATGGACCAGGTACAAACGGAGATTCTCGATCGCACCCTAGCGGCCCTACAAGGCCGTGGCATCGACTATCGCGGTATCTTGTATGCGGGCCTGATGGTGAGCGACTCAGGGGAGATTAAGGTCTTAGAATTTAACTGTCGCTTCGGTGATCCCGAAACCCAAGCGGTGTTACCGTTACTCGAAACCCCCCTCGATACCCTATTACAAGCCTGCGTTGACCAAACTTTGGCCCAACAGCCTCCCTTAGAGTGGCATCCAGGGGCCGCCGTCTGTGTGGTCATGGCCTCAGGAGGCTATCCCGGAGACTATGAAAAAGGCAAAGCCATTCATGGCATTGCTGACGCCCAAGAAGGCGGGGCCATTGTCTTTCATGCCGGAACCCAAGTGAAACAGCAACAACTCCTCACCAGTGGTGGACGAGTGTTGGGGGTGACCGCCGTGGGCGAGAACTTCCCCGAGGCGATCGCCGCCGCCTATGCCGCTGTGGACAAAATTGAATTTGAAAACGCCTATTTCCGCACCGATATTGGTTATCGGATTCGTTGACAACCCGCGAAATGGGCAAAAACAAACGTTCCTCTCCCCTCTCTAGGTCTGCTATTGACACGGGGAGATTTTTTTTTGAACCTTTTTTGAAGCTCTTGACAACTCATTAATTTTGTAATTAAGTCCTGGATTTATAACAGTATCCTAGGCTACATTTACCAACGGTCAATTCCTCTAGGATACAGTCCTAGATCAAAACTCTGGGACAAAAATTCAAGACAAACCATCTTGATCACACTTGAGAAACGTTCACGCTATACTGCCCAGATTTCCCATCAGAGACTGGTGACGGTTTACTATTTTTAAGCGAAGAGACTGAATATGAGCAAAGGTTTAGGACGGCGTAAATTTTTATGGTATGGTTCAGCCGCATTTGGAACCAGTTTAATCCTCAAAGCCTGTGCCGACCCCAACAGCCCCAGCACAGGCGGTGGTACGGCCGATAGCGACACGATCAAAGTGGGGATTCTCCATTCCCTCAGTGGCACCATGGCCATTAGTGAAACCACCGTTGTTGAAGCTGAACAATTAGCCATCCAAGAAATTAACGCCAATGGTGGCGTTGGCGGCAAACAAATTCAGGCGATCGTCGAAGATGGGGCGTCTGACTGGCCCACCTTTGCCGAGAAAGCCGAGAAACTCATCGACCAAGATGGGGTCGCCGTGGTCTTTGGCTGTTGGACCTCTGCCAGCCGTCAAGCCGTCAAAGATGTCTTTGAAACCAAAGATCATATGCTTTGGTATCCTGTCCAATATGAAGGACAAGAATGCTCCAAAAACATCTTCTACACCGGGGCTGCCCCCAACCAACAAATTGAACCAGCGGTGCAGTGGCTTCTCGACAACAAAGGCGATGAGTTCTTCTTAGTCGGGTCTGACTATGTGTTCCCCCGTACCGCTAACACCATCATCAAAGAACAACTGGCCGCCGAAGGGGGAACCGTTGTCGGGGAAGACTATATGCCCCTCGGGAGTACAGAAGTCACCCCGATTATTACCAAAATTCAACAGGCCCTGCCCGATGGCGGCGTAATCTTTAACACCCTCAACGGTGACAGCAACGTGGCCTTTTTCACCCAAATGCAAGGGGCCGGTATGGACCCGGAACGCTATCCGGTGATGTCGGTGAGTGTAGCCGAAGAAGAAGTCCGCCAAATCGGTGTGGACTTGTTGGTGGGTCATTATGCGGCTTGGAACTACTTCCAAACCGTAGAAACTCCAGAAAATGAGACCTGGGTTGAAGCCTTCAAAGCCGAATACGGGGAAGATCGCGTCACCAACGACCCCATGGAAGCGGCTTACATCATGGTCTACCTCTGGAAACAAGCTGTGGAACAGTCCGGTGATGCCTATGACCTGGAAGCGGTGCGGGCCGCCGCCATTGGTCAGTCCTTTGCTGCACCGGAAGGCCCTGTGACCATGAATGCGAATCACCACCTCTCGAAAACGGTGCGGATTGGTCAGGTTCGCGACGATGGCCTATTTGATATTGTTTGGTCTACCGATGCCCCGGTTGACCCCCAACCTTGGAACCAATATGTTCCAGATACCAAAGGCTATGCCTGTGACTGGAGTGACCCGAGTAAAGGGGAGCGGTTTAGACTCGACGAGGTTTAGACACCCGCTCTAACTTCTCTAGGGCGAATGGCCATTCGTCCCTACCCAGGTTTAGGGTGATCGGCAACCTGCCCTCACCCTCAATTTGCGCCTTAATTTACGCCTCTTTATTGTCAGTTTTATTGTCAATCACGACCCATGATCGAGCTTGCTGTTGGTATTTTTAACGGCATTGGCATCGGGTCAGTCTTGCTCATCGCGGCGTTAGGTCTAGCGATTGTGTTTGGGCTGATGGGTGTTATTAACTTGGCTCACGGTGAGTTAATGATGCTCGGTGCTTATGCCACGTTTGTCGTGCAAAATCTCTTCCGAGATTTGGGCGACGGTGTGTTTGGACTCTATATTTTTGTGGCCTTACCGGTGGCTTTTTTGGTGTCGGCCTTGGCGGGGTTGATTTTAGAACGGGGGGTGATTCGCTTTTTGTATGGACGACCCCTGGAAACTCTGTTGGCTACCTGGGGGGTGAGTTTGATTTTGCGCCAATTGGTGCGTAGTGTGAATTGGCTGTTGGCGATCGCCATTGTCCTCTTTTGCGCCCTCTTTTTCGGGGGGATGTGGCTGCTACGTCGTCGTCCTAACTGGGAGGGGATGAAAGGTTGGGCGATCGCTGTTCTCCTACCCCTCTCCCTGGCCATTTCCGGACTGGCTGGCTGGGCGATGACCCGAGTCGCGGTCTTGGCTAAACCCTGGTTTGGCCCGCGCAACCTGGACGTCACGGCCCCGGCCTGGCTACGGGGTGGCTTTGAACTCGGGGGGTATCAACTCCCCTATTCCCGTATCTTCATTATCCTGCTCACCCTTCTGTGTTTGGTCGCCATCTATTGGTTCCTCAATCGCTCCGATTGGGGATTACGGATTCGGTCTGTCACGCAAAATCGCGAGATGAGTGCCTGTTTAGGGATTCCCACAGACACGGTGGATGCCCTCACCTTTGCTTTGGGGTCTGGGTTAGCGGGAATCGCCGGTTGTGCCATTACCTTCCTCGGGTCTGTTGGTCCGAATGTGGGGCAAAACTATATTGTTGATACCTTTATGGTGGTCGTTGTGGGAGGAGTGGGCAATATCTTTGGGGCAATTATCGCGGCCTTTGCCATTGGTATTAGTAGCTATCTGCTAGGGTCAGGAGCCTTAGCCCGGCTATTTGACGATATTAATTCCTTGCAGTTCGTCGCCGAGTTTTTACGGTTTTTTGCCTCAACCAGTATGGCGAAAGTGATGGTCTTTGCCCTGATTATTGCCTTCTTGCAAGTGAAGCCTTCGGGCATCTTTCCCCAAAAAGGACGAACCGCTGAATTGTAGTGAATTTATGCGAAATTAAGAGTTGACAAAAGCTTTTATCTGTGATAATGGAAACCTCCAAGCTATCTTCAGCAACCCGCCCCTCCCGTCGCTCAAAATGGTGGCTAGAACCGGCGATCGCCCTAGGGATTGCCATTGCCTTTGCGGTGATTATGCCCTTAGTCTTGCCGGTCTTTCGCCTCAAACTAATCGGGCGTTTTGTTGCCTTAGCGATCGCCGCCTTGGGCATTGACCTCATCTGGGGCTATACCGGCTTATTAAGCCTCGGTCATGGCATCTTTTTCGCCCTCGGTGGCTATGCCTTTGCCATGCACCTAAACTTACAACTTCCCGAGGGAGAAATTCCCAACTTTTTTAGCCTTTACGGCGTGGAAGAATTGCCTTGGATTTGGCAACCCTTTAACTCCCTGCCGCTGACAATTTTAGCAATTCCTATTGTTCCAGCCATTGTCGCGGGACTGTTAGGATATTTGGTCTTCCGCAACCGCATTAAAGGGGTCTATTTCTCCATTTTGACCCAGGCGGCTCTCTTGGTGTTCTTTAACTTCTTCAACGGACAGCAGGAACTCATTAACGGAACCAATGGACTCAGTACCAATCGCTATGAAATTTTTGGTGTAGCCTCCGGGTCAAATGAAGCCCAGCTCGCCTTTTTTCAACTGTCCATCATGATGGTTTGGTTGACCTATCTCCTCTGTCGTTGGTTGACCCAAGGGCGCTTTGGGCGAATGCTGGTTGCCATTCGTGATGACGAAGTTCGCGCCCGGTTTGCCGGCTATGATCCCACGGGATTTAAGATTTTAGTGTTTGCCATTTCCGGGGCGATCGCCGGCGTGTCTGGAGCCTTATATACGGTGCAAACCGGCTTAGTCACCCCCAGTTTTATGGAAGTTGCCTTTTCCATTGAAATGGTGATTTGGGTCGCCGTAGGAGGACGTGCAAGCCTCATTGGGGCGATTATTGGCGCTATTCTGGTACGTAGCGCTCAAACCGTCCTCAGTGAATGGTCTCCGGAGGCCTGGTTATTCTTCCAGGGGGCTTTATTCCTGATTGTTGTCACCGTACTTCCCAATGGACTCTATGGCTGGTTTCGCGATTGGGCCATCCCCAAACTGCGATCGCGCCTGGGCCTACAACCGCGCCTGATTACCTATCCGGACATTGATCTCAACCCGGAGGTGCAACAGGAACATGACGAACTCGAAAATCCTGACCGCTAGTTTCCCGTCCCCCTGTTATGACTGATGTTATGACTGAAAACATTTCTACAAATATCCTTGAAATCGACAACTTAACCGTCAGTTTTGATGGTTTCAAAGCCCTAAACGCCCTCAACTTTAGTCTTAAAACCGGGGAGTTACGGGTAATTATTGGCCCAAATGGGGCAGGAAAAACGACATTTCTCGATACGATTACCGGCAAAGTTCAACCTACCGAAGGTCAGGTTCACTTCAAAGGGCGCAACTTACGTAACCTCAACGAACATAAAATTTCTCGTTTAGGAATTGGCCGCAAATTCCAAACGCCCCGTGTTTACCTGAATCTCACGGTACGAGACAACTTAGATTTAGCCTGTAATCGCCACAAAGGGGTATTACAAACCCTGTTTGGCAAACCGGATCATGGAGAACGGCTAACCGTTGCCGGAATTTTAGAAACCATTGGTTTAGGGGCCAAAGCTAATCTCGAAGCCGCGTTATTGTCTCATGGGGAAAAACAACGGCTTGAAATTGGAATGTTGGTGGCCCAATCCCCAGATTTGTTACTCGTAGATGAACCGGTGGCGGGATTGACCGATGAAGAAACCGAAAATGTGGGCAATCTGTTGCTGACGTTAGCGGAGAATCACTCCATTATCGTAATTGAGCATGATATGGAGTTTGTGCGCCAAATTGCTCGTAAGGTGAGTGTCTTACACCAAGGATCGCTTCTGTGTGAGGGAACTATGGATGAGATTCAAAGCAATCCTCGTGTGATTGAAGTCTATTTAGGTCCATCGGAAGAGGAAGAATAATCATGCAAGCCACAGAAATGAGAACCGTTACCCCTGAATCGGGGTTAATGATGCAGGTTTCCGGGTTAAATGTCTATTACGGGGAAAGTCATATTTTACGGAATGTGGATTTAAGTGTACCGGTGGGCCAGATGGTCTGTTTAATTGGTCGCAATGGGGTAGGAAAAACGACTCTGTTAAAGACGATTATGGGCTTGTTGTCGCCTCGAAGTGGACAGATTAACCTCTGTGATCGCCCCCTATTGCCCTTATCCACACCTCGCCGCGCTCAAGCGGGAATTGGCTATGTTCCCCAGGGGCGAGAGATTATTCCCCGAGTGACCGTTAAAGAGAATCTATTACTGGGGTTAGAAGCTCGTCCAGGACGCTCTAGCAAGCGTATTCCCGATGAGATTTTTGAGCTATTTCCGGTCTTAGAAACCATGTTGGGACGCATGGGGGGAGATCTCAGTGGGGGACAACAGCAACAGTTGGCGATCGCCCGGGCCTTAATGGGAAAACCACGCCTGCTGTTACTCGATGAACCCACCGAGGGGATTCAGCCTTCAATTATTTTAGAAATCGAGGCCGCCGTCCGTCGCATTATTGAGCGAACCGGGATTTCGGTCTTGCTTGTCGAACAACATTTACATTTTGTCCGCCAAGCCGATCGCTACTACGCCATGCAGAAAGGGGGGATTGTGGCCTCCGGCGCAACCCAAGACCTCTCTCAGGAGGTGATTCAGGAGTTTTTGGCCGTTTAACGGAGAAGTTTAGGGGCCGTTTAACGGTTCTGGTAAGAGCGACGGTCTGTCTATTACTCAATTTTCTGTGAATTGTCAAGATTTTCCTGAGAATTTGCCCTAAAAAAATGGCAGATGTAAAAAAAATCTTCAAATCAAGATAAATTAATACTTTCAACGATCCAGATCGGGCAAACACCCATTAGAATGAGTCAGTGAAACATCGGAAGACCAACAGTTTCAGGGTTTTACCTCAAAAAAGCCCCGTCGATGTTTCCTGCCTAAAGTGTCCTCAAGACCTTTTCGGGCAGTTGTGGACCTCTACTATCTGACCTTAAGGAGATATCCAGATTATGAATAAAGGAGAACTCGTCGATCGCGTGGCCGCGAAAGCGAACGTCACCAAGAAGGAAGCCGATGCTGTGTTAACGGCAGCCCTCGAAACCATCGTCGAAGCGGTGTCGAGTGACGATAAAGTGACTCTGGTGGGCTTCGGGTCCTTTGAAGCCAGAGATCGTAAGGCCCGGGAAGGCCGCAACCCCAAAACCGGCGACAAAATGGTCATCCCCGCCACCAAGGTTCCCGCCTTCTCCGCTGGCAAGCTGTTCAAGGAAAAGGTTGCGCCGAGCAACTAATCTCGTCCCACGTCTTTAACTCTGTGTGGGTATTACCGCATTGATGCTGGGCAGTCCCCTGAGACTGTCCAGTTTTGCTATGGGGGAAGAGGCGATGAGTTAGGCTGAAGGGGCTTAATTCCGACCCCGAGCGATGCCACTAGAGGCACTTGAGCCACTTGAAAGAAATCGAAAGCTGTCTAAATCGGGGAACTGACGGATAGCACTGTCAAGGGCGTTGCGGGGGGCTTGGCGGTTGGCCAGCTTGCTATACAGTTGGTCGAGGAAGGGGACGAGGTGCTGATAGGAGATGGAGCGTTCGGGAACAATCACCCCAGAAGCGCCAGCGTTGAGGAAGGCATCAGCGAGGGGATAGACACTGGCAGCACCGCTGATGATGAGTTTACCGCGCCACTGGCTCATTTGTGTAATATCTTGGGGGGAGAGGCGCTCTTGGGGACGGCGATCGCGGATTTTTTCAGCTTTAGACCATCCGAGAACCAGGCCATCGCGATCGCCGTGGAGGGCCAAGTGAACCACATCAACGTCCCCTTCACTGAGACATTTCTGTAAAAGGCTACGATTAAGGAAGGTTCGTCGGTCCCAAATGCCATCATTGCTATAAACTTGGCAATCAATCCCCGCTCGCTCAAACGCTTGTGAGAGCATCAAGGTTTCCGTTTGTTTGCGGATTTCGGGATTCCGACAAACTTCAAAGATGGCAACTTTCATAAATTAGCGTGGGATAGCACCCCCATGGGAGTCTGGCTTTAGTGGCATTCTATCAAAACAGCCCCTCTCTGGGGCGATCGCCCATCAGATCTCCTATTGCCTGTTCCCTATTGCCTGTTCCCTGTTCCGGTGTTCCCTTCTTTTGCCTCTTGCCTCTTGCCTCTTGCCTTTATGGTTTACATCAAGGAAATCGAACTCACCAATTTTAAATCCTTTGGGGGAACCACCAGAGTGCCGTTCCGGCGCGAGTTTACGGTGATTTCGGGGCCAAACGGTTCTGGGAAGTCGAATATCTTGGATGCCCTGTTGTTTTGTCTGGGAATCGCCTCGTCAAAGGGGATGCGAGCCGATCGCCTGCCGGATTTAGTCAATCAACAGCAAAATAAACGCAGATCGACGGTGGAAGCCAGTGTCAGTGTCACCTTTGATTTGTCTCCTGAAGACCGCTTGTGGCAACGGGTGCAGTCTAATGAGAATCCAGATGAGAACCCAGATGAGAATCCAGATGAGAACTCGTCGGAAGATGACGCAACGCCGCAACATCGAGACTGGCGGGTGACGCGGCGGCTGCGGGTAACGCCGTCGGGAGGCTATACCTCGCAATATGCCATTAATGGTGAGGTTTGTACCCTGGGGGAGTTACATGAACAACTCAATGAGTTGCGCGTCTATCCCGAGGGCTATAACGTGGTGCTTCAGGGGGATGTGACCAGTATTATCTCCATGAACGCTCGGGAACGGCGGGAGATTATTGACGAGTTGGCGGGAGTGGCGGCGTTCGATCGCAAAATTGATCGGGCTAAAGACAAGTTCGCCGAAGTCGAGGAACGCGAGGATCGCTGTCGCATTGTCGAGAAAGAACTAACAAGCCAACGCGATCGCCTGGCTGCCGATCGCCTCAAAGCCGAACAATATCAACGATTACGCCAGGAACTTCAGCAGAAACAAGAGTGGGCTAGAGTCTTACAATGGCAGCAATTGCGCCAACGTCAAGAGCAAATTGGCGAACAATTGGCAGCCGGCGATCGCACTCGCGGCGAACTTGAGGAAAGTTTGGCCCAACTGGCTGAGAATTTGAAACAGGCCAGCGATGAACTCGATGTCTTAAATCAGCAGGTGAAGGCCCTCGGCGAAGATGAACTTTTGGCCCGTCAGTCGGAGTTGGCCCGTCAAGAAGCCGAACAGCAGCAACGCCAGCAGCGACGGGAGGAGTTGCAGCAGCAGCGTCAGGAGATTGAGGGGGCGATCGCCCAAACGGAGACGGCGATCGCGCAAACCCAACAGCAACAGGAGCAACTTCGCCAACAACAGCAACTCCTCGAAACCGACCAACTGCCCACCCTGAGAGAGTCGCGGCAGTTGGCCCAGGGAGAACTTGAACGAGCGCGAGAGTCCGCCAACGCCCTAGCCGATCGCGCTCAAGCTTGGGTACAAGAACAAACCCAACTGCGTCAACAAACCGAAACCCTCCTGGGAACCCTAGACCCCCAACGCACCGAACAGGCGCAACTTCAGGAACGGCTGGCCCAACTGGGGGAACAACTGAGTCAACGGGAGACGGCGATCGCCCAACGGGAGGAACAACTGCAACAGAGTCAACAGGAGTATCACCACCTCAGCCAAGAAGAAGACACCGCTCAACAGCATCTGCAACACCTCGAACGCAGCAGCCAAGCCGCCGAGGAGGAGTTACAGATTCAGCAAGATACCCAAACCCGTCTCTTGCAAGAACAGCGGGAGAAACAACGCCGCCTCGATAAGCTCGAAGCCCAAAATCAAGCCATTCAAGAAGCCTCCGGCAGTTACGCCAGCCAAGTGGTGGAACAGTCGGGATTGAGCGGAGTTTGTGGGTTGGTATCCCAACTAGGACGAGTCGAGAGCGACGTGCAAATTGCCCTGGAAACCGCCGCTGGGGGACGATTGGGCTTTATTGTCGTTGAGGATGATTTAGTCGCCTCTGCGGCGATTCAGCTTTTGAAAGAAAAACGGGCCGGGCGGGCGACCTTTTTACCCCTAAATAAGATTCGCGCCCCTCGTTTTCAGCGAACTCCTGAGGTGGAACGAAGTGCCGGTTTTATTGACTATGCGGTGAATCTGATTGATTGTGAGGAGCGCTATGACAACATTTTTGCCTATGTGTTTGGCTCAACGGTGGTGTTTGACCGCTTAGATAATGCTCGTCGGTTATTGGGACAGGCGCGGATGGTGACGCTCGATGGGGAACTCCTCGAAGCCAGTGGGGCCATGACGGGGGGAAGTCAGCGGCGAGGGTCATCTCATCTCCATTTTGGCCATGTGGAGACTGGGGAATCGGCGGAAGTGAAGGGGTTGCGCGATCGCCTGCGGCAGATTGGCGAGATTCTTGAACGCTGTGAGGAGGAGATTTTACGCTGGAGTAGTGAGCTGAAATTAGGGGCCAAGGCGCTGATGGAGGCGAAACAGCAACATCGGGAACTCCAATTGCGCCGGGAACGACTGGGGCAGGATATTGAGAGTTTACAGCAGCAACAGGAGCAGGGGCGATCGCAACAAAGTCAACAACGCCAAGAACTCGATAGTACCCAAGCTCGTTTGCAGCAACTGCAACAGGAACTCCCTCAGCAAGAGCAGCAGTTACAAGCCTTGCGAGAACAACTGGCTCAATTGGAGAAATCCCAAACTCACCAAGAATGGCAACAGTACCAACAGCAGATGCAACAACGGGAAGAAATCCTGGCCCAACGCACCCAGAGTTTGCGGGATGCGGAAGAACGGTTACGAGAATTAGCCAGTCAACAGGGGCGACTGGGTGAGAAAATCCAGGAACGTCAGCAACAGTTGGGGGAACTCCAGAGTCGTGGCCAGGAGATTGAGCAGCAACAGGAGCAACTGGCGCACCAACACCAGGAGTTAGAGGCCCAGATGGCTCAGACTCGTGCTAGTTTTGCCGAAATTGAGGCCAAATTAGGGGAAGAGAAACAGGCCCGCGATCGCGCCGAAGCCCGATTACGGGAATTGCGCGTCAACCAACAACAAACGGACTGGCGTTTACAGAAACTCCAAGAAACCCAAGAAGGACGAGTTGAACAACTCCAGCAAGTGCGCCAACACCTGCGAGAACAAGAACAAGACCTCCCCAACCCCCTCCCCGAAGTTCCCCCCCAACTCAAACTAGACGCGTTGGACAAAGAACTCCGTAGCCTCGCCAAACGCATTGAGGCTATGGAACCGGTGAATATGTTGGCCCTAGAAGAATTTGAGCGCACCCAAGCTCGCCTAGAAGACTTGACGGAAAAACTGGCCATTCTCCAGGATGAACGTCAGGAGTTGCTATTACGCATCGAAAACTTCACCACCCTGCGGTTACGGGCGTTTAAAGAAGCCTTCGACGCGGTAAATGAGAATTTTGCCCAAATCTTCGCCGAACTGTCTCAGGGGGACGGACATCTGCAACTGAGCGACCCGGAAGACCCCTTTAATGGCGGCTTGAACCTCGTGGCTCATCCCAAAGGTAAGCCGGTGCAGCGGTTGGCCTCGATGTCGGGGGGGGAGAAATCTCTCACGGCGTTGAGTTTTATCTTTGCTCTACAACGCTATCGTCCCTCCCCGTTTTACGCCTTTGACGAGGTGGATATGTTTCTGGACGGGGCAAATGTGGAACGATTAGCTAAAATGATTAAAAAGCAGGCACAGGCCGCACAATTTATTGTCGTGAGTTTGCGCCGTCCCACTATCGCCGCCGCCGCGAGAACCATCGGTGTCACCCAGGCCCGAGGTGCTTATACCCAAGTTTTAGGCTTGAAGTTACAACAGCAACCCCCAGTGGATTCTCAAGAATCTCTCTCGCCAGAGCGATCGGTCTGATAGTACAGTATATTAACCAGGATTCGACTCGTAGGATTCCATCTAGAATGACATCCGAACACATCCGTCAACGCTCCGATCTGTTAGGAACCCAAGTCATCACCCGCGACGGCGGGAGGCGGCTCGGAGTCGTCAGCCAAATTTGGGTAGATATCGATCGCCGGGAAGTGGTCGCCCTCGGGATGCGGGATAATATCCTAGCGGTGGCTGGGCTACCCCGTTATATGCAGCTCGATCGCATCCGCCAGATTGGTGATGTCATCCTAGTCGATACCGACGAAGTCATCGAAGACGATCTCGATGTTGAGATGTACAGCACCATCATCAACAGCGAAGTCATCACTGAAGTGGGGGAACTGCTCGGCAAAGTACGAGGCTTCAAGTTCGACACCCGCGATGGCAAAGTCACCTCCATCATCATCGCCTCAATTGGTATTCCCCAAATTCCCGAACAACTGCTGAGTACCTATGAACTCCCCATTGAGGAGATTGTCAGCAGTGGACCGAATCGTCTGATTGTCTTTGAGGGGGCAGAAGAACGGCTGACTCAGTTATCCGTTGGGGTCATGGAACGGTTAGGCTTAGGGAGTGCGCCCTGGGAACGGGAAGAAGAAGAAGAATTTTATACTCCCACCGCTCGCCCCGAGAATCAACTCGGCAGTGGGATTCCCACCGCTCCCCCCGAACCCCGTCGTCGGGTGGTGCAAGCTCCCGTTGAACAGCAGTGGGATGAAGACGAGTGGACGCAACCGGAACCCGAACCGCTTTACGAGCCAGAACCCGAACCGGTGTATGTGGAGTACGACGAGCCGGAGACGGAGAACTGGAGTGAAACCACACGTGATCCCTACGAGCCACCCTATGAGCCGGAACCCTACCGCGAGGAACCGGTGTATGAGGAGGCGGACTATCCCGACTATTCCCAGCCGGTAGAGTACGAGGACATTGAAGCCGATGCTTGGTCTGAGGAGGAGGACTCTCGGGTGTATGATCCTCCCAAGGTCAATATTCCTCAGAAAAGCAAGCAGCCGGAGTATGAAGAAGAGGCTGGCTATTAGGGGATATGGCTCCCATTCTCTCGTTCGCTCTCTCGTGTCATGGCTGAAGCCGTGACACGCACTCCGGGAGGCTCTGCCTCCCGAGATCATGGCTGACGCGGTGAACTAGCCAACCCATGGTAACGTTGAGGCAGAGTGACGATGACATCGATCATCTCAAAGTTTCATCCGGCATCCTCGGTAAATTTAATGTGATTGATGGTTCCGTCATCCTTCAACGATTTAATTTCAACCTTGATGGGTTGGTTGAGAGGAATTTTATCGTAATTTTTTGCCTCTCTTTCGTTAAACATATGTCCGCAACATTGATAAGTAACCCTGTTTCTGCTGCCTTTTTTCGTGGCAACTGCATCTAGGATGTGACCTTCTTTCAGTTCCATATCAATAACGTTGGGAGCTGATTCTGGTGAAGATGTTGATGAAATGCTAGGTGATTTTTTGATAGCTTGCTGATAGTCTTCAAGTTGCTGTCTTAGATGGTTCTTGATTTTTGCTTTTTTGCTCCCGTCTTTGGGTAACAAGGTTTCATAGTATTTAGCCAACCCAGACGCCCAACCTAACACTTGACAAACGACTTCAAAATCATTAAATTCTTGCCTTAAAAGTTGGCGCAAGTAGTAATCAAAAATATCGTATAATGATTCGTAGTATTTCTGTGTTTTGTTACTATGGGAAATAGTAGATCCATGCCGTATCAAAGTTTGGTAGTACGTCAGAAGATGCTTACCCAAATCTTGGTGACGAGAGATAGTTCGCAAATAAGAAATTGCTTTTCTTAATTCATTTATATCGGTTTCATCTAAGACAATTTCCAAGGCGATCGCATGGGAAATATGCCAATGTCTTTCCGATAAACGATGTGGATTTATCATGTTTAGTACTCAAGTTTAGGTTGACGTTGGCTGGGGTATGAGAGGATTTCAGAAATTTGTTGCAGTTGTTGAGAGTCAATAAGATGTTGGCGATGCGCCTCAGCTAAGGAGGTTTCAATGAATTGTGTTAATGCGTCACCGGTAATCCCTGGGGATTCCGCATCATAGCTGCGGTAGCGATCGCCCATAGATTCAGGTTGTTCAATTTCAGTAATTTGAACTTCGACTGTTCCTAAACCAATGGGTTTTCCTGCACCCACTTTGAGATAAAAGCCATGTTTTGTATCCAAGCCAAGGGCCGCAAAGACAGACCCCAATTCCGCAGGGGTTAAACTGTGATAGCGAATTTGGGTCGTAAACACATACTCCGCTAAGGCTTGCTGAGCTAAAACCCCTTTCTCGGCACGACTGATAGGATGTGAAAAATGATAATAGAATTTGCGACCTTGAACTTGGCGCGATGACATATCAAAGTAGTCGTCATTCAAGTCTTTACGACGTTTTTCCTCATAAAATTTCTTTTCTTGTGGGGCATACAGAGAGGGTAAACACTGAACTCTAAATTCATTAGTTTGACAGCGAGCATCTTGAAAATGGAGAACTCCCTGCCAGTTCATCGCCCCGAATAAACGGCTGGACGGGCAAAGTTGATGAACTCTCCTAGGATTTAAACTGCGGTGTTGAGGAATCCATCCTTCTCGGCGAGCAAATGGAGTAATTGCCCCTAATGTGCTGTTGGTGATTGCTTCATGAATGCTACGAACGACGCCTTTTAGTGATGAGCCTGGCAGAAGTAAATGTTGGTCATTACCGCGAAGCATGGTTTTGAGGATGTCATATTGTGGTTGCTCGATATCCTCCCCGAGAACCATGACGCCTGTTGAGATGTGAACGGCATTTTTGACAATTAGTTTTAGATGCAAACGTCCACTGCGGCGCTTTTGTTGCTCGTGATACTTTTCATGACCATGATATTTAGGTGTGCCTAAAGATGGACGCTGTCTAGGAAAGGGAACGATAACATATGGCTTTTCTTCTGAATTCGATGTGTTAGGACGTTGAGGGCGTGGACGTTGAGGGTGTGAAGGAGACATAATTAATTTACAGTTAAGGCAACAAAATGAACGATCGCCGTGTCGCGATCTACGAAATAACGCTGTTGAAGATTGAAGTCGGAAGAGAACTCGGGAACTCCCTTGGGTAACCGAGTTTCACTGGAGGGGTAAACCTTGGCAGGGCGATCGCAGTACTCCCAATCTCCCGCCATCGTCTGAAACTCCCCTGGAGGGGGTTGAGTTCCTAGCCAGAGGAGATCGTAACCCTCCCGGTTCTGAGTCCATCGGAGTTCTAAGCTGGCGTTAAACATCCGGCCCTCGGGACTTAGAGGACGTTTGGGTAGTTGGCAGGAAAATCCTTCGATGCGATCGACATATTGCAAATAATAATAGACCGTTTCATCAACCTGAAGCTGTTGCTTGAGTTGCTCTAAAGAAACACCAGACTGGTAGCCGATAAATGCCTCATTCATGCGGCAACTCCTCCTAACAATGCCCGCCATTTTGGCATGGTTCTGATAAAGATATCTTTGACCTGTTCGGCCCCTTGCCAGGTTAACTGAACTCCAACGCCCAAGTCCATCTCTTTCCCTCCTACCGGAACTACCACTTCATCGTCTTCCGGAAAACTATAAGGATTATTTGTGAGAAATTCACCCACCCCCAACAGTTTAGTAATTGTCCAACGTTTGTTAGACCCCAACAGTTGAATATGCCCATCCTGAAGAACACAGCCAGGATAACTCACTTGGGCTGAGTTGAATTGCACGTCAACTGTCCCCAGTCCCCGAGATTTACCGAACCCCAATCCAAACCAACCTTGATCGAGATCTCGCAAGACCAAACCAATCAAAGCCAGTTGGGCTAAGGTAAAGTTTTTTAGATGAATTTTGCTGCGAAATTCTCCATCGGTGCAAACTTGGTAGTTAAACGGTCCAACCGCAACGGAACCAAAGACCCGATCAATGGCGACCCCATTGCGTTCTTCGAGTTTGAGAGGATGTTCTGAACTCGGATAGGCATCTTCGATTCTCAGACGACTGGCGAGGGCCGTGTTGCCAAAAATCTGCTCCGTAAAGGAGGATTGGCGATAGATTTCAGAGGGTGTTTTACCTTTAAGACGTTCGTCGTTACTGTTAATTGGGTCATTTGCCCAGAGACCCGATTTCCCCTCAGAAGGAGGATTGTCCCCTCCCACTGTGCGAACAATCCGTTCGGCATGGGCGCGAATTGCCCCTTTCAGGCTACTTCCAGGCAGATAAACCGATCGCCCTCCGGCGTGATAGGTTTCGACGAATTCCATATCGGGTTTGGTGGGATCAGCCCCTTCTTTTCCTGATTTGACCAAAAGAGGACCAACGGGCCGAATGCTGAAATCTAGGGTGCAGTGGTTAACAAGTCGCTTGTGCATGAGCTTAGGATGTCAGGTTACAAATTACATAGGTTTTCAACGGTGATGTCGAGTTGAGGAAAGGTGGAAGACTTGAGGCGATCGCCCCAACGATATCCCGCCATTTTATAGGTGTTATCCTCTTGCAAGGTACAGATAAAAAGGGTGGGTTCTTTGGGATTGCCTAAATACTGGCGACTTCCAACCGCGAGATAGTCCACAATCCAATACTCAGGAATAGCAAATCGTTGGTACTCTTCAAATTTATCAACGTAATCATCTTCCCAATTGGTGGACACCACTTCAACCGCAAGCTGGGGTGGGTCAAGAAGTGCTGAGGGAGCCATGGGGGACTCTTCCCAACGGCGACGATCAACGACCACAACATCGGGATGTCGTCCCTGTTGCACCCCGCTGGATGTTTCGGTTCTTATAAAGATACGACCCGAGACGTGAAAATTCTCTTGATGCTGTCTGATATGTTGTCTTAGGGTATCAGTAATGGCATCGGCAATATCATCATGTTTACGAGTCGGAAGTCGTCTCACAATTTGTCCATTTACGAGTTCATAGTCTCCGGCTTCATCGGGAAGATTTTCAAGAAATTGATGAAAGCTCAGGTGCGAATCGGTTTGTTCCTGGATAATCTTCATTGGCTTCTTCCTAGGATACATCGTTAACAGGTGTTGTCGGTTGGGGCGATCGCCGACGTAATTCGGTCAGTAACGCCGTCATCCATTGGTCTTTTAACGCCTGTTGTTGGTCTTCATTTAGGTGATAATCATTCAACTCGTCATCAACCAAATGTTGTAAATAAGTAAGCAGTTCGTTGGGGGAACTAGGATTAACCCAGTCCATGCGATCGAGTTTCAGACGAACAATTCCTAACCCGCGCGATCGCCCGCCACCCAAAGGAATTTGTTCACGTTCAAATTGGTGCAATCCTAACATCAACAATCCTAATTCCCAAGGTTCAGCATTTTCCATCACCGCTTTGAACTCAAAGGGAGTTGCAGCGGGAACTACTTGAAAGTCATAGAGTTTTCCGTCGGCGGCGGTTTCGGTATCGCGATCAATCGCCACGCCATCCCGTTCTTGATATTGTCCAAACCAGTTCTCAGCAGGATTATCAATGGTCAAATCTCGCACCTGAAATTTACTGGATAGCCAGGGAGAACCGAACACTTTGGAAATCAGATCAGTGTTTTGCAAAATATGGTCTGTCAGTTGGCGATCGTCGGTATATTGGCGATCGTCGGTATATCGGGTTTTTAACGCCCGCATTTCTGACGCCGTGATTGACCATTCTGACTCATCACTGGGATTGGCTACAAGATGACGAAGGTGAGTCTCAGAGACTCCGCTAAAGACTCCTCGGAGGAAACTCTCTAGGCGCGATCGCAAGGCCCCTTTGAAGCTAGAACCGGGAATCAGGGGATACCCTAAGGCATCTTTCATCACAGGTAAATCACAGCCAATGGGTTCAAGGGAGCGTCCCGAACTCACCCGCAAAGCTGTTACGGTTTCTAATGTTCCGGTAATGGTGAGTCGATTTTTAAATGTATCAAACATTGCTTTTTGAAGTAAACGTGTGATGATATTAGTTGAATTTTAGTAAATCAAAAATCTGATTTGCAGACATTGTCCAGTGTGTCAATTTTTTTAACCCCGGAACCTCATCATCTCCTTGTTTGATTTCCGGCTGTTGTCCCGACTGAAAAACCAAAATCATGAGTTCCTTAGGGTCAATGAGCCATCCTAATTCTGTTCCTGCATTTAAGCAAAATAAGATATTACGAATGACGCGGGTTTGACGTTGTTCAGGGGAGAGGATTTCAATCGTCCAATCTGGTGGTTTATCAAACTGGTTGGCAATTTCGCCGTCTTCGTCTAGGGGGATATTTTGCCAGTAAAAGACAGCAATATCTGGGACGAATGAACGTCCTGTAAATGTACAACGCAGCTCTGTTAAAGCAAACCCCAGCTTGGACGGTTCTGCGATCTGGTTAATTCGTGCAGAAAGACGAGTTTGTAATAAGCTGTGTTTTCCCTTAGGCACAGGCTTTTCTTCGATTTCTCCATCAATATACTCGCAAGCTGGCTTAGTCTCGGGTTGTTGTAGAAACTCGTCAAGGGAGATGAATTTATTTCGAGTTGTAGGTATCATTTTTGTTTTAGAAAACTATTTTCTTTTTGGTTTTCTGTTTGACTTTTTTGCTGTTTGGATTCAGATTTCAAGAAATTTATATACTTTAGACGACGAGAACCATAGCCTAGATACCGGCGAATTAAGTCGAGCCAAATTTGTTGATAAAATTCTTGTCCCACCTCTTCAGAAATGACTTGGGCCAAGTCTTTCAAAACGTTGTCAATGTCATCAATAATTTGATTTGCAAGAGAGTTTTTGGATCGACCCCATTTTTCCTCTCCCTTTCCCTGCCGCCCGACTTGATATAAAAGAAAATTTTTAATTACCTCCGTGCTGTCAGTACTTTCTGCCACACGAACCAAATTACGAAATTGTGCATCTTCCAGGTTGCCATATTGGGATTCCTCTAAAGCTTTTTGAATCGCCACTACCAATTGATCTTCAACTTGACGGATGCCTCGCTGAATCTTCAACTCGACTTGGGGATTTAAGATATTCGAACTCATAGGGCATTCTCCCGAAAAACTTGATGAAACTCATGACAAACCTTCACCTGTCCAAATCCTTCCAGGGTACGATCGCCAATTCCTTTATATTCTAGCTGACTCAGCGCCTCAGACCAGGCATCCAAATGATTCGTCCCAAACAAATATAATCCTCCTTTCGTTGTCGTCAGTTCCACATCTTTCATGAAGCCCCAAGCTGAATTCCACCCCGAGACGGTATCAAAACTACTGTAGGCGTTGTGGAGCGTTAGGCTATCATCAGAGACTCCCGTTAACTGTTTCAAATCCTCTGCCGTAATGACGGTGGTGCGTCGCCAATTTTGACGTAGAATTGCATCAGATTGTAGATTGAGGGTGAAGTAATTCCGTTGAGGGAGCGATCGCGGTTCCCGCACGCTTCGCGATCGCCCCGGATAGAGGCTCGTCCAGAGTTGCCAACGCTGTTGCAGCAGTTGATTAAACTGTTTCAGTCGCGGCTTCAGATTCGATTGCCAAGGAACGGCCGTCGCTTGAATCTCAACCTGACCAAGTCCCCGAGAAGCACTTCCCCCTAGGCGAAATCGCTGGCGGTTTTGGTTAATAAATTGGCTTAAGGCATCCGCCAGGGAGTCCTCCTCAAGCAGAATCCCACCCCGATAAACCACCGGTTCACCATCTTCTCGATAGTCATCCAAAACCTCCAAACTATAGAGGATTTGTTCTTCAGCGGTGGCGCGGCGGCGGTTAATACCCACCCGAGTCAGAAGTCGTTTGGGAACGGACAGCGTTTGATAACCCTGACGCGTTTTATTATAGAAGCCGCTAAAGGGTTCGACTCGTCCCTCGCCCTTCTCTGCCGCTTGGGGACAGTTGGGATCATACAGTTGCCCACAAGCCTCAGCGCAGAAGCGATCAATCAGGGTATCGAAGACCCCATATCCCTTGGGTTTGAAGCCGGGTTTGGCCTTGGCGCTGACAGCCGTGACGGGCAATAGGTCGACGGCTGAATCAGCAGTGAGGCTGGGATAGGCGTTTTGGAAAATTGCCGCCTTATCTTCGACAAAGAGGCGGGAAAAGTCATCTCCAGGTTGCGGCTGTGAGTTGTTGGGGTGAGCGCGCAAAAGATGGCCGGCGATCGCCCCGCGAATCACGGAACCAGCGATAAAGTCCGCCGCCTCACTCACGGAACCGGGTTTTTTACGACCGATGGCGAGGGCGGATTTCGCAGTAATCGTCAGTTGAATCTGTTTCATGCCACACCTCCAGGGAGCAACTCTTGCCAATTTGCATCACCCATCTCAGGGCGGGTTGTCCAAGTTAACCAGCCTAACCCCGTGGATTTGCCACCCCCCAAGGCGTGAATGTGACCTAAGGCAGCGCTGAGGAGGAGTTTAGTATAAGGGGGAGCATGGGGGTGAATGTATAAACTTCCCTGAAATTCCAGATTAAGGTTAGCCGGGGAGGTTTCCAAGAAATAGAGTTTTTGGTCTTCAGCGGTGAGACGGCGGCGGTTGAGAGTGACGCCGGGACGTAATACCTCAGGAAGCGTATCAGTGGCCTCATGACAGATGAGATCGTTGACATCGACCTGAGAAGGTAAACTCGGATTGCCGAAGATTTGGCAGATGAGACAATGGTGACGAGAGTCTTCCTCAACACGATACTCATCCCGTTGGAAACGGGTCTCCTCTGCTTCAGTTAAGCGAGCCCGTTGGGGACACATCGTGGCTGGATTGGGGGATTGACAGACGGGCCAGCCAAGTCCCCGGGCCAGTTTCTCGCACTCATGGCGCAAGCGTCCTTTGAGTTGGGAGGCGGGGATGAGGAGTTGTCCTCGGGCGTTGCGGAGGATGGGTTTGTCGGCCAGGGAACCGGAAGACCCCCCGGCGCCAACACAAAGTGCCGTGTTGATGGTGGCGGTGAGGGGCAGAGATTCCCCAATTTGGCTCGATTGCAGGTTAATCATGGCCCGATACCTCCGACGGTGTGGCGAGGGAGTCACTCTTTAGTTGAGTATCACCTTCAATGAAGGGATATAAATCGACGATATCTCGCCAAAGGGTTTCATAGATAGTAGAGTCGTTTTCGCTGTCCAGTTGGCTCATCCAGGGGGCTAGGTTGCCCTTGTTCTCGGAGTCTTTTGGGGAACACCATATCTGTTCAAAATGGTCTTCTAAAAACTTTTGCTGCTCAGGCTTTAGGCGGACTCGAAAGTAGCGGTAGTTGAGGATAGCGGTTTGTTTACCCCGTTCTAGGAGACTGCGGATTTGATAGAGTTGCGATCGCGGAAACTCGGATTGTTTAAAAGCCTGAATTGTTTTAATCAAGCTCCCCACTTCTTGCAAGGTATAGGGACTGGCATGAAGTTTGAGCTTGGGTGGGCCAGGAACAACCCATGCTTGTTGACGAAATTCCTCAATATTGGAGGATATCATGGTTACAGACTTGAGGGTTAAGATATCGATTGTACCTCCCAAGTAACCTTTGTCTTTTTTTAGAGTTTTGGCATATTTTTTGGCAGATTTGAGCAATTGATTGACCAGGCGATTGGCATAGTAAATTGGCGTATCATATTTTGTGGTTAGCACCCCAATTGATGTACTGAGTTGGCTGTTGCGGAATGAAGTGAGTTGGCGGCGATCGCGGTGAGGATTTCCAGAAGGCCTAACGGCATCTGGAATACGATATTGTCCCGTCTGTTCCAAAATTTCCTCAAATTTCTCGCCAATATCTTGAGCAATTTGCAGCGCCTGATTAGCCGGAACAATAATCATCACGTCATCCCCGCCAATAGCAATAATTTCAAAGGGGTGAACCCAGTCGCCATTACGATCTTGATTATCTTGTTTTTTTAGGTTGTTCAATTCATGGGGATGAAGGCGATTAGCCAAGGCATAATAGACCGACTTCTCCGTTGCCTCAAAAATATGTTCGCTAAACTGCGAATACTCTTCTGGGGTTTTAATTTTCTGGATATAGCCCCCCATATTGTTGCCATCGGCATAGATAAAACTGAGAAATCTATTACTAGCATTGGCAATTTCCTCAACATTGCGAGTTTCTGTAACCGAGGACTTGGGGCAATCTCGATAATACTGCTGTTGCAAGCCTTGATGAGACTCCTCTGTGAGATATTGCCGAAACCGTTCCACCCAACTATCAACATAACCAGGAGTCCAATCTAATCCTAAATTCTGATACCAGTCAGGACGGTTGTTACGCTCAACTTTCGTCTGTTGTCCCATCAAGTATTTCCGCGCTAGAGGTTCAGAAAACTTGGGTTTGCTGGGGAGTTCGCTGATAGTGCCGAGGCTAGAGATACGATTATTCTCATCCCGCATTAGGTAGGGATGGGTCTCAAAGTGGGGTGGATAGCGGCGAGTCGTGTCACGGGAGGGGGTATCATTGCCACTGCGACGTTGGTTGAAGCGGATGGCGAGTTTGCGTGTCAGTTCGTTGAAACTTTTGCTATTGAAGAAGTTCTCTCGTTGTTGATTGGAGTTGTTAAGGCTGGCTTTACCAAAATACGCTTCGACGAGGGGATTGTTGGCGTTGTTTTGATACCAATCGAACCAGGGAGTAGCGTCGAGGTTTTCCTGAAAGAGTCCAAAACGAATTTCTAGGAGTCGGAAGGTTTCGCCAACGGCGCAACTATTGGCGGTGAGGGTTTCTTGGGTATAGCGTTTTTCAATGGTATCCGCGAGGCGGTTAGTATAGGCGGCGGGACAGAAGGCGAGAATATTGCCCCCAGTAGAATAGATGATGAGTTGGGGAATTAAGGCGTCAGCCAGTTGAGGATCGTGGGTTTTGAGCCAATTGCGGGGACTGCGGTAGTCTTCTAGGTCATTGTTGGGGTTCTGTTTGCCGAAAAAGGCGGGGATATCGATGAGGTTGATGCGATCTAAAATTGCAGAAGCGCCCCGAATTTCCATCAGGTTGGCGGAGTCGAAGACATAGTTTTTGATTTTGGTTGCACCCCCATAGACTAAGCCAATGGGGGTGGTTTGGTTCCAGACATCTCCGACGAGTTGTTGAACGGCGCTGAGGGTTTCGGGTTCTGCGTCGCTGGGAATGGCTTGGAGTTGTTCAACCTGCTGGACGATATCCTGCAAGTCTGCGGGAATCTCGTCACCGTTGGATTGGATGAAGGTATCGAGGTGGCTGCGATCGCACTTCGGTTCCCCTTCATCTCCCCAGGCTAAGCACCAAGTTAGGGCAAGTTTTAGGTTGGTTTGGATTTCCTGAAGTGAAGACATTAGCTATAACGTTTGTCAGGGAGTTCGGCTTTGGCAAAGGGATGACGACTCAACTGTCTTCTAATTCTGAATCATTTGCTTCAGGGGAGGTGATTGGCGGTAGAAAATTGTTGGCGATCGCCTTGAGTTCAAGATAGAGTTTTTGGGCTCGTTCACGTAATTTTGTAGCTGGAGAAGGTCCTGGGTTCATTCCAACATGAGCAATATCATTTCTTAATTCCGTCATTTTTGACCAAGTTTTTGTTAATTCATCAATCCCTGGCAATTTTTCAAAGTCTTCGTCCAGTGAACAATTTTTGACTGGACGCGGTTCTTTTTTACGAATCTCAGTGGCGTTGTTCAGGGCTAGTTCAACATCATTACGTCCACCATGCAACTGAAACATTGGTTTGTCAAAACGGAGAACCAAGACCGAGATAATCCACTCTCGGGCTAATGTCACTGCTTGAACGATTTGGTCATGGGCTAAATACCAATCGATCATCTTAAGTTGCAACAAAAGGTTTGTCGCTAAAACGTCCCGGCTTTTGGGGTCATTTAAGGCAAACTGCCCCTGTTCTTCAATGATTCGATCAACCAGCAAGGTGAAGGGCTTGGCACGCTTTTCAAGCGTCGGCATAGCATCCCTCAGTCTTGATTCTAAATCGCAGGAAGCTTCCATAGTTTCAATCGGACGAGTGATTCCCAATGCTAGTGAAACCGATTCGATTGCCTCAGCCGCTTTAGTTAAATGGATACGAATGGGGCGTGTTTCAGGCTGATCTCGTAATTCTTGATTCGAGGGAATAACTTTTCTGAGAAGACTAGCTAAGTCTTTCCCATTTCCAGTTTTAATAAATTGGTCTGTTGCTGCTGTCCATTCCAATAAACCCACAATTGGCAGTAGATCAACAACTGGAGCTTCATTCTTCCCTGGCTGAAATGCACCATAAACAATCCCCTCAATCTCAACGTTACGAACAACTCGTAGATAACTGACAGCAATTAAAGCTAGCACCGGGAGAGAACGGAAGCCATGAGTGATATCAAACAGGATGCGATCGCCCTCTTCAATATGTTCAGTAATCTTATCAAAAATCACCCAAATATCATTCTCATTGTGATTTTCTGGAATCTCTCGAATTGCTTGCAAGTCAACTCGTCCCGCCAAGCTGTCTTCGAGCATTTTCCAGTTCGATTGGGATAACTCTTCCGGTATTTTAAACTCTGCGGTGGGTGTCAATAAGACATAGAGGGTATCAATTGGATAAAACTCGATTAAGGCTTCTTGAAAAAAACGAGTCGTTTTTAATTCTCCAGCAAGACTTCGATAGTTGGTCTTACTATAACCCCTGGGATTAAAACCTAAAAATGAAATCGCCTTCAGCTTAGATTGAGATGTCATTCTGATGCCCCTCGGTAAAATTTGTATAAAAAAGCAAGATGTAGAAATGCCAGTTTTTATAAACCGCTTCCCATAGGAATGGCTAGATGGCGATCGCCTTTCTCTGGCTCAGAAAGTCGAGTCTATCCGCAATCAGGGACTCGTCCCAAGTAACTTCACCGTATCAGCAATTCCCATCGTTTGGGCCGCACGATCGCCTTTTATTTAGATTTTACATTTCATAACAGTATATCCCCCCTGGGATTCAGACACTGTCGCCAGTATACACCCCTGCTTGAAGAGGGGTCTTCTAATTTGAAGTCGATTCGAGGGGGGAAAGGTCTTTTTTAGATGACAATTTGCCTCGGATGTCAAGCCCACATTGTCATAGAGTGCTGACAATACCGTTTAACCAGAAGCTGTGACACAGATCCCTAGAAGATTAGTCTCCCGAATCGCTGAACTCACCCCCAAACCCACTGTAAACGCACCACTAACCCCGGCAATACCCCCTCTCCCGAAAGAGTTTCCGGGTCGTCTAAACATTGCACCGACTCTCCCGGACAATAGCGGTAAACCCGCCGCGCATCTGGGTCAAGCAACCACCCCAGTTGAGCGCCATTGTCGAGATATTCCTGCAATTTCCCTTGCAGCATGGTTAAGCTGTCCGTCGGGGACTTCAACTCCGCTACAAAGTCAGGACACATCGCGGCAAACTTACGGCGTTCCGCCTCCGGGAGACTTTGCCAACGTTCCATTCTAATCCAGGCAACATCGGGAGCGCGAATTGCACCATTGGGTAGGGTGAAGCCACTGGAGGAGTCAAAGGTGACACCGAGTTGATCGTGCTGATTCCACATCCACAGTTGTGCAGCGAGTCCCAGGTTTTGTTGACCGGTTTGACTGGCGGAAGGGGCCATGGCAATGAGTTGACCTTGTGCGGTTCGTTCCAGGCGCAGGTCGGGGTTGTTTTGACAAAGTTCCCAGAACCTGTCATCACTCAAGTCTAGGGTGGGTTGGAGGTTAAGGGTAATCATGATTCATCGTTGGCTTCAGATGGCAGGTTGTGGATTTAGTCGCTGCAAGAAGTCGGGGCTATCCGCACTATATCAACCTCTATCTGTCCATCCCCTCTCCCGTCATAGTTGAAGTCGTGACCCCCACCTAAATTATTCCTCAGCATCCAGGCTATCCGACTCCAGAGCCTGTTGCTCAAACTTTAACGTCTTGCAGTTCTCAAGCACGGTTCGAGCCACATCCTCGGGAATCCCCTCTGGGATATCTGCATCAATGTCTAACGTGATTCGGACCTTAGCATTTTTCAAGGTGGTTAAATGTTGAATGACCTCATCCGTCACCAGTCCTACATCCCGATTTAGCCGCAACGCATCCAGATTCACCGTTCCCCGAAATCGTCGTAAAACCGTTGGCGTTGGATTGGGATTGTCTGCACCCCCATCTGATGAGGTCCCTCCCTGCGGCCAATCTCCCCCGCGTTCCCCAACTGTTGACCCTTTAGAGGTTTTTCCAGATGAGGTTTTTCCAGATATAGAACCCCGCTTTTGTTCCTCCTTTGCTCGCATTTCTTCGAGTTGTTTTTGGGCAATTGTGGGTTTAACAATTAAACAATTACGACTAATACTCGGGCTAATTCCTGTCCCTGCTTTGAGTCCCTGATAGGTTCCTGTTTCTTCGTCAAACCCTTCGGCGTAGGCAAAATAATCCGTCCAAACGGTGGACATAACGCCCGCCTCGATCGCCCCCAATAAAACCTGTTTATCTGTTAGTCGCGGTAAATAGAGATATTGGGTTAAGTATTTCCAGAGTTGTTCGAGGTCAATGTGATTGTTCTCCGGCCAGATAAACGTATCTAGAACTTCCAGACCTAAAACTTGGGGACTAAACGTATCCGATAAATCTTCCTCATGGGCCGCTTTCTGACTCGCTCGCTGAATCATTGTTTGGGGACCTTGCAGACGGTTGGTTTTCCATTGAATCGCCCCCGTCGGCTCCGGTTGTTCTGGAACCAATAACCATTGATAGACCTCAGTGATGGAGTTGTTCACATCTTGGTCAACCTGTTGCCGTTTGGTGGTTGCTTGTTTCGTCTGATAGGGATCTAAGTTTAACTCATCCTTCTCATCCAAAATTGCCGTCCAAGCTAGATATTGCGCGACTATCTTTTCCAATCCCTCCAACTTGGCCTTATCCCCCGCCAAAAATAAGAGGGTATTCTTGTAATAGCGCGGACTGCTACCTTTATTGTTCAAGACCTCCTCAACCCAGTCCTGGGCAGGATTGTCGGCAGATGATTGTTTATCATAGGGAGACTCCGGCGGCACAATAACCAGGCGCACCCCGGCATCGCGCTCATCGGGAATATCGCTGCTGGACTTTGGGGCCACATGAACTGCTGAAAACTGACCCCGATCGCGATCGCGCTTCAGTCGTTTTACCAGTTCTTCTAACACCAAATAGCGATCGCCCTCACTAAGAAATTGATGAGCGCGTTCCTGGGCCGTGCGGTTCACATTTGGCTGAGTCGAGACCCAGTAACGATTCCCATCCACATAAAGATAAGTCCCGCGATCGGTGAGTCGTCGCAGTGCATCCCCAAACGTGGCCACCGTCTCCCCCGGTTGCACACAGCCGAGGCGAATGCGACGTTCCTCTAAGCCGCGAGTGGCGGCCCGTAGGGTGGGGGCTGACCCCATATAAATGGTGCGCGTGACGCGACGACAAGCCGAATAGCGACCGAAATTCGGGTACTCGCGATCAATCGCCAGAGGTAACGAATTGGCTCCATCCACATCCTTGTCGATAATGGGAATCCAATTATCCTCTAAGTAGCGGGTCAGTTCCGACTGCACCTGGGAGTCATCCATCGGTACATTGCCCGGCATAATCATTAAACTGCTGTCATTGCGTTCCCAGAGGGTATGAATCACCTTCGCCATCAGCCGCAACACCCCCCGCGTGCGCTGAAACTTCTCTAAACTTGACCAGTCTGAATAGAGGCGATCGAATAACTCAGGATGAATCGGATACGCCTCTACCATCCGTCGCTTATAATCCGCCTCCTTGGTTTCCGTGGGGAACTCCTGACTTTGGCTGCGGTACATCTCCCAAAAGGCCTTAATCACCGCATCCCGTTGCCTAAACAGGGTCGGGTCTTCACTCCCCTGAAACAACCGCCGTCGCACAATCTCAAAACTTTCCTCCGCACTGGCCGGCCGCCAGGGAGACTCCACCCGACCGATCGCATTCTTAAGGCGTTCCGTGGCTTCCTGTCCCTTGTCCCCCCCTTTCTCGATATCCGACGAGGGAATACTCACCACTAATAAGGCATCTTTGGCATTCTTCGCCGACTCACTCAGAGTTTGCGCAAAGGTAAACTGAGTATCAAAACTGCCCCCCGCCAAATCCGCTTGGTCATGGAGTTGACGCGCATAGGCCACCCATTCATCAATCAGAATCAGACAAGGGGAAAAGCGGTTAAACAGTTGTTTGAGAGTATCGCCAGGATTCGTCGCCGTCTCGTCCGCCTCCCGTAGCATCTCATAGCCGGCTTCTCCTCCCAATTGCCAGGCCAGTTCCCCCCAGAGGGTTTTGATCAAGGGGGGACGGTTGCGCATCCCTTTGCCATAATCTTTGATGCCACTGGGGGGTAGTTTATTCCCCACCAACACCGCTAGATTGACATCTTGGGGAGGTTCCTTGAGATTGGTTTCCCGAAAAATCTCCTCCATCCCCGGTAAATCCTTAATCTGGAGTGCTTGACAGAGGTGATAGAGGGCTAACATGGCGTGGGTTTTACCGCCGCCGAAGTTGGTTTGTAACTCAATGACCGGATCGCCTCCCTGACCTGTTAAACGCCGTAAAGCATTGCTCAGAAGCTGTTTTAAGCCTTCTGTGAGATAGGTGCGGCCATAGAACTCTGTGGGGTCGCGATATTCGTCTGACCCTTCATCGAGGTAGACTTGCCAGAGGTCAGCGGCGAACTCCGCTTGTTGGAACTTCCCCGACGCCACATCGGGATGAGGCGTGACAATCTCGCGCCAGGGTTTGAGTCCGCTTTGGGGTTGGCCTTCCGTGGGGGTGATGGCAACTTTACGGCTTTCTCGTCGGGCCTCGGCTTCATACCGCAACCGCATCAGTTCCTGTTTCTCTTTATCGACTTTGTTGGCTTCTGGGGCGGAAATGGCGGTTAATAAACGGGCGATGCTATCGAGGGCGCGATAGGCGTCATCGGTCGAAAAACTGGTTTGGTGCGCCCAGTCGTTGCGGGTATCCCGTAGTTCACTGACAATGCTGCGTTCTGAACGACCGAGGATTTGGCGAAAGATGTTGTTCCACTGGTCCCACATGAGGATGAGGAGGGCGGACACATCGTTGTCAAGAACCTCCTCGACGGATTTACGGGCCACATAGCTATCGGGGAGAGAGGCGGAGGCGGTGAGTAACCAGCGATCGCCATAATTGGCTTTCATTTCCCGTTCAATGAAGGGATAGAGTCCGTCTCGGAGGAGGCTGAGGGCGCGACCGACTCGTTCGTGATTGCTGATAGCCATAGGGGTGAGGGTGAGGTGAACACTACAAGAAATGGAAGTTTGGGTGCGGTTAAACTTGAGTTTTGGCTTGGGGAGATGGTGCGCCTCGTAACAGTCCTTCTGTGCTTAAATCTTCATCGAGGTCTGGCCAATGGATACCATACCCACCTCCACAGATTTGCCAAGTGTTTCGTTGTTCTGGGGTCCCGTTGAGGAGTTTGGGATACCAGACTAATGGCACTGTTATGGTTCTACCATCTATTAAGTCAACTCGGATACGGTCTGGGGTGAAGGAAACTTGTTTCACTCTTTCGTCAGCCTTGATTTGTGAAATACTCATTCCAAGCCTCTGATAATCGTGTTTGATGGTTTTCTACAATATCTTGGATCTTTTTCAATTCTTTGGCGCTAAAACCCAGGTTTTTGGCTAATTCAACCGGGTTTAACCAGAATTTAGCCGAGAGTTCATTGCGATCAATATGAATGTGAGGCGGTTCATTCGGTTCATGGCTGTAAAAATAGAATCGATAGGGTCCCTGACGCAAAACAGTTGGCATTTCTTTAGGGAATTTAGATTTATACCATTTTCCAAAATTCATGCCACAGATGGCTGTAGGGGCGAACCCTTGTGGTCGCCCTCCCCCAGTGTTGATGTATAGCAAACATATCGAAAAATGGTATTAGGTGTAAATCTATTGGCATCATCCTGTATTTTAATGGTTTCATTAGATGTTTTTAGATACTTGAAGTATAGGAGACAAAATTATCGATAAATAGATTTATTATGGTGAAGAGAAGGATTATCTAATTTTCCCGGTATGGCATCATCTCCTAACGTTGCAAAGACTTCCCAAGCATCTTCATTATCGGTATTTTCCATGACAATTGGTGGGTTTCTAGAGCCAACTGGAGAAGATGGCATGGCCTGGTTGAGTTTGGCAACTAAAGCCTGTTGTTCGTCTTCCGGTAAGGAATGAATCACATCAATGATTGAATCGACTAATTTGCTGTTCATGATGGTATCTCGGTGACAACGGGGGGTGAACAAGACTGGCGATGCTTAAAATAATTGCCCTTGTTGCGGCGCGGCTTCACACTCACTCGACAGACGATTGATTTCCGGCCAGGAGATGACAAGACTATTATAGGCGATCGCCTCCGAGGACCAGCCCTTGCGATCGCACAAGTTATAGAGACGATAGGCTAAATCACGGGCAATTTCCACCTCCGCCGCTTCTCCTTTCAGGGCCGCCAACAACTCCGCCGCCCCCAGTTCGCCGTTTTGCAGCAGTCGCTGAATCAGATGTTGGGTGAGTTCCCAATGGGGGATACGGTTATCGGTTTGGGGAGTCCAGTGTTCTGGGAGTTCCTCCCGTTTCACTAGGCGCACCTTTCCAGCCTTAGCTGTTAAAATTCCCGCTTCTTCCAAACCTTGAACACTGGTATTGCGGGCGGTTGAGAGGGTTTCCGCCTCGCCGTAGGGGCCTGAATTAAATTGATATTGTTCAAACCAAGTCAAGGCCCAACGGGTATCGCTATCAAATTCCCCTTCTTGTTCGGTGAGGTATTCATCGAGGAGTTGGTTAATCAGTTGTAGGGCGGTGCGAACGGTGAGGGGGGAGCCGTCATTTTCCAGGACGGCGCTATATTGGGAGTAAACCGCCATCCCCGGCCCGATACTGGCTTGGGCGAGGTCAACGGGGGCGATGTTTCCCTGTTGCAGCGTTTTTAGGGCTGTGGGGAGTTCCCGTTTGAGTTCTTTGAGGAATTGGCGGCGGCTGGTTTTGGGGGCGTTTTCTGGGCGAGGGCGACAGACGAGGACAATAGAGGAAGCGAGGGCGTTTGAGGCTTGTCCTCTCATGCGGTTACTCAATTCTGTTCGCAAGGGCCAGGTTCCACAAATACTGAAGTTTGACTGCATCAAACCTTCTAAAATAGTTTCCCAACCTGTCGATGCTACGTTTTCATTATTATCCGTTTCCGTTTGTTTCAAGGCATAATAAACCGTTACTGGGTAATCATGATGATTTAGATTGTTGATGCGATGAAAAACTTTGATTAGGCTAGACTCAAAAAAATCTCTTGCTTTTTGCTTGCTCCCGTGGCGAAATGAATCAGCAACCATTTCCTCAGATTTTGGGACTAATAAAGTCCTGCAAATATCAGAATAAATTGAACTCAGACCAGGTCGAAGCCAGGTATAAAAAAAGTCCGACAAGTCTGCATAAGGAACTGCATCATAATATGGAGGATCCATAGACACGACTTTATGTCTTAAGTCGTTGGTATGATCTTCCATAGCATTATGCTGTAATGAAAAACTTTCGGCATTGCAACTTGAACCTTCCAAAACTTTTCTTGCCCAAGTTATAGCACTCATGAAATTACCGCTGGAATCACTCATAGGATTCGCTTCAGCAAAATCCCATGTCATAGGAATTGCCTGTCTTGTAAATACATGGCTCATTTTTTCTCCACTGGTATGCCATGTACACAAATTACTCCAATAATCAGAACTTTTATCAACAGCAAAAGCCAAATAAACTGAAATCGCCTCCCCATAAGCTCTCGCTCCAGTTCCGCCATCATTCAAGGGAATATTATCATCCGATAACCCTGCCGCCAGAGCCTCTTGAATCGCCTTGTCTTTGGCTTCACTCACCAAATCACTAAACGTCGTTAACGCAACCAATTGACGAGAGGTGAATAAATCAGCGTGTTTCGTCATGCCATAAATCACAGGAGTCATATGACGAGAATTATTTACCAACTCTGTTTCTGGCTTCCATTTCGGTTGAGCAGAATTAGCAATTTGTTCCTGTTCATCTGTCGGTGATACATAAGTCCGACCCTTATCTCCTTCCGCCACAATTGCCATCAACTGCGCCCCCATGCGCCCCTCACGACCTTCAGAACGCACATAGTCCAACCCCACCGGCGTTCCACAAGCCAGACAAACCGCCCCCTTGCGGCTCACAGTCCCTTCTGGCACATCTCCCCTTCCTGACTGAACCTGAAAGCGAATCCGAGGAACTTCGGCCTCTGCGGGGGTCTCCCCAGGCGGCTGATGTTCAGCACCGGCCTCCACAATCGGCTTAACCCAAGCCTCCTTGTCCTTCTTCGTCGAAAGCTTAAAACTGCGCACCAACGGCATCTGACAGCCACAAGCCGGGTTCGGACATTTCACCGTCCGCGCCCATAACCAGGCAATCACCGTCGCCTTATCCCCATCCTCCAACTCTACCGGGGGATACAAATGACCAATACGCTGCAACGCCTGCTCCCGCATCCAGGCGCCATAATAGCGCACATCCGCCGCCAAACCCTGAGCGCCTCGCCACGACTCCAGAGAGACCCTGGGCCGGTCTTCCCCATTCACCGGCGCTAAATTGGCAAACTTAGGCGGAATCTCAATCAACGCCTTATTAATCAACACCGCCACCGGGTTTAAATCACTCGCATGAGCCTCCAACCCCAATCGTTGCGCCTCCAGGGGAATCGAGCCACCGCCAGCGAAGGGGTCATAAGCCGGGGGTGCATGATGGGCGATATACTCCCGCACCGCTTCGGGAGTTGTCGGTGGCGTCTCCCCGCGTCCCCACGCCAAACAGCGAGCAATCTCCCGTTGCGCCTCGTCAATAATCTGCGGTTCCTTAATATCATCCCAAGACACCAAGCCGCGCACCTTTTGCTTTTGCTTCCCTTTCTTGTCCGTGTCCACCACAATCCGGCCCAAAATATCAAACAGCCGTTGTCGTTCCTGGGTCTGGTCTTCCTCTGTGGGGAATCTATCGGGCCAACTGCTGGGGTCATCCACCAAAGAGGCCCAAAGCACCGCCCGACAAGCCGCCAAGGGTCGCCGCGCCCACCACAGATGAAGCGTAGAAGGATGGCCATGACGAATCGACTTCTCCCGCGCCGATTCCATATTGATGGCTTCGAGGGGTAGGGCAACTTCGATGAGTTTCTTGCGGTAGGTCATGGGGAGCAGTTGAACACATAGTCCTCACTGTACCTCAACTGTTGCCCAGGAAACCAGCCGAGTGAGAGGTCATCCTCATCCTGACACGCCGCCTTCCTGGCCAGATGTGCGGCGGGTTGGCTCAACTCTCAATCCCTGTAGTACAATCAACCCCAAGTCAAAGCGAGCCAACGGTAAATCAGTGGCGACTTCAATACAGCCGTGTGATTCAAAAAGCGGGTCAGACTCCAGGAATCATTCGAGTCTATTAAGCCATGGCGATATCTGCAAAGAAACGGCAATTCGGTGATTTTCAAACCCCCGATAGTTTGGCTCAACAGGTGACCGACCTCCTCAAGCAAAACTACAAAATTTCGCCTCAAATTATCCTCGAACCCACCTGCGGAACTGGGGCATTTATTCGGGCCGCACTCCAGACCTTTCCGACTTCAGAAATTGTCGGCCAAGAGATTAACCCTAACTACATCCAAGAAGCACAACAATCGATTGCCAACCATCCCCAGGGTCATCAAGTCAGCCTCAATCAGGGAGATTTTTTTGCAACGGACTGGCAAGCCTTAATGTCTAAGTTTTCGCGAAATATCTTGATTTTGGGGAATCCTCCCTGGGTAACCAGTAGTGAATTAAGCCTGCTCAATAGTCAAAATCTGCCCTCAAAATCCAACCATCAAAATCGACGGGGAATTGAAGCCATAACCGGTTCTGCAAACTTTGATATTTCTGAATGGATGCTCCTTCAATTCACTCAATGGCTTCCCCATCAAACCGGAACCCTTGCCATTCTCTGTAAGTATTCAGTGGCTCGCAAAGTGTTTTGTCAAGTCAAAAACAATGATACGGCTCCCTTCATGGCTCACATTTATCTCATCGATGCCAAATCATATTTTAATGTAGCCGTTGCCGCCTGTCTTTTTGTTTTTCGTTATGAGTCCTCCGGTGGTTTTGATTGTCACCTATATCCAACGCTCGATTCCCAAATACCATCTGAGTCCATCGGTGAACGGGATGGTATTCTCGTTCGTAACACAGTTCAATATGACCGTTGGCGTCATTTGCTTGGACAAAATTTGAATTATACATGGCGTTCGGGCATTAAACATGACTGTTCTAAAATCATGGAACTTGCACCGGTTGGTGATGGCAAATTTAGGAATGGAATCGGCGAGATTTATGACCTCGAACCCACCTATATTTATCCACTTTTAAAAAGTTCAGATATTGGTAATGGTAGAATCGAAACTTACCGTAAAATGGTTCTCGTAACCCAGAGGGCGGTGGGTCAAGATACCCATTCTATTCAAAAGAATGCCCCCAAAACTTGGCAATATCTCAGCGACCATAATCAGATTTTAAGTCGTCGTAAAAGTTCGATTTATAAAAATAAACCCCCTTACTCAGTTTTTGGGATTGGTGCTTATTCATTTAAACCTTGGAAAATTGCGATTTCTGGTTTTTATAAGCACTTAAATTTTCAACTCATCTCCCCCTTAAACAATAAACCAGTCATGGTCGATGATACGGTCAATTTTCTATCTTTTGATAGCCAAGCCGAAGCTCAGTTCATTTTGAAGCTAGTGACGTCCAAACCAGCCCAGGAATGTCTAACGTCGATGCTGTTTTGGGATGAGAAACGGCCCATTACCATCGATATTCTGAGACGACTATCACTGCAAGCTGTTGCGCGAGAACTTGGATGTTTAGAACTCTATACTGACTGGGTAAAAGCCATCCAAGTCAACAGTCAGGGCCAGTTGGAATTAGGATTATTCTAGCAGCTTAACCGAACGTACACTGATTCTATCAAGGGTCAACACTGTTTCCAAATTGCCATAAGTCTCGCCAGTTATAGTTAATACTACTGGCGGCAAAATCCGGTTCTCGTTGAAAGGGGCGTTGCACATAGCGCAGCCGACGGCTGGGAACTTCCACTAAGGCCAGGATATAACGTTCAGGTCGGTTCAAGGCGGTGAGAATTTCGTTTTTAGTCACGGTGACGGTTTGCGCCCCCTCCCGTCGCCCTTTCACTTCAATAAATCGCAATTCTCCCGTTTCAGGCTTCACCGACTCGATATCATAGCCACAGTTTTCGCCACTGACATCTCGGGGCTGATAGCCTAACTCCTGTTCCTTCTGTATCACCGCCTCCATCGCCGCGAGTTCAACGGCTTTGCGATTTTGGGCTAAAGTGCCAAAATCCTCTCCAGAGGGGGCAATATGGGCTTGTAAACGGCTGTAGGGAATCACAAACGCCGCCCCAATTACGACTGGGGGTAAGGGGGAAAGTTGTCGTTCTTGGTCCAGTTCACTGAGGCGTTTTTCGAGGCGGGCCTGTAACTCGTCGGCCCGTTGCTGGGCTTTGCTAGAGTTGAGTTTGGCGTTGGTTTTCCCGGCTTGTTCCTGTAGCCGTAAATCTCTGGCCCGTTGGTCCCAATAGTTAATTTCTTTGGTGAGTCGGTCTTTGACGGCCCGCTGGGTTTTGTCAATGAGTTCCTGTTTGGGTTGGTTGACTTCTTGGAAATGGGGGGGGACGAGATGGTTAATGGTATAAGTCATCGCCTGTCGTTCGATGTCTTCTCTCAGGGCCAGGTTGGGTAAAATCTCGTCAATCACCTGTTTTTCCTCGTCCCGTAAAGGGCGATAGTCTAAGTAGGGAGCATAGCCGGCGTTGATAGCCTCTGATGCGTTGGGGGAGGTGTTAGGGGAGGTGTTAGGGGAGGTGTTGGGAGCGTTGCTGTTGAAGGCTTGAAGGGGAATTTCCACATATTGCATCCGCCGGGAGACCAGCCGCCGTTGTCCTTGGGCGTCGGTTCGTGCGTCTTGCAGGCTATGTTCGAGACCAACTAAAATCCTCTCGGGGCGAGGGTTGGGGCTATCATCGACGAGAATGGTTCCCTGACGCAAGAGGTCGCGGTGACGTTCGAGGATGAGGTCGAGGGTGGCGTCGAGAAGGGGATGGCCGGGACAGACTAAATCGGCGAGGGGCCGGCCGGGAACGCTAATTAGGTCTTTTTGAAAGCAAATCCGTTCGTAGCTTTTGAGGATGGGGTCTCCGAGTCCGATTTGGCGATCGCGGTTGCGAATGACCGCCGGAACATGGGTAATCTGGTAGCGTCGGGGTTCCCGTTCCCGCAAGGTTCCCCCCAATCGGCTAAAGGCTTCTCGGAAAAATGAACTGATAAAGTGGGGTTGCAGTTTCCGGGCCTGGGCTCGTTCCATCTCGGTGCGAATGGCTTGGACTTTGCTGGTGTCCAGGGAGTCTTGGGCCAGGGCACCTTCGTTGATGAGGTCGCGGAGATGGTCCCGGTTGAGGCGATCGCTCAGCAGTCGTTCTAGTTTAGCCTTGATATCGGGGCGATCGCCATAGCGAATGGCCTCTAACAGCAACTCCCGCAATTCAGTCCCGGCGATGGCTTTCCCCAAAACGTCAAACACTTGACCCCCCAAGGCCTGCTGTTCGACTTCCAACTTCTTCAATAGGGCCAAATAGACATCTCCCTCTCGCGTCTCCCCAGCGACTAAGTTCCAGAGATGACAGACTTCGGTTTGGCCAATGCGGTGAATGCGGCCAAACCGTTGTTCCAAGCGATTGGGATTCCAGGGTAAGTCATAATTGACCATCAGATGAGCCCGTTGTAGGTTAATCCCCTCCCCTGCTGCATCGGTCGCCACCAACACCTCCACGCTGAGGTCTTGCTTAAAGGCTTCCTCAGCTTTTTTGCGTTCCTCTCGTCCCATCCCCCCATGAATCGTAACCACCGCTTCTGGACGGCCTAACAGGGTTCGGATGCGATCGCGCAGATAATTGAGAGTATCCCGATGTTCGGTAAAAATCACCAATTTCCGCGACCCCTCGGGGCCTAACCAATCCTCCTGTGGCTGAGGGTCATCGGCGTTGGGAGTGGCGAAAATGGTCTGAATCACCCGCGATAACTCCTCCCATTTACGATCTTTCCCACTGCGGCGTACTTGTTGGGCCAAGCGTTCGAGTTTCCCTAGATGTTCGATTTCCGCTTGAAGTTCGCGAATCGTCCGAGAGGCTGTGGCTAAGTCCACCACTTCTTGTTCTGTGTGTTCCCGTTCATCGCTAGAGGAATCTTCAAAATCATCCTCAATGTCTTCGAGATCAATCATCATCCCTGCATCGAGTTGGGCCGTGAGTCCTCGTTGTAAGAGTTGTTCTTCCCGCAGTCGTTTTTGGAGGCGATCGCGCCGCCGTGTGAGAGACTGATAAATGGCTTCGGGAGACGAGGCCAGACGACGCTGGAGAATGGTTAACGCAAACCCTACGGTTCCTCGGCGACCGTTTTGGTTCAACGCATCGGCCCGATTAAATTCCTCTTTCACATAGTCGGTCACTTGTTTATAGAGGATAGTTTCCAACTCTGAGAGAGAATATTCAACGGTATGGGCGCGACGTTCAGGAAACAGAGGGCGACCATCAAATTTAAGCAAATCCTCTTTAATCAAGCGACGCATCAGGTCGGAGGTATCGCAAACATGAACTCCATCGCGAAACCGCCCCTCGAAGCGATCGCCATCTAACAGGGCTAAAAATAATTGAAAGTCCTCTTCTTTGCCATTATGAGGAGTCGCCGTCATCAGCAAGAAATGGCGCGTTAAACTCGACAGCAGTTTTCCCAATTTATAGCGTTTTGTTTCCCGAATTTCGCCACTAAAAAACGATGCAGACAGTTTATGGGCTTCATCCACCACCACCAAATCCCAGTCCGTCTGGCTCAGTTTCGCCTGTAACTTGGGATTACGACTGAGTTTATCCAATTGAGCGACCACTAAGGGCATTTCAGCGAAGGCGTTGCCAGTGCGGGCGGCTTCGAGGCGATCGTTCGTTAAAATTTCAAAAGGGAGATGAAATTTCTGATCTAACTCATCTTGCCATTGAATTGCCAAACTCCCTGGACAGACAATTAAACAGCGTTGCAAGTCACCCCGAATCAGCAACTCCCGCATAAATAGCCCCGCCATAATGGTTTTTCCCGACCCAGGATCATCGGCTAACAAAAAGCGCAATGGTTGACGCTTTAGCATCTCACCATACACCGCTGAAATTTGATGAGGTAGAGGTTCAACTAATGACGTATGAACCGCCAGCAGCGGGTCAAATAAATGAGCTAAGCGAATCCGATGGGCTTCCGATACCAGGCGAAAAGTCTCTCCATCACCGGTCAAACTCCAAGGTCGTCCTTCAGTGACTAATTCTAACTGACTTTCAGAACTAGGATATAGGAGTTGTTCTCCTAGCTTTCCTTCACTATCTTTATAGGTTAAATCAATGGCTTCTCCAACCCAGGAAGCATCAATAACAGTTACAGTTTTTCCCGGAATAATTCCCCTAAGAATTGCTCCACGAGTGATGTCTTTAAGTTTAACCATAGCCTTGATATTAGTGTTTATATATGCTACGATTTTACCATGCTCAGGTCTAGGGTGGGTTGGAGGTTAAGGGTAATCATGATTCATCAATTGGCCTCAGATGGCAAGTTTACATTGTCATAAAGCACAGATAAATCTAGCTCAAAATCAAGACTTTCTAACCTGACAGTTTCCCCCGATTCATATTCCGAATATAGCCACATTTTTCCGTTACCCCGACGATAGAGTTCCACCGCCATCGACTGGGAATCCACCAATACATATTCCTGTAAACTGGGAATTTGACGATAGCATTTTAGTTTTGTCCCGCGATCGCCCCCGGCGGTACTCGGAGACAACACCTCCACAATCACTGTGGGATGTTTCACCAAATCTTGCGCTCGTAAATCCTCCGCATCACAAGTCACCACTAAATCCGGGTAAAAATAGCGTTCATTTTTACTATCCTCAACCTTGACATCAGACACATTCGCTCGACAGCCTCGTTGACGCAAATGGGGGTACAACGCCCGGTAGAAATTGAGAGCAATGTCATTATGAGGAATAGTCCCCCCCGTCATCGCTATAATCTCGCCATCGATATACTCGTAGCGGTATTCCTGCTGGGCCTCCCAGTCTAAATACTCTTGGGGCGTCAGGCGTGAGGGGAAATCTGGTTGGGCAATCATGGGGAGTCCTCCGGGGTGGATTCAAAGAAGATTTAGAACGAGTCCAGACCCCTGGGGCCAGAGGTCTGGGCTGTCTTAACTCTAACAAATCCCTTAATGCAGGAAGTGGCGCACCCCCGTTAACACCATCACTACGCCTAACTCATCCGCCGCCGCGATGGAGTCTTTGTCCCGGATACTTCCCCCCGGCTGGACAATAGCGGTAATTCCCGCCGCCGCCGCAGAACGCACCGAGTCATCGAAGGGGAAAAAGCCATCACTGGCTAACGTCGCCCCCTGACACGCGTCTCCGGCCTGTTCTAAGGCGATTTTCGCTGCACCAACCCGGTTCATTTGTCCGGCCCCAATTCCCAAGGTAGTCCGGTCTTTCGTGACCACGATCGCATTGGATTTGACGTGTTTACAGACCTTCCAAGCAAACAGTAACTCCTCCAACTCTTGCGGTGTGGGCTGTTTCTGAGTCACCACTTGCCAATCTTGGCTTTGTTCGACTACATCGTCGGCGGTTTGGACGAGGAACCCTCCGGCGATGGCTTTAATGGTTTCCCCAGTTCCTAGGTTTAAGTCGGCCAGAGTTAACACCCGTAACTTGGATTTCTTGGCCAATACCTCCCGCGCTGCATCATCACAATCGGGGACAATCACACATTCGAGGAAGGTTTTGGTCATGGCGGTGGCTGTCTCCGCATCCAGACAGCGGTTGAGGGCGACAATTCCGCCAAAGGCTGAGACGGAATCGGCCGCGAAGGCTCGTTCATAGGCCTCGACGAGGGTTTCCCCTAAGGCCACGCCGCAGGGATTGGTATGTTTCAACACCGCAGCGGCGGGGGGTTGGTCCTCTCCGAGAAATTCGGCGATGATGCGTCGCGCCGCTTCTAAGTCGACGAGGTTGTTATAGCTGAGTTCTTTCCCCTGTAATTTCGCCGCTGCACCCCAACCGCTGGGGGTTTGGCCCACTTGATACCAAGCAGCTTTTTGGTGGGGGTTCTCGCCGTAGCGGAGGGCTTGGATTTGACTGCCGGCGATGCCAAACTGGTCGGGGAGACTGTCGGCGTTGGCCTGTTGGTTGAGGTAGGTGGCGATCGCCCGATCATATTGACAAGTATGCCAGAATCCGGCTGTGGCGCAATCCCGGCGGAACTCGAAGCCGGGTTCCCCATGCTGACGCAGTTGGTCTAAATACCCCGAATACTGGTTAGGGTTACATAACACCGTCAGATGTTGGAAGTTCTTGGCCGAGGCCCGCAACATGGCGGGGCCGCCAATGTCGATGTTTTCCACTGCATCAGCCAGGGTGACATCGGCTTTAGCAATGGTGGCCTCAAAGGGATAGAGATTCACCACCACCAAGTCAATGGGGCGAATCTCATTGGCTTCTAAGTCCTGTTGATGGTCCGGGAGGTCGCGGCGGGCTAAGATGCCCCCATGAACGCGAGGATGGAGGGTTTTGACTCGTCCGCCGAGGATTTCTGGGAAGCCGGTGTAGTCCGAGACTTTGGTGACTGGGATTCCCGCCTCGTTTAAGACCTTGGCGGTTCCACCGCTACTGATGATGTCAAATTGAAACTCCTCGACGAGCGATCGCCCCAGGTCCACCAGTCCGGTTTTATCGGATACGCTCAGTAGTGCTAGACGCGCCACAGTTTTGAGTCCTTTTACATGAGTCAACCCGTGTATTCTACCGGGGATTTTGCTCCAACTACACCACTGACGAGAGTTCGGTGGGCAGGGTCAGGATCACCTGAGTGCCTTTCCCCGGCTCACTCTCAATCTCTAGGGTTCCCTGATTCAACTTGACGATACGTTTGACAATCTCTAACCCCAATCCTGACCCTTGTTGTTCATAGAGTTTGCGATCGAACTGTTCATAAGCCCCCAAACGCTTAATCTGCTGCGGTTCTAATCCCCGGCCGCGATCGCTCACCGTTAGCTTCACCTGATCTCCGTCGGCCGTCAACGCCACCCGCACTGGGGTTCCCGCCTCGGAGAACTTAAAGGCATTGTCGAGCAGTTCCTCGATCACCTTCACCAACCAAGTCTCGGGCATCGCCACCGGACTGTCTTGCAGGGAAATCTCTAAATCCCCAAGCCGCTGCAACCGGTTCGCCATAGACTTAATGCGGACGGCCAAGGTTTCTACGACTTGTTCTGTTTGTCCCGTAAACAACTCCCGGCTGCGTTCTACATCGTCCTTAATCAGTTCAAGTTGAGCGTACAGCAAGAAGTTCTGAATCGAGTGATAGAGTCGTTCTCCCGAGCGACGGATCCCTAACCCCATCTCATACACATCCTCTGGCTCGATGTCCTCATGCTCCTCACAGAGGAAGGTGGCATAGCCGAGAATGCCATTGAGGGGAGTTAGTAACTCGTGGGGGAGGGAACGGGTTAAATTTTGCCGCAGTTCCCCAAGACGCTGATTGGAGGACTGTTCCCAAAGCTGCTGTTTCTCCAGTCGCGCCTCGACGGCTTCGAGTAATTCACTGATGGTAAAGGGTTTAGAGAGATAATCATCGGCCCCTAAATTCATCCCTTCTCGCACCTGCTGTTTGTCCGCCTTCGCCGTCAGAAAGATAAAAGGGACGGTTTGGAAACGGGGCTGGCTGCGCAGATACGTTAACACCCCATAGCCGTCGAGTTCCGGCATCATAACGTCACAGATAATCAGATCCGGCGCGGTTTCTTGGGCCTGTTCGACCCCTAGCCGTCCATTGGCAGCGGTGACTACGGTATGGTCGGCTTCTGAGAGAATTTCGGAAATAATCTCACAAATATCTTGTTCGTCTTCAATAACTAGGATAGTTGCCATAGGGAGTGCGGATTCGGGACAAAGGGAAATCTGGGTTGTTTAGAAATCAGCGAGGCGGTTGAGTTGAACTGGGTAATTCCTCGCCTCTAACTCGATCGCAGCAGTTGACTTAACTCGATCGCCGCAAGGGGACGGTGGAAGAAATAGCCCTGGCCCTGATCGCAGCCAAGTTGTTGTAAACAGGCTCGCTCTTCGGGGGTTTCGATGCCTTCGGCGATCGCCGTCAGACCGATTTTATGAGCCATCTCGATGACGGCCTCGGTGATGATGGCATTTTTGCGGTGACGGTGTATAGCCGCCACGAAACAGCGATCAATCTTGAGCATATCAAAGGGAAAGCGTTGTAAATAACTCAGAGAGGAAAACCCCGTACCAAAGTCATCGATGGCAATGGAAACGCCCAAGGCTTTGAGTTGATTGAGAATGCGGACACTGGTCTCTGGCTCTCGGACTAAACTGGTTTCGGTCAGTTCTAACTCTAAGGAGCCGGGTTTGCGGTTAAAGCGGCGCAAAATTTCGGTTAGCCGTCGGTAAAGCTGGGGATCTTCAAATTGCCGGGCGGAGAGATTGACCGCCATGCGCAAGGGAGGGAGTCCTTGAGCGTCCCAGGTTTGGGCTTGACGACAGGCGGTTTCTAACACCCATTCCCCGAGGGGGATGATCAGATCGCTCTCTTCGGCGATGGGGATAAACCGATTTGGGGGAATTGAACCTCGCTGGGGATGATGCCAACGCATCAGGGCTTCGACGCCGCAAATCTGGCCGCTGTTGAGGTTAACTTGGGGTTGGTAGACAAGTAGCAATTCACCGGGCTGCTCAGGGTTCTCTAAAGCACAGCGGAGATCTCGCTCTAGGGCTAGGCGATCGCCGCGATCGCCCCGCAAGGCACTACTATAAACCTCAACGGCTGTTCCTCCACTGGACTGAGCTTTCTGTCGCGCTTGTTGGCTATGTTGCAATAGGGGATCGAGTTGCTTGGCATCCCGAGGATAGAAGGCAATCCCCAGGTTAATTTGTAGTACGATATCCCCCTGACCCAGAGCAATAGGTTCCCTGAGATGATGAGATAGGGCTTCTACCTGCTCTTGAGCCTGATACCGACTGCTGACGGGGGGCAAAACCAAGAGAAACTCATTACCATTGAGACGAGCCATGAGGGGCGAGGACTGAGCAAAGAACTCTCGCAGCCGGTGAGCCAGCACTTGCAGACAGCGATCGCCGCTGCTATAACCCAATTCAGCGTTAATCTCCCGTAAACGATCTACCCCCACACAGACTAAGGGAACTAAGCTCGACGGCTCTAGGGGCTGGAGTTCCTTGATCCATCGCTCAAACTCCTGTCGCAGCCTCAGTTGATTGAGTAACCCCGTCAAGGGATCTTGAGCTAACACCTGGTTTAGATGCTGTTTGGCTTGCTCAAGTTGGTGTTGATAATCGTTTTGGGTGCGCAGCAGTTGCTCATGATGTCGCCGAGAGAGGGCTGCCTGCTTTTTCAGCCGCATCCGCACTGCAGTCAGCAATTCATCCCGTGTGAAGGGTTTGGTGAGATAATCATCAGCCCCTAAGTCCATCCCCACCCGAAAATCTAGGCGATCGGCTTTAGCCGAGAGGAAAATAAAGGGAATATCATCGGTGGCAGGGTTCTCTTTCAGTTGGCTGAGAACTCCATAGCCATCCAACTCCGGCATCATGATGTCGCATAAAATTAAATCGGGGCGTTGGCGTTGGGCCATTTTGTAGCCTAAATCACCATTATCAGCGGTCAGGACGTTAAAATTTTCGGTGGTTAACAACTCACTGAGAATTTCTCGCACGTGACCTTCATCTTCAATCACGAGAATTGTCGTCATAAGCTACAGAGTGGGTAAGGGGCAGCAGGACGGTAAAGGTCGAACCTGAACCTTCTTGGCTCTCAACGGTGACCTGTCCGCCATGGAGATGGACGGCGTTCTTGACGATGCATAAGCCTAGTCCTGTTCCTTGTATGTTAGCGGCATTTTTAGCACGATGGAATGAGGTAAATAAATCGGCTTGATCCGCTTCGGGAATGCCAATTCCATAATCCCGCACCTGAAACAGAAGCTGGGTTTCTTCGCTTTTTAAGTAGACCTCGATCGCCGAATCAGCCGAGGAGTATTTGAGGGCATTGGAGAAGAGATTTGCGAGAATTTGTGAGACTAACGTCTGATCGAGATAGAGATAGCTGGCGTGAAGGTCATGGCTCAGCGCAATGGTGCGATCGCGATAGGTTGTGCTGCGGGCCGTCTCGATCTCACTCTTGAACAGGTCTAGGATATTGACGAGGCTGGGGGAAAAGGTGAGTCGCCCCGCTTCGGCGTTCCCCACCGTCAACACATCATTGAGTAGGCGCGTCATGTGATCAACGGTCTCATGGATGCGATCGAGATAGCGCTGTCGTTTTTCGGGCTTCCAGTTCTGGCCATAATGTTTGAGCAGTTCAGCGGAGCCGAGAATGGTGGTTAGGGGGGTGCGAAATTCATGGGAGGTGAGGGTAATAAACCGTGATTTAAGTTCGTTGAGTTCCCGCGCCGCTGAGAGAGAGGCTAAGAGTTCGGCATTACTGCGTTGTAGTTCAGCGGTTCGCTCTTCGACGATGCTTTCGAGTTCCTGGTTGAGCATGATCAGGGCTTGCTGATTGAGATAACTCGGGGTAATCTCTAAGGCGGTTCCCACCAGGCCCAGGATGCTCCCGGAATCATCGAATAAGGGTTCTACGGTCAGGTCATAATAGTGAAACGTGCCGTTTAAGGTCAGGGCGATGTTCTGACGGTTTCCTTGGTGGTGTTCTAAGGCTCGCCGCTCGATCGCCTCCCATTGCTCGGCATCCGCCCGGGAGAAGAGGTCATGATTGCGGTGGCCTAACATAGAGTGGGGATCTAAGCCGGGGAAGCTTTTATAAACCCAGGTGTAACGCAACTGACTATCTTTGCGAAATACGGTGATGGGGAGATGGTTTAGGGCAATTTCAAAGGGATGCAGTGAGCAGAACTCTTGAGGTAAGTCAGCTAATTCGGGTAACTTCAAGAGGGCGACACTGGGTAACACCCCCAGACAGTGCTGCTCATCGTCAAGCAACAATAAGAAGGGATGCTGTTGAGCGGCGTCGTAGAGGGCGCAGGGCTGGTTGAGGGTGTCTGGGGTAATCACCGCTTGTCCGGGGGTGATCAGACGAGAGACGGGAATTGAGCGGGGATCGTGCCCCTGGGCCAGAACGGCGATCGCCTCTTGCGTGGTAATCAGGCCTAAACAGCGATCGCCCTCTATCACACAGACATAGCCAGAGTGGAGAGACGGACTCAGGGAACCCGACGCGAGTCCTCCCGTCAGGCCGACCTGAACCTGAAATTGCTCCCAGATCTCGCTGAGGGGGGTTTCTGGGGCGATCGCCGGGGGATGGAGATCGAGAAACTGAGCAATAAATTCAGGAAAAAGAGTAGGCGTCGATGACATGAATGGGATTGACCTATGGGAGACAAGACCCGACTGTGAGCTGACACTACCGCGTGAGTCAACCTCAATCGTTGCCTCGCGATCGTCGAGAGAATCATCCGACTTTCTCACACCCAAGATGGTGCGTTGCTGGGAGGATAGGATTGACCCTAACCCTGGAGTTACTATACCATACAATCCCCGAAAGCCTTGAGAAGCATTGAGTTGACCCAGGTGGCAGAGCCGCCTAGAGTGCCTGTCACGGCTTCAGCCATGACAGGAGGACGGAGGATGTCAAACTGGATGTCCTCCGGCTCCCCATTCATTCCATCTTGAAATAACTTGACAAATCATGAAACTTGTGGTAGAAGGCTGGCGTTTTGTCCATCACTCCTTTGCAGTGGCCAATCAACATCAACTCTTAGAATTTCTACGCCGTCCTCAGATACAGGTCTTTCATCGGGACTTGCCCTATTTAGATCAAACCTGGAAACCGCAATCAGGACTGTTTACAGCGGACGAGGAACAGCAGTTGCGACAAATTCCGCCCCCACCCTTGTATTTACAGGCTGATGCCACCCTACGGATGGTGATGCCCTATGATCTCTCAGACTCAGACTCCCGCAGAACCTATGTTTTTGGCACAACAGAATGGCGGATTGTGCAACAAGCCATGCTAAAAATGATGGGAATTGAGGATTTTGCTCAGGCTCATCAAGACTCCGAAACAGTGATTATTACCCCTTCCCATTGGTCCCGTGATGGCTTTCTGCGAGCGGGTGCGGTTCCCGAACGGGTGCGAGTGGTTCCCCATGGGGTGGATACCGCCGTATTTCACCCGGCGACGGCGGCCCAACGGCAACGCTGGCGGCAACAGTCGCAGCTTGAGGGGTGTTTTGCCTTTCTCAATATCGGGGTGATGACTTGGAATAAGGGCCTACGAATGCTGCTCAAAGCCTTTGCTGAGGTGACACACCGCTATCCCCAGGCTCGGTTAGTCTTGAAAGGCAGTGATGCGATTCGCAACTCTCGTACGTTTGTCCTCGAAGGCCTCAATGAGATGTTAACGCCCCAGGAGCGCGATCGCGTGATTCCTCGCTTAGCCTATATTGGCCGCAGTCTCTCGACTCAGGAGTTGGCCCAACTCTATCAAACCTGTGATGCTTATATTTCCCCTTATCTGGCAGAAGGGTTTAATATGCCCGTTTTGGAAGCTGCTGCTTCCGGGTTGCCAATTCTCTGCACCAAAGGCGGCTCAACGGATGATTTTACCGATCGCCGTTTCACCCGCTACATTGACAGTGAACTGAAACAGGTGGAATGGGACCACGAAATCCGGGATTATCTGCATCCGAGTTTAGAGCATACAGTGGCCTTAATGAGCCAACTCATCGAAACCCCCAGTTTCATCGAACAGGCGCGACGCACAGCCCCAGAGTGGGTGCAACAGGGCTTCACCTGGCAGCATATTGTCGATCGCCTGTTGACGGTTATGGACTCGTCAGAGATAGTTTAGGGGACGAGTTGCGGGAAACTCGCCGGGGAAGGGTAATCTGGAAAACGGATCCCTGAGTGGGATGGGGATGCACTTGAATCGTTCCCTGATGTGCTTCAACCACCATTTTACAGAAGGCTAAGCCTAAGCCAATTTGAGAGATATTAGCCATCATGGTTCCAATTTCATACTTCTCAAAGATCTTGTCCCGTAACTCCTCGGGAACCCCTGGCCCCAAATCCATGACCTCAATTTGGAGCTGTTCTGGGCTTAACTCCGCCACCGCCAAAGTGATTTTAGTGTTTGGGGGGGAGAACTTAATGGCATTCGAGATCAGGTTATCTAACACCCGCTGAAATAGAGCCGCATCCAGCTCAATTCCGGTCAGCGGAGTTTTAGGAGGTTGACTCACCAGAGTGAGGTTTTTCTGACCTGCGATCGCCTCAAATCGGGTTAAACAAGATTGCACTAACGCCCCTAAGTCGACTAAATCATAGTTCAAACTCAGTTGTCCTGATTCGGTTAAGGTGACTTGTAACAAGTCCTCGACAATGGTTTGCACCGACTTCGCCAGAGAATAGACCGTTTCGAGGCGATGTAGGCGTTTGGCTTCAGGATAGTTAGGACTGCGGAGGAGTTCTAAGCCGAGCAACAGGCCACTGAGGGGATTGCGAACGTCATGGAGAATCATTTTAACAAGGTCTTCTCGCAATTGTAGTAAACCTTGCAGCTCATCATACTGATGCTTCAGCCTCAACATTGACTTGACTCTAGCCCGTAATTCTAAGCCATTAACGGGCTTACCAATAAAGTCATCGGCTCCCGCCCCTAAACAACGGGCTAAATTATCTTTAGAACTAATTGCTGTGACCATAATAATGGGTATAGCACGCCACTTGGGCATCCTTTTTAAGCGCCTACAAATTTCAACGCCATCCACATCAGGCATCATCACATCCAAAAGGATTAAGTCAGGATTATACCCCTCCAGAGCGGCGATCGCATCTAAGCCATTAGCAGCATAGTCTAACTGATAGTCTTCCTGACTCAATAAGGCATCAACTACATCAAAGTTATCCGGTTCATCATCAATAACAAGAATCTTAGCAGTCATTTGGCATCTCCTAGACAAATTTTATTCAAAGTTAGAGTCGACTAATATCCGTTCAATTTGTTGAACCAACTCTCTTAGTTTAACAGGTTTTGTCACGTAATCTGTTGCCCCTGCGGCCAAACAGCGATCGCGATCGCCCTCCATCGCTAACGCGGTTAACGCTAAGATGGGAACTCCCTCTAAGTCTGGGTTTTGGCGAATCAGTTGCGTCGCTTCCAGACCATCCATTCCCGGCATTTGAATATCCATCAGGATGATATTCGGTCGTTCAGAGGTGGCTAACTGCACCGCTTCAGTTCCATTTTTAGCCGTCAGCAGCCGATAGCCTTTAACTGTTAGATAACTGGCTAAGGTATTGAGACTGGCTTCATTATCTTCAGCAACTAAAACTAGAGGAGATGACTCAACTGACGAGACAATTTCAACCGTCGAGGGGGTGGGAGAAGGGGTCAACGAATCGGCTTGATTGACCCGACGATAGGGTAAAGTAAAGCTAAAACAACTGCCGACTCCGACCTCACTGGTTAAGTTAACCTGACCCTGATGTAGCTCGACAATTCGTTTCACTAATGCCAGCCCTAAACCCGTTCCGTCATATTGCCGATTTAAAGCACTATCAATTTGGACAAAGGGTTTAAAGAGTTTCTGGATATTCTCTGGAGAAATGCCAATTCCAGTATCCTGAACTGCAAAACGAAGTGTGGCCGTTTCCTCAGAGGCTTCTGCAGGAAGTTCCGTCACCGTCAGGCGAATCTCTCCTCCGTCTAGGGTGAATTTGACGGCATTATTAAGTAAATTGAGTAATACCTGACGAATGCGCCGTTCATCGAGAATCACCGCTGACAGGTGAATGGGTAAGTCTAAGCGTAACTGAATGCCCTTTTTTAAGGCCTGTTGCTGCACAAAAGCTAAGCTGGATTCACAGAGATGTTTAATAGGAGTTGGGGCGCAATCTAATTCTATTTGCCCGGATTCAATTTTAGCAACATCTAAAATATCATTAATTAACTGTAATAAGTGAGTACCACTCCGTTCAACGGTCTCTAATGCCCGCCGTTGTTTATCATTGATATCTCCAAACACCTCATCTTGCAAGGCTTCCGTCATACCCAAAATGGCATTGAGAGGCGTGCGCAGTTCATGGCTCATATTGGCGAGAAACTCGTCTTTTAAGCGAGTGGCCCGAATCAGTTGTTCATTGGTATAAGACAACCGTTCTTCGGCCTGCCTGCGTTTGCCATCGATGCGATAGCCTTCAATAAGATTACTACAGGTGACGAGAAAGGGGGCGAGATAGTCGATGATTTGTTGATTATAGCCCCCCACTCGGTTGGCAATGCCGACGATACCCATTAAGGTCTCACCTTGGAAAAACGGCAGTCCTAAAAAGGAGTTTAAGGGGGGATGTCCCTCGGGGGTTCCTCCTCGGCGTGAGTCCGTGGTTGGGGAGTTAGAAATGACGGGTTTTCCGGTCATAACAACTGCCCCAAACAGAGTATTCATATTCTCGAACTCCATACCCTGCTCATAGTTGTCGTCATAGAATTGGCGAGTCGTCGCATCCCAAGCTACATTGGTGATACTATGGGTTCTCAGATAAGGAGTACCACTGATTTTGAAGAGGGTTTCGTCGAGGTAGGCACTACCATCATCCCGAAACAGCACTTCACCAATAAAGCCATATTGACTCTCGGTGAGGTCTAACAGTTGTGCCAGCAATTGTTCAAAGATGATTAAGCGATTGGTGGCGGTAATAAATTGGGCTTGAGCTTGGCTAATGGTAGAGAGGAGTGCATTGCTACTTTTCAAGGCGAGTTCGGCAGTTTTACGGCCGGTGATGTTGAAGCGAACCGCTAAAAATTGAACGGGCTTCTTTTGGCCATCTAAAAAGGGGACGATGGTACTATCGACCCAATAGAGAGAACCATCTTTGGCACGGTTACAAACCTCGCCGCGCCAAACCTCCCCTCGTAAAATAGTTGACCACAAGTCTTTAAAAAAGGACGGGGGATGATACCCAGAATTGACTAAGCGATGGGTTTTACCGAGGAGTTCCTCGCAGCGATAGCCGGAAATGTCTAAAAACCGGTCATTGGCATAGGTGATGACTCCATCGGCATCAGTAATGGCCACAATGGCCGATTCATCGAGGGCTAATTTAAAGGCCGTCAGTTGTTGCAAGAGTTGTTGATTCTCTTGCTCAGCTTGTTTGAGATCGGTGATATCTTCGGCAATGCCGGCGATGCGATAGGCTTGTCCCTGTTCGTTTAGAATGGGGAAGGCGCGATCGCGAATCCAGCGAATTTCACCGTCGGGGCGCAGGATGCGATATTCTTCGTCATATTGCCCCTGAAGTTGTTTAGGAATGGCGGCCAAAACCCGATCGCGATCGCCCGGATGCAGACTCGCCGCCCAGGTTTCTGGAGTAATAAATAGCTCCTGTTGAGGTCGTTGCCAAATGCGTTCATAGCCGGGGCTAATATAAATGCGATCGCGGCGATCGCAATGGACAATCCAAAACACCGCATCGACGACGTCTGCTAATTGTCGGAACTTTTCTTCACTATCCCGTAGGTTTTGTTCTGTAGTTTTGCGCTCGGTAATATCCCGACAGACACAAATCAATAACCCTTCATCGGTCTGAGACAGAGATATTTCTACGGGAAAGGAACTACCATCTTGGCGTCGTCCTTGGCTTTCTCCTTGCCAAACCCCATCCCGATACAATTGGGGAAAAATCTCCTGGTTTGCCCGGGGGAGTTCCTCGGGCATAAATAAGTGGTGCCAGGTCTGGCCGAGCAGTTCTGAGGGGGAATCATAGCCAAAAATCTGACAATGAGCGCCGTTGAGGTAGATGTAATGATGGTCTTGAAGAATGGCAATCCCATCAATGGCCGTTTCCATGGCTACCAGTTGTCGCTTCAGGGTGGTTTCGCTCTGTTTGCGATCGCTAATATCCACCACCACACAGACGCAACTGCCCTGTTCCGGGGATAATAGGGCAACTCCCACCAACACCCAGACTGGATGGCCATCCCGGTGACGATAGACTTTTTCCCAAGGTTGAACGCTACCGAATTTTTCTAGGGCCTCCATGGCCTGGAGATCTAAATCTCGGTACTCCGGGGGGGTGATCTCGGCCCAGTTTAAGCGTCCCTGTTGCAGATCCCCTCGGGAATAGCCCAACATCTGCAAAAAGCAATCGTTGGCGTCGCTAATTTGACCGCTAAAGTCGGTAAACATCATGCCAACAATGTTCGCCTCGAAAACGCGACGGAAACGGGTTTCACTCTCTTCGAGTAATTGATCGAGTTGGCGCTTAGCCTCTCGATTCTGACAGAGGGCTTTCAGTAAACTCTTAGCGGTGATCAGGCCCCGCAGCCGCTCTGTCTCATCCACCACGACGGCATAGTTGATTCGCTCTTGCTGTAGCTGCTGACAGAGACTCCAGATATCCTCACAGTCTGATTCTTGCAGAAACAAGGGCTGTTGAGTTATCAACTCCCGAATCGGAGGGTCTTCCCCTTGTGCTTGGATGATTCCCCGTAGTAGATCCCCTTCGTTGAGAACGCCGAGGGGGCGATCGCCCTCCATCACCACCCAACAGTCTGAATCTGGGTCTTTAAGGGTGTTTTGACTGACCTTTGGAGAATTCTGGGGGGTTATACCCCGCACCTGGGCGATCGCCTCTTTAAGAGTGACTTGGCAACCCAAGATATTAGGATTTCTTAGAATTGCAGACCCAGAGCTGACGTCCATGAGATAACTTTTCTTCTTCAACTAAGCGATTAGCTGGATCTCAACTGCTCCCCAACCAGGGCTATTATAGCCAAGTTTTTAGGGGAATCGCCTACACATGAGAGAATTCTTGGCTGGATATTCACCGCAATTACGCCCGAATTTGTCCAAAAAGTGGCTCTAGGTCTACGGCTCGGTAGTTTCGCGGTCTTCACCCATCAAGATTTAAGGAGTCTACGTAATTTTAGCTAAATAGTTCCCCATTACACCTGAATACTAGACCGGTTCAACAGCTCCTCAATGCGCGTCACAAGGTGTTTGAGCTTCACCGGTTTACTCAGATAATCATCAGCACCCGCCTGCAAACATCGCTGCTGATCCGATTCCATGGCTAGAGCGGTTAGGGCAATGATGGGAACATCAGCCCCCCAGGGTTCTTGACGAATCCGCTCCATAGCTTCCAATCCATCCATCCCCGGCATTTGAATATCCATAAGAATCAAATCAGGCTGTTGCTCTTGCGCCTGATCTATGGCTTCAACACCATCTTTGGCTAAAATTAATTCATAGCCTTTGGCGGTTAAATAACTCGATAAGGTTTGAATATTTGCTAAGTTATCTTCAGCCAATAAAATTAAGGGAGAGGATTGGGGTTCAGGTTCAGGCTCTACGTCCTGCAAACCGGGAGATGGGCTGAGAACTTGGGAGCGGCTAGGAGTGGTTACCGGAAGCATCACCGTGAAACAACTGCCAACCCCCAGTTGGCTGCTAACCCCCACCTCACCGCCATGAAGTTCCACCAGGCGCTTAACGAGAGACAATCCCAATCCGGTTCCTTCAAACTGACGATTTAAGGCACTGTCAATTTGAATAAAGGGTTGAAAGAGTTTGGGGAGATTCTCGGGCGCAATGCCAATTCCAGTATCTTCGACGGACCAACGAACTCCCGTGATGGGGGCGGTTTCCGAGGGAGCCTCCTCGGCAAATAGGGCTTCAACCTTCAGACAAATGCGCCCTCCCTCCGGGGTGAATTTAACCGCATTATTGAGTAAGTTAATCAGGACTTGACGCATTCGCCGTTCATCGAGGAGAAGATCCGGGAGCGTCGGAGACAGGTCAAGTTGAAGCTCAATTTTTTTGTTGACGGCCTGTTGTTTAATAAACTTGAGACTTGCTTCACAGAGGGGAGCGATCGCCGTGGCGGAGAGATTCAGTTCAACTTGACCCGATTCAATTTTAGCCACATCTAAAATATCATTAATTAAGGCCAACAGATGACCGCCACTGCTGTCGATGGTTTGTAGAGCTTGGCGTTGGGAGTCACTGACGGAACCGAAAACGTCTTCTTGGAGGGCTTCGGTCATGCCTAAAATGGCGTTGAGGGGGGTGCGTAGTTCATGACTCATGCTGGCCAGAAACTCGTCTTTGAGGCGCGTAGCTCGCAGCAGTTGTTCGTTGCTTTGTTGCAGTTGCGCCTCGGTTTGTTTGCGATCGCTGATATCCTCGGCGATACCAGCAACGCGATAGACTTGTCCTTGTTCGTTTTTAATGGCAAAGGCGCGATCGCGAATCCAGCGAACTTCTCCATCAGAACGTATAATGCGGTACTCCTCGTTATACTCCTCGAAAATCTCTTCGGCTGGAGTCGCTTCAATACGAGGACGATCCTCTGGGTGCAGATGTTCTAGCCAAGCATTGGGGTTTTCATGAAGTTCCTCAATGGGATATCCCCAGATGCGTTCATAGGCGGGACTGACATAGACGTGAGAACCACTCATGAGATCGACAATCCAGAACACCGCATCAATGGCTTCAGCCAGTTGTCGGAACTTTTCTTCACTCTCTTTGAGGGCTAATTCCGAGCGTTTGCGATCGGTGATATCTAAGTTAATCCCCACCAGACTCAACGGTTCCCCCGCCTCATCTCGTCGTACCCGAGCCGAGCTTTTTAGGGTGCGAACGGTGCCATCCGGTAAACAAATGCGGAACTCCAGGTGGCTATCCTCATCTTTCTCTAACATCAATTGGGTTTCCCGTTCTAACATGGGGCGATCGTCGGGATGAACCGATTGAAGCCACATCGCGTAGTCAACGAGGGTTCCGGGTTGAATCCCATAGATCTCATACATTCGTTGATCCCAAATGCAGGAGCCATCTCTGAGGTTTGCTTCCCAACAGCCAATTGAAGCTGATTCGAGGGCCATGGTTAAGCGATTGGACAGCTCCTGCAACTGAGCTTCTCGCTTTCGTAATTCTTGAGTGCGCTGATTGATGGTTTCTTCGAGTTTTTGGTTGAGGCGATGTAGGTGTTCTTGACTGCGTTGGCGTTCCCGTAACGCGGCTTGGCGATCGCGAATATCCCGAACCATCAACAAAACTTCCTCTGGACCATTTTTTATGACCCGTACCTCTTCCTCTACCAGTCCTGACTCGATTGTAAAACTTTGTTCAAAAACCTGTAATTCCCCGGTATCTAAGGCCTGCTGAATCACTCTGCGGGTCTGTTGCGCTAAATGCTCAGGTAACACAGCCTCAAGGGTCTGTCCTTGTCGGTTCAGGGGGTCTGCGGGCTGTTTTACGGTCGGCTCATTGCTGACGACGGCTCGATACATTCCATCAGGTTTTACCCGAAACATTAAATCAGGAATAGCCGCTAAAATAGCACGATTTCTCGCCTCACTTTTCCAGAGTGCTTGTTCGGATTTGCGACGTTCAACTCGAATTTGTCCCTCACGAATTTCGCGGCGAATCGCCTCCGCCAAGCGAGTCAAATTGCCCTTCATGATGTAATCATTGGCCCCTGCTTTCACAATACCCACAGCAGTTTTTTCGCCAATGGTTCCAGAGACAACAATAAAGGGAAGATCTACGTCAGATTCCTTGAGGATTTGCAGGGCTTCGGGGGCTTCAAATCCCGGCAGATGATAATCCGAAATAATCAAATCCCAGGACGAATCTTGTAAGGCTTGGCGTAATGCTTCAGCAGTTTGGATTTGTTGATAGTCCAGTTCAAAACCTTCTCGTTTCAAGGCACGAGTCAGCAACATTGCATCATCATCTGAATCTTCGATTAAGATAAATTTAAGAACGTTGTTCATCATCATTAACCTATCGTTAACTAACTCGTTTTCTTTGGATTACGGAGGCGAATTATTGACGAGAGTCCAATATAACCCTAATTGAGAAACAGCTTCAACAAACTGTGTAAAATCTACAGGCTTTCGCACATAGCTATTGGCTCCAGAATCATAGCTCTCGATAATATCACGATCTTCACTTGATGAGGTCAAAATAACGACGGGTAAACTTTTTAATTTTGGGCTAGTACGAATCTGTCGCAGCACTTCAAACCCGTCTAATTTGGGTAACTTTAAATCGAGTAGAACGACGGCTGGTAATAGCTTTAGTTCAGAGAGAATGGTTAAGGCTTCTTCTCCATTCCGGGCAATCAAAACCGGATTGGCAATGTTCGATTTCCGTAGAGAGCGTAAGGTCAACTGCTCATCATCGGGGTTATCTTCCACTAGGAGAACAGGGCGCATTGATGGGGTCATAAATGGCTTGGAATTTTCGATAGTTAGTCGGGGTTAGATCCGGGCTGATGGTGCTTAAATTCAGTCAAAGACTCTTCAAGGGATGACAAAGTAAAAGGTTGCCCCTTGACCGACTTGACCCTGAGCCCAAATTAGTCCGCCATGACGTTGAACAATCCGTTGAACCGTGGCTAAGCCGATGCCGGTTCCTGGAAATTCTTGGGTATCATGGAGACGCTGGAAGACCCCGAATAGCATTTTACTGTACTTCATATCAAAGCCAGCTCCATTATCGCGTAGAAAATAAACTGGTGCATCTAAAAGGCGAGGATTGAGCCTGTCTACGGCTTCGGCGAGGGGGGGTTCCCTGAACCCGCTCGGGGGTTGTTTTTAGAGTCTCTTGGAGTGAGGAACCTCGCCCCAGCTCAATCTGGGCTTGAGGTTGATAACGGGTAAATTTCCAGGCGTTTTCTAAGAGATTGGTTAACATCATCTCCATCAAGGAGGGGTCTGCGTTGAGCGTCAACTGGGGCGCAATCTCTAAGGTGATAGAATGCTCGGGTTCCCTCTCCTGTAACTCGGCGGCGATTTCCTGGGCCAGATGCGAGAGATTCACTACTTGCGGCTCAATGGCGACTCGGGAGACGCGAGATAGACGCAGGAGATCATCAATTAGCTGACTCATGCGGCTGACATTGCGGCGAATCCGTTTAAAGTAATCCTGAGCCTCTGCATCAAGGCTTGCGCCGTAGTCTTCGATTAAGGCCTGACTAAAGCCGTCAATGGCCCGTAAGGGTGCGCGTAAGTCATGGGAGACGGAGTAGGCGAAGGCTTCGAGTTCCCGATTGGAGGCTTCGAGTTGAGCGGTGGTTTTCAGTAGATGTAGTTCTTGCTGTTTGCGCTCGGTGATATCCAAAATCGTCCCCATAATGTTCACGACTTGGCCATTTTCATCCAACCCCGGTTCTCCTCGGGCCTGAATATAGGAGAGATGGCCATCGTCATGGAGAACGCGACATTCTAGATCATAGGGTTCTCCCTTTTGCAAGGCCACTTGAACCAGCCGATCATGTTCGGGGCGATCGTCAGGGTGATAGATTTGTAAGAGTTTTTCATAGTCCGGCGGGCCGAGGGCCATATCCTGGCCTAAAATGCGAAAGACCTCCTCGGACCAGGTAATCTCGCCGGTGGTGGCGTCAAATTCCCAACTCCCGAGATGAGCGATGCGTTGGGCGGCTTGTAGATGAAGTTGCCATTTTTGCAAGTCCCGTTCGAGTTGTTTACGGGAGGTAATATCTCGGGCGTTGGCGTAGATAAAGTCGCCATAGGGTTGAGAATACCACTCGACCTGGTGATAGTCGCCCTGTTGGTCACGATAGCGATTGACAAATCCCTCCACGGCTTGTCCCTGGTTGAGTTGGGCCATAGCGGCTAGAGTGGCCTCGTGATCCTCGGGATGGACGAAGTTGAGGAACGGTTGACCCAATAGGCTACTGCGGGAATATCCGAGAACCGTCTCCCAGGCGGGATTAACCCGATAAAATCGCCCTTGACGATCAACGATGGAGAGGAGGTTTAAGGAGGTTTCAAAGAAGGGGGTTAAGTTATCGCAGATATCTGAGTATAGTCCTGAGTCTGGGAACAGGAGCGATCGCAGTCGCTGACGACTCAGCAGGCCCGTAATTTCCCCCGCCTTATCAACTAGCAGCAGATAGGGGACTTGATGCTCCTGAAAGAGCTGTTGCACCTCTTCGATATCCTGATATCGGGATTCAGGTAAGCCGACAATGGGGGTTAGGTAGTTCGGCTCAAGGGGATAGTCCAAAGAAGGAGTCGCCGCTAGTTGTGCGACAATCCGATCCGGGGTTAATAGGCCCAGGGGTTCGGGTTCTGGACTTTGGGCCATCACCACTAGGACTCCAGCATCTCCCTCGATGGTCTGGGATTTCTTCATCAGGGCGATCGCCTCCCCGATCGAGGTCTGAAGCGGTATCTGGGGAGGGTCACGTAGGATGGCAGAGGTCAACATTTTAGCCTAATTGATCCAGGAACGCCGGCCGCGTCGATTCATAATCGCTACAGCCAATTGCTTCTTCCGAAGATGCGGTCATGGGATGCAGTGGACATTTGAGGCGATGATCGTTGGTAAAATAGGCGCAATTGGCACAGGGAATCTGGTGCATCACTTTGGCCCGCTGGTGGCTACTGCGGATCGCCGCCAGAAAATTTCCTAAAATCATGAAGACGATCGCCCAAGCACTAATAAAACAAATTGGCACTAAAAATGGCTCAATTGCCTTAATTAAGACATAAAGGACTTGAAACATGGCAGGAACTTGAGGTGAGGAAAATCTAATTTCTCCATTATAGGTCAGTTGCTCGGTTGGTTCTAGACCCAGACCGGTCTTAACCTGCCAGACAAGGAACTTAAGATCGCCCACACCCCCAACCCTCAGCGCAGATTGAGCTTTGCTAGACTATCAGCGTAGGCGTTCGAGGTTTCCCATGACCCCCTCCACCACTAATACCAGCAATTCCCTCTCTGAGACGATTCTGGAGAAACTCCAAGACTTACCCGAGACGCAACAGCAACAGATTTTAGACTACATCGAGTTTCTGTCCCAGAAATATCCTAAA